>JABJAH010000047.1 GCA_018666155.1 Rhodospirillaceae bacterium | reverse complement strand
TATCTAAAGTTTGAGCCAACAAAAGGGCGCCTACGCCCATCCTCACGACACCATATCCCAGTAGAAGTATTGCAATAACAATACCTATAAAACGCTTAACGATGTCCCTACTCCCACTCAATAGTAGAGCTATATTTTATCCCGGCAAAACAGCAGGTTACGCTCGAAAAAATGACGTTTGTAACCACTTTGCAAAGATAGACTATTTAGATATCAAAATTTGCTTGGCCAAACCTATTAAAAATCAAACGTCCACTACTTCTACTCTTACAAGCTTCGTGACTGAGGCGCTTTGTCCAACAGCCGGCTCAGCCGGAGTGTCATTCAACACCGCTTCTTCTGTCGTTGGATCGATCCGATTCTTCAGATTGGGTTTGCACCTTCATCAAAACCGGTAAGCCTCAATTTTCAATCAATGTGTCAGATCAGATCGCAACTACTAAAGCTGAGGAGTACCTCAAGCACCTCGGTAATATGTTATTTTGTCTTTTAGTTTACCCAAATCGGCGAGCTCCACGCTCGCTCCTGTATTGTCGTACTCCAACCGGAGCGGGGCGCCACACCAGCGCGTACCGAATCCCAGGTTGACCAGCGACAGGTTGGATTTTCCAGAACCCGAGCATAATAAAACGCCTTTTGTCCAGATTCATAAGTCGGATCCTGCCAGGTTGCAGACAACGTTGCGTCTCCCTTGTCCGCAGATATCGCACATTTGGCCAGATCCACGGACGCGCCATTGTCCGGACACCTGTGGTCGGTCGCAACCGTCAGTCCATCACTACAGGCGATATCGAATACCGCTTCCTGTTGGCGGCCATCGGCATACCAACCTTTGATGATCTGCAGGCGCTGCAGAGGCACGCCACGCGCATCCTGCTCAGCCTGAACGACAAAAAAAGGCGACTCCTCACCACCCGCCAGTTCACCCCCCTGCAGCACGCCGCTTTTTGAAACGGCAGCGGTCCAGTCGGGCCGGGTGTTTACCCCAGCAGCAACCTCAGTGCTGGCGCCCATGCGCAGGCGTATTCGGGTTCCGCTGGTTGCAAAAGTTTCTTTGCGTCGCAACGCTGCATAAATGGAGGACCGGTTATTCTCTTCTGCCCACACGCCCGTTAGACCTGCAGCACCATAGTTGATGCGAAACACATGTCTGTATTCCGGCACATTCTCATTCACGCCCGTCGGCACAGAACCACGGCGTTCCGGTTTCGCATCCAGCGCCCCTACTTTTCCGACAAAGGTCTCTTCGTCAAATCGAGATCCTGAATTATGCGTATCCGACGCGCCAACAATCCCGAACTTATAGGGGTTTGCACCGGACTCGGCTTCAAGTCGGAGGCCAGTCAGATAGGCATCTCGAACATAACTTCCGCGCGGCTTACTCTTGCCCCAGTTGGCAATCCGATAAGGGAAAATTTCAAAATTTGCCCATTCGTCGTTGGGCGACAGAAAGGGATGCGTCTCGGAAGTACCCTTGATCTGCGTGATTTCAACGAGAGGTTCATTGCGAAGACGAAGCGCTGCATATTCCGGATCGATAGGCGAGCCATCCCACTGCACATCATCAAACATCCAACCGTCTGAGCCATTCGAGTTGTGCGGTATTGCCAGCACTTCGAAGCCCTGATCTCGTTGCTCGTCCATCCAGCGCCAGAGCGCCTCCGGGTTTTTGGACTCCAAGCGCCCAAAGATATCGGTCGGCACCCTGTTTGACGCAAAAATGACATTGCGATGCATATTCCCGCGTTCTCTGAATGACGTGTATTCATAGCCAATGAAAGTGGTGAGTTTGCCTGGCGCGTAGTGCGTTTCGGCCGCTGCAACAATGTCCTGCCAGGCAGAACGTCGCTCAGCCAGCGTATTATGTTTCGCGACAAAGGTCGGCATGTCCGGGTGAGTTCGGCCGCGTTCAGCCACCGTGCTCTCATCCAAGATACCCAACTCAGTGGCCGTCTGAAAAAGCGGATGATCCGGGTTGTCGAAAGTCGTCAGCGCGCCCAGATACTCTGCATGATCTGTAACCGCGTAGAAATCAAGCGGGGTATCCAGTTGGACAGTGAAGCCCTGAGGGTGAGTGATCGCCGCGCCCTTGGCAAATCGATAGGCCTCATCGGGCCCCATCCGTGTACCGAAGCCGTAGGCATCCATCGAATAGCTCGTGTGGACATGGAGATCGCCGAAAAAGGCCTGTTTTGATGCTAAAACCGGCACATTCAAGAGCAGTGCGATCGCAAGGCAGGCCAACCGTAAGTAATTCATATACGCTCCCGTTATTAATTTCGGACTATGCCATGCATAAGATGTTTGGCCGGTGAAGACTGCCCCTACTCAATAGCTGCCAGATAGCCGGCGCATTACCCGGTAGGCGAAGGCGAATGTTCGCGGACTGCTTTGATGGCAGGCCGCGGGCTCCGCACTCGGGAGCAAACGCTGAGCGCGATGGGCATCCCGGCTCAGGCTGTCTGCTGACTCTTAGCCGCCAAACGCGCATTGCGCCGCGCTAGCCTTTCTTGCAGCCGTTTGTGGCGCTCAGGCGTCAGAGGGTACGACCAGATCAGCCTCAAGGCCAAGCCATAGAAAAGGATAGGACCTAAACAGTAGACCATACGAAGGGCCAGCACGCCTGCCTCAGTGCTGCCTGTAATGCCGCCAGCAGGATCGAAGCCCAACAGGCCAACAATGTTTAGCGACACTCCGGTGCCGAAGGCTATGGCGATTTTTTCCGAGAAACCTAAGAACGCGAAGTAAGCACCGGCGCGCTGACTGCCACTGCGGGCGGAATCCACATCTACCACGTCAGCCAGCATGGCAATGGGAAGGAACTGCAGGCCCCCAAAGCAAAAGCCTTTAACGATGAAAAGCAGGAAGAAAATGGAGTAATCGCCGAAGCTTAGGAATAAGTTAGCGCCGCTCACGGCGGCAACTGTGATCAAAGTGCACATGAACGCCTTGTGCTTGCCAATCTTTCGGCCCAACCACAGCCAAAAGGGAATGGCCCCCAGGCCTGCGATGAAATAAAAGAAATAAGCGGCCCCAATGGTAGGCACGCCAACAATGTCGCGAATGAAAAATAAAGACACGGCGTTGCGGAAAGACTCGCCAAAGTGCACCAGCAAAACGATGGCCAGCACTCGGAGCATGGGGCCGTTCTTCATGACCAACTTGAGGCCGTCGCTGATTTTCGGCCGGGTTTCCCCAGCAATTGGCGGCGGCTCTTTTACCATGACCAATACGATAAATGCGCAAATCGGCAAAATACCGATGATGGCCCAAGCCAATCCCGCTAACACTGGACCAGTAAGGGTTGCCCGATCGACAATTTTCTTATCCTGAAAGTCACCGGCAAACGCGCCAATCGCGTCACTCCACAGTGTTTTAAACACCTGCCCGACACTGCTTCCACCATCAGCCAAAATCTCGATAATCATAGGAATGGATGCGGCCAGCATAAGTCCCACTAACACATATATTTCGCGGGCAGCAGTCACGCGGCTTCGCTGATGGTAGTCCGTAGATAGCTCGGCGCCCCAAGCTCGATGGGGTAGCGCGATCATCGTGCTTCCAACAAAAAAAATGGTCAGCCAGAATAGGAAATAGGCGATGCCAACCCCCTCTGAGGGCATAAAAAGGTGGTACACACCCAACATCATGACCGGAGGGCCGATAATTAACCAAGGTCGGCGCCGGCCTATGGGGGTCCGCCAGCGATCTGACAATTCACCCATGAGCGGATCGGTAATCACGTCGGTTAAACGGGCGAGCATCAGTATGGTGCCGACAGTAGCGAGGCTGATGCCAAGGCCGCCCGAGTAATGAGCCGGAATCCAAATCGCCAGTGGATAGCCGATGACGGCCAGTGGCATGCCCAAGGTGCCATGGGCGTAAAGTGTTCGTTTTGATAATACCTCTGTGGCCACGCGGTCCCTCCCTACCTGCATGCGAGGACGGTGGTAACACCTATCAGTTTTGTCTCTTCTCGCGATGAAGACTTGAGGGGCGCTCCTCGGGCAACCCCTCAAACAGACTCTGCCCTAGGACGATTAGTAAAAGTTTACGGTCAATCTTACGCCAAGAGTCATGGGCTCTCCAAGCCGCGCGACTTTTGATCCGCGGTTACCGAACAGACCTGGTACAGCTCCATTTATTAGACCAGTTACATAGGTTTTATCGCTTAAATTGCGGCCAAAAACCGATAGGTTCCAAGATCCGTCATTTGCCTCGAGTCCCACGCTTGCATTGAAGGTGGAATGAGCTTTTTGCAGACCCCGCAGATCTAGGTCGGGTGTCACGTATTGGTCGTCTATGTATAACCAACTTGCCTGGGCATACCAATCGACATTGGCTCGAGGAGTTGGTGCCGCATAGCGCAAAGTCTGCACGCTGCGAAGCTCAGGGGTGCGCATGTTTCCAAAGCCAGTAAAATCACACAGGTTCGTTATCGTGGCATGCTTTGGCACATCTCCCACTCCAGGGCAGGGAGCAGCCGGGAATTCCGTATACTCAGAATCCAGATATGCTACCGAACCTGACAAGCTGAGATTGACCGTTGGTTGATAAACGTACTCCAGTTCCACACCTCTGTTTTCCAAGGTTCCCGCGTTCTGTACAAAGGTTCCACCGGACCCGGTAGGGTCAGATACGGGGTTCCACGCAATTTGCTGTAGATCCTCAAAGTCATTGATGAAAATGGCGACGTTCGCCAGCAACCGCCGATCTAACCAAGTTGATTTAAACCCGAATTCAATATTGTTGGAGGTTTCTTTGTCATAGTTGGTAGGAATAGTTGTGAATCGAATTGGGCGCGCATTGATACCAGGAGCCTTATAACCTGTAGCGTAACGGGCGTAAATCAGTATGTCGTCCGCAGCACCCACATCCTCAAGTGTGTACTGAGTGCTGATCGAGTAAGTCGTCTCGTTGTTATCAATTTCGTCCGAGAACGCCTGAGTACCGAAGAGTATCCCAAGGTTGTTTGCTGTTGGTTTACCCTCAGTAAAGGAGCACAAAGGACAATTCAGATCATAAGCCGTGGACGCGTAATTGGCCTCGGTCTCTGGCGAGAAGAGGCGAACACGCTTATCAGCGGTCTTATCGTCGCTTGTCAGTCGGGCGCCAACTGTCACTGACCATTGATCAGTAATGTCATAGTTGCCCTGAGCATAGACCGCCAAACTCTCGTGGGTCTGGTCCCATTGGTCCGATCTAGCATGACCGCCACATCGCAAGCGGTCGGCCATTGTGTCGTTCAGCGTTCCACTATCGACTCTGTTTTGAACATTTCGCGAAAACGAGCAGCCAGGTGCGACCAACTGAGATTGTTGCCAGAAGAAGGCGTCATCATTGAAGTAATACAAGCCGAGTAGGTAGTTATAACGATTGTCTGTGGGTGAGCTGAAATTCACCTCCACTGAGGTGGTCTCGTGGGTTTCCGGCTGATCAGCCCAAACCGAGACATCAATCCCCACCGCGTCTTGGTCTTGGTGCTGATTAGAGTCAAAGTCGCGATAAGACGCTACGAATGTTAGGTCGTGTCCATCCAAGAGTTCTTGGGACACCTTCAGAGAGACTCCCCAGTGTTCGATGTCGTCCATGGATTGGTTTTGGGCGTAAGACACATGATCTAACTTTTCGCCGCGACCAAGATAACCGTCGTTCTCGCGATTCGGAAAGGTTATATCTCGATTGAGCAGTAAGCCGGCGGCCATTTGGTCAAACGTCGCCAAAGCCTCATCTGAGATGTCGATCCACTCTCCAACACAGCAGTAAGCGAGGATATCGGAGTAATCTGCAGCGAATTCAACAATCGTCGAATCGGAAGGCGTCCAAAGCGTTTTTACACGCATGCCCCATTCTTCTCGCATATTTGACCGTCCGCCGGTTTTGAGCTTCGCGTATCCATCGTTGCTTCGTTGCCAAAACGTTGCGCGAGCTGCCAGATTGTCAGTAATCCCTGCATTCACAAATCCTGAAGTTTCTTGGCTGCCGTAATTGCCGAATCCTACTTGCAAACTACCGCCGAACTCCTGTGTTGGATCTGCTGTCCTAACGTTCACCAAACCCGCTGGTGTGTTGGCGCCGTAGAGAGTTCCTTGTGGACCTTTCAATACTTCAATGGCAGAAATGTCTGTTAGTGACCCGATCAAACCTGAGTATCGTGGAATAAAAACACCGTCGAGATACATGCCTACGCTTCCGTCAATACCAGCATTTGCCCCAGAGGAGCCGATACCACGAATCGCTACAGTGGAGTTTCGCAACGTACCGGCCGGTGTGTATGCAAGCGAGGGGGAAAATTGCGACAGGTCGACAATGGTTCGTATTTGTCGATCCTCTAAGAACTGTCCGCTGTATGCCGAAACGGCAAGTGGCACCTCCTGTAGCCCTTCCTCTCTTTTTTGAGCAGTGACGACAACCTCTTCAATAACACCTTTGTACTGCGTACCCGTTTCGCCCGATTCTTGCGCGAACGCCGTTGAACCAACTAACGCGCCGGTCAACACTAAACCTATTCTTGCTAATAATGATCTTGATTTCTTCACAACTGTCTCCCCATTCGATTCCGCTTCATGAACAACACTGAGTTGTCCTTCGTTGCCCATCGAAATGGAAAGCCCGGATCCGACCAACAAAAGCTCCAGAGCTTCTACAACTCCATACTGGCCGCCTAAGCGGTTGGCAGTCTTGTCGTTGGTTTCATCAAACGAAAACAACAAGGTTCGATCCGACTGCTCCGCAAATTCGATGAGCGCAAGATCGGCACGTTGCTTAGGAATATCAAAGGTCACTGTATCGCCTGCGTGAGCGCACAAAGACACGCACCAGCCGATCACCAGACATCCTATTCGCAATCGAGCGTAAGTGCCCCAAAGGAGACTCACCACCCGCGCAACAACGTGTCGGCCCGCTAGGGAATAAGACGATCGGCTGAAAAAAATCCGCCAGTCGATAGGGGTAGAAATTCGCCTGCAGCTACTTTGGCGCATCCGTGCTACGACTCTTTTCAGCAGAAAGAAGAATGGTCTCATCATCAGCGCGTTGGTAACCGATGTCGAAGTTGGCTTCTAAGGACGACAGGAACCCAGTCACATCACCTGCCTTAAACAGACCCGCCACGCGAACGTGCTGCAGATTTTCGTCCTCTAAGACGAATTCGACTGCGGTGTAGCGGCCTATTTCGGCAACGACAGTCGCTAACGACTCGCCACGAAATATCAAATTGCCGTTTCGCCACGATAGATGTACTTCGATCTCTTCCGGCTCAAGCGCTTCCACATTATCATTGCCAGCGTTTAGCACCACACGCTCACCCTGAGCGATAAGAATCGATTGACCCTCGAAGCTGCCCAGAGTTCCACGTTGACCAACCTCGGCGGTGCCCTGTTCGTGCACACCAACCTGAACTTGGCCGTCATCCACCAGCACCTCGACCCGCTGGGAATCATCAATCCTCACACTGAAAGACGTACCCACAGCCTGGACAATACGCCCGGCCGCGATAACGCTGAGCGGCCTTGTCGGATCGTGTGCAACATCGATATGCATCTCTCCACGTTTTAACTGCACGATACGCCGCTTCTCACCGAAGCTGACACCGACGCGGGTGTTCGTATTCAGAGTGATTAACGATCCATCTGCCAGCTCGATCGTGGATATGCCTCCGATAGCAGTGTCATACGCCGCAATATCAGAAGCCAAGCTCGGGGGTGGTCCATCTTTGTCTAGATTCATGATCGCAGCCGTCATCACGAATCCTGCGATAACCACGACAAAGGAAGCTGCTATCGTCATTGGACGGCTCATGCGACGAACGGTTACTGGACCCGTTTCCGATGTGTGCGGGAACACTTCTGACAGGCGTGCTAGAACATCCATCTTGTCCCACATCCGTGCCATTTCAAGCAGCTGCGCTTCGTTCCGCGGATCCGCCCGCATCCAGGCGAATAGAGTATCAGCGTCCGCATCTGTCAACCCCTTGTCCATCTTCGCAATCCACTCACTCGCCTCTATGGGGTGTTGATCGCCATCTTTAAGTTCTGGATCGAATCGGTAGAGCTTACTCACCGCGGACCTCCTTTCGATTGTCTTCGCCAGATTCGCGCCACGCCTGTTCTTGCATATAAATTGCGCACCGTCTTACTGCTAACGCAATGTGTTTCTCCACGGTACTTTCTGCAAGCCGCAGTTCACTGGCAATTTCTCGCTGGGAATATCCGTACACTTTCTTCAGTACAAACACGCGCCTCGCCTGCACCGGCAGCTGTCGCACGGCCTCACAGAAATGCCCGAACTCCTCACTTGAAGCCGCTTGCTCATAGGTTTCGTCGAGCGCCAACCCGGCAAGATCACGGCTACTTTCAAACTCCTCAGTCCAAGGTTCAGTCACGCGATTCTCGGCGCGTTTTAGGCTGTCGAGCGCAAGGTTACGGGCCGTTCTATACAGATAAGATTTCGGATGCTGAATCTGTTCGGGTTTACCGACCTGACACAGGCGAACATACGTTTCTTGAACGATGTCCTCGACTTCATGTGGCGGCACGATTTTCGACACGGCACGGGCGATGCCAAGCCGAATCGATAGAAAAACATCTCGAATGTCGTCCACACACCCTCCAATCGCTCCTTTGCAAGTATAAGGACGATTGAAGGGAGAGTTTTCCGCTAGTTTT
>JABJAH010000046.1 GCA_018666155.1 Rhodospirillaceae bacterium | reverse complement strand
GTTGAGGGCCGTGGCAGCTAAAGCGATGCCACTGAGGAGGTCGCGTCGGTTCATGAAATATCTCCCAGTGTAAGAACGTAAACGTGGTGGTGGTGATTAGATCATGGAATATCGGACGCGGCATGGGACATAGCCCCTCTGTGGAAGACTCATTACCGCTGGCGATCACGACATCAGGCCGTCACACTGTTGCGGTTATGGCGTAGAGAGTTGGATAGAAGAGTATGAATTACGGTATCAACATAGGCATTGTTGGCGCGGGCCTGGGCGGCATGACGGCGGCGGTGGCGCTTCAACAGCGCGGGTTTCACAACGTTACTGTGTTTGAGCAGGCCTCCCAGCTGGGAGAGATCGGTGCCGGTATAACCGTCGGGCCGAACATTACGTTGATTCTCGCGGGCCTAGGTCTGGAAGATGCCGCTGAGTCCTTTGCCAGCGCGACGACCACCTTTGGCACCAATCACTATCAAACCGGCGAACGCATTCTGTTTACCGAGCGCAGCATCGAACAAGCGCTCGCAACACAGGGGGCCGTTGTGCGCCACTTGCACCGCGCCGACCTGCACAAAGTGCTGGAGAACGCTTTCAATACCGAAGGAAATGCGCTGCGGCTGAACCACACCTTGAAACACATCGAGCAAGATGCCGTCGATCAAGAAGACGGAGGCGTGAGTCTCCACTTCACCAACGGTGCAACAGAACGATGTGATGTTGTTATCGCCTGTGATGGGTTGAAGTCTGTGGTGCGCGATACTTTGTTTGATACCCAGCCGCCGACCTTTACTGGCTTTCTCACCTGGCGTGGTCTGGTCGAGGCGGATGACGTGCCGGGGCTTGATGTTGTGCCACACTTCGCCGGCTATCCATCTGAGGGTCGCATGTTCGCGCGCTACCCATTGCGTCGCTTCCGACAGATTAATTGGGTTGCCAACGCCTATCAGCCTGACGCGACAGGTGAGGAAAGCTGGAACGACTGGACCGATGTCAGTGAAGTGCTGGAGCACATGGGCGATTATCATCCTGAGGTCCAACGCATCATTAAAGCGTCGCCGGGGGGCCGGTGTTTGCGCTGGGCCTTGCACAGCCGTCAGCCACTGGACAGTTGGACTGCCGGGCGGGTGGTTCTGCTCGGTGATGCGGCCCACCCGATGACACCCTTTTATGGCATGGGCGCGGGCATGGCCTTTGAAGACGCCGCTGTGCTCGCCCGCTGCTTTGAAGCCGATACCGGCGACTGGCAGGCCGCCTTCGCCCGCTATGAAAAAGCCCGTCTCGCCCGTGCCAACAAGTTCCACGTGAAGTCTCTTGAGCGGGGCAAAACCTATATGAGTGCCAACCCGGCGGACCGGGCCAAAGACCCCACCGATGGGATGAAGCGTGAGTTCACTTACAATGCCATGACAGTGGAGATTTGATTTTGGTATCGAGCGGCGTAAGCGTCATGCCGTTAAGGCCTCACGAACAATCGTAATACCTTGGAAACGTCCGGACACTCTCAAACCAACTGGACCATTCATAGGGGCGGGTCAACACAGACTAATAATAAGAACCACGTTCAGGGAAGCCAGAGCGGAGTTTTCTTTTGCTCGCCCCTCAAGTCTTACGTCCGCTTATAGCTAAGAGCAGACATTCGTCTTCTGAGGCGGTCGTATTTAGGAAGCGTGGGGGAAATGGTGTCCATGGGCGGTTTCGAACCATCGACACGCAGCTTCCGCCTAAGCGCCAGAGGCGCCCTAACGCTTACAGGCTAAGCGGCCGGTCACTGGCCGCGACGAAAGCCGCCTTTAGTGCTGCAAAATCGTGCACAGCCTGAAACTGCGGAAATTCATCAATCACGTTTTGTGGAGCATGAATTAATATCCCGACATCAGCCTCGCCCAGCATCGTCGTGTCATTATAAGAATCGCCCGCAGCTATCACGCGATAATTTAGCGAATGAAACGCCTTTACTGAGGCGCGCTTAGGATCAGGCTGACGTAATTTATAGTCCACAACCCTGCCCTCATCATCTGTAATCAGGCGATGACAAAATAGAGTGGGCCAACTGAGTTGGCGCATCAGAGGCTCAGAAAACTCGTAAAATGTATCGGACAGAATAATGATCTGGAATCTCTCGCGCAGCCAATCAAGAAAGTCGGCAGCTCCCGGGAGGGGTTCTAGCGTCGATATAACTTTTTGAATATCGGGAAGGCGCAAGCCATGTTGATCAAGGAGAGACAACCGCTGCTTCATCAATACATTGTAATCGGGAATATCACGGGTGGTCGCGCGCAGCTCGTCTATGCCGGTCAGCTCAGAAAACGCGATCCATACCTCTGGGACAAGAACACCCTCGAGATCAAGGCAGGCTAATTCCAAGATCATGACTCCTAAAATGCCCGTTCGAACCGTGTTCGAACACGTTTAGTTTTGATCACCGCTCCCGGAAAGAATGGTGCCCAGGGGCGGATTCGAACCACCGACACGCGGATTTTCAGTCCGCTGCTCTACCAACTGAGCTACCTGGGCAAACCCTGTAAGGGCGATAGAAAGGCGGCTTATAAAAGAGATTCCAGGCCCTGTCCAGCGCAGGAAACTGGGCCATAGGCTTGATTAGTCGTCATCCGTCGGAAGTTCGATTTCTGAGCCATCGGGCGTGTCGTCCGTTGGAATCCGATATTTTGAGGTCAACCAACCTGCAAGATCCAAATCCGAGCACCGTTGAGAACAGAAAGGCCGGAAACGCGGCACAACGGGCTGTTTACATCGGACGCACTTGGCCGCGGTCACGCGGACCCCATCGGGGCGGCTCTTTTCGGCGCTAGATTTCGGTTTCTTAGCCATCGGCTCTCACGACGTCACAATATCAATGTAAGACATACGAACCCCATCGGCGACTTGCAACGATATCGGCGCTTTAAGTGAAGCCTCAGCCTCGTTGAGTGCAGACTGCAACGGACCACGAAGCGCCGCGATAACGGTCTGATTCGCACTGAGGGTGACCCGGGCCGAACCGGCTGCGAGTCCGGTACGGACACATTGGCGTAGCGCATCAAACACGACGGCATAGCTTGAAAGTTGCCCCGTTCGAACATCCTCGAGCAACAGGTCGGCGAGCGACGGACGGCTTCTCCGACGATTGATCTCGAGACGTCCCTCCGGGGTTAAACCAGAGACTTGAGTGCGCACCGGGTCATCAGCCACGGCCTGTTTAAATCTTTCAACCAGGGCAGTTCGTCCTTTGGTTGGAATAAGATCAACAATAATCGGCCCAGACAGACCACGAAGCCGCAGCTCGTTGGCAAGGGCGTCCAGTGCGGCGGCGTTAGCGGCGGCCGCATGCATCGGCCCGGCATCGACATCGACCGCAACGAGCGCCGCGGTGGGCTCAATAATAAGTTTTCCTCCGCCGACGAATGGAGCCATTGGGTCAAGCGCCAACTCAATGGCTTCATCAACACCGTAGTGTGAGAACAAATCCCCCGCGTCGGATGTGAGGCAACGCTGCAAGGTGTCACCAATGAGCATCGCGATCGCTTTGTCGGCATCACCAGGCGTAACCAAAATATGTTTAAGACTGTCGCTATAGCGCCGGGCACAAAACGCGACTGGGTGCTCAGCGTCGCTAAGACATGCCGGGGGTACGACATCGCCAGAATGTGCTTCTAGAGCCGAGGCCGCCAACGCCGGATCAGCTAAGGCGACCTTGGCGCCCTTGTCGGTGCGCGGCGGTTGGACAACGCGAACATCCACTGCCGCACCCTCTGGCGGCCGGTCCGAGCCACAGGCCAGCAAGGCAGGCTGCTCGAGGCCGATATCCACAAAAATCGCCGCGGCATTGGGTAAAGGCTTGCCAGCACGGCCGCGGTACAAGGCGCCGGCGCTGGGAAGCCCATGTCGGTGATGATAAACTTCGACAACGCGCTCGCCTGATAGCACCGCTACCCGGGTCTCTCCCGGGCCGCGGTCAATCAGCAGGGTGTCAATTACCGTCACCAAAAACCGGGCCGAGAAGGCCGCCTATCATCGTTTCCGTGGCGTTGAGACAAAGCCCGACGACGTTGGAATATGAGCCGTTGATTTGCTTCACGAAAGCGGCGGCGCGGCCCTGTATGGCATATCCACCAGCCTTTCCTTGCCACTCGCCCGACTTAAGATATGCATCTATGTCAATGTCCGACAGACGCTTGAAGGTCACCTGGGTCATAACTGTGCGCACGTTTATACGATTTGGGCTGATCACGGCCAAGCCACCATACACACGGTGGCGGCGGCCCGAGAGCAAAGTGAGACAGCGACGAGCGTCTTCTGCATTAGCGGGCTTAGGCTGAACACGTTGACCGCACGCAACGACCGTATCCGCCGCTAGAACAATATCGTTTGGGTGAGTTGCCGCAATGACCTGGGCTTTGGCTAATGCAAGTCGTTCAGCCAAATCCTTTGGCGCTTCATCGCGCAGCGGTGTCTCATCGATATCCGCCGGGACAACGGCATCAGGATCTCGCCCGATTTGAGCAAGAAGATCAAGACGGCGAGGTGAGGCCGATGCGAGGATGAACGCCACGGGTTGGCGGACCAAGACTGGTCAGACGCGCGCGCGCCAGACCATCACTTAAATCGAAAAGTGATGCGCCCTTTGGTCAGGTCGTACGGGGTCATTTCAACGTTGACCTTGTCTCCTGCCAGGACGCGAATGCGGTTCTTACGCATTTTACCGGATGTATGAGCAAGTATTTCATGCTCGTTTTCCAGTGTTACCCGGAACATCGCATTCGGCAGAATTTCCGATACGGTTCCAGAGAATTCCATCATTTCTTCTTTAGCCATCAATCCTCATCACTTGGGTGGCATTGTGCCGCAAATCACTACTTGGGCTGCGCTGCGGGGCACAGAAAGAGCTTAGAATGGCCTCGGGTCAAGGGTTTTCCCTTGAAAAGGCCGCATTCCCGCGAAATGTTGCTAAAATGCCCCGTCTTCAATAGGCGGAAATATGTCCAAAATGCGTTGCTGCAAGCGGTCCCGGACCTCGCGGTAGGCCGTGAGACGCGTTTCTCTCGACCCTTCAACCAGCGTTGGATCAAAGGTGTTCCAGAACAGAACTTCACACGCCATGTAGCGGGTCAAATCCACGGCCTTATGCTGGGCATGGGGCGATAACGAGATGATGTAGTCGAAAGAATCGTCTGCCAAATCTTCGAATGTCTTCGACTTGTGTTTACTGATATCCACCCCAACCTCATGCATAACTTCTATCACAAAGGGATCTGTTTCGCCGAGGTGGACACCCACTGAGTCCACAAAAACATGGCTGCCGTGGAACCGCTTCATGAGACCTTCCGCCATAGGCGAGCGAACAGCATTGTGGGTGCAACAAAATAAAACAGCGGTGGGTAAAAAATCCATCCCCCTTACCCTCTCATGTGAAGAACGCAGAGAAGGGTAAACAGTCGCCGCGATGTCGCGTGATCAAGCTCAACGTGTTCGCGTAGGCGCTCTTCAAGCATCTGCGCGCCCTCGCTGTGCAATCCGCGGCGCCCCATATCAATCGCTTCGATTTGTCTTGGGGACATTGTTTTGATGGCGTCAAAGTAAGACTCACAGATCATAAAGTAGTCTTTGATGATCGAACGAAATGGTCGCACTGGCAGAGCAACATCCTGAATGGCATCGTCATCGACCGTCGAAAGCGCGAAGACCAAGCGATCTTCCTTAAGAGCCAAATTTACGTGGTATGGGCCAGAGACAGCGCCCTCACCCGACAACTCGAAGTGGTTGCTCTCAAGTAGGTCAAAAAGAGCAACGGCACGCTCGTGCTCTATCTCCGGGCGTCGACGCAGAAACGAGTCCTCATCCAGCGTCATCTTAAGGATTGAGTTCTTGGCCTCGTCCTCGCCGGACATATTATTGGGGTCTGCACCGGACGGCACGGCGACCCCCGATCCCTAATTCAGCCGGATAGACACGGAACGAGCGTGCCCACCGAGATCTTCAGCTTCCGCCATTGCAACGGCACCCTTGCCGATTGAGCGCAAACCATCAGCCGTGCACCCGATTAAGGATGTCCGCTTGAGAAAATCCATCACACTGAGGCCGGACGAGAATCGCGCTGTGCCGGAAGTGGGCAGCACGTGACTCGGGCCAGCAATGTAATCGCCAACAGCTTCAGGCGTGTGACGGCCAAGAAAGATTGCGCCGGCATTTCGAATTTTCTCGGACAGCACATCGGGCTCGTCGACAGCCAACTCAAGATGCTCAGGAGCAATACGATCCACGAGCGCGGGCACATCATCGAGTGACCGGACAACAATGATAGCGCCATGTGTCTGCCAACTTGCGCGTGCTATGTCGGCACGGCCCAACGACTTGAGCTCCAGTTCAACCGCCTCGGCGACGCGGTCACCAAAGGCTCCATCATCTGTGATCAGAATGGACTGGGATGACGCATCATGTTCGGCCTGAGCCAAGAGGTCAGCCGCGATCCATGCCGGATCATTCTGGCCATCCGCAACAACCGTGACTTCGGACGGGCCAGCGACCATGTCGATACCGACCGTGCCGAACACCTGCTTCTTTGCAGAGGCAACATAAGCATTGCCTGGACCGACGATGACATCAACGGCAGCGATACTATCTGTGCCATAGGCCAACGCGGCGATCGCTTGAGCACCACCGACACGATAAACCTCATCAACGCCCGCAATAGAGCACGCCGCCAACATTGACGGTGTTGTCACACCATCAGGTGTCGGAAGGGTCACGGCCAACCGTTCCACCCCAGCGACGCGCGCCGGCACTGCATTCATCAGGACAGACGAGAACAAAGGCGCCGTACCCGCCGGGACGTAGAGGCCCGCCGCTCTCACCGCTGTCCAGCGGTATCCGAGAGAAACACCGTCGCCGGCTTCGTAGCTCAGGTCTTTTGGCAGTTGCCGTTCGTGATAGTCCCGAATACGTGCCGCCGCATCTTCCATTGTGGCGAGGAGCGCTGGGTCACAAGATGACCGCGCTTCAGCAATTTCTTCGACCGAAAAAGCCAGGCCTTCAGCGGCAATATCTAGACGATCAAACTTGGAGGTATAGTCAAGAACAGCAGCGTCACCGCGCGCCTTAACATCGGCGAGAATGTCAGAAACAACACCGTCAACATCTGCCTTCTCTTCTCGGCTAGCGGTGAGCAGGGCATCAAACGCGGCAACAAAGCCTGCGTCAGTTATATTAAGCCGCTTGGGCATCAACCGCTCTCCGGAATTTCTCAATCCAGCCGCCAATCTCTTCGGATCGCACCTTAAGCGCAGTCCGGTTGACCACCAAACGGGAAGAAACATCGGAAATAGTAGCCACTTCTACCAAACCATTCTCTTTTAGAGTACGGCCAGTCGATACAAGGTCGACAATACGCGGTGTAAGCCCGAGCTTAGGAGCCAGCTCCATAGCCCCGTTGAGCTTCACACATTCCGCCTGAATGCCTTGAGCCTCAAAATATCGGCTGGTGGTTTCGGGGTACTTCGTTGCGACACGCACGTGCGACAGACGAGACACATCAAACGTGTCGCCCAACTCTTTGGACTGAGCGAGACACAATCTGCACCCACCGATACCAAGATCAAGCGGCGCATATATTTCTGGATAGTCAAATTCCATCAGGACGTCGTTGCCTGCCACACCAAGTTGCGCCGCACCGAAAGCAACGAACGTCGCAACATCGAACGACCGCACCCGAATAATCGAGACATGATCAAGATTCGTCGCAAACTGAAGTTGGCGAGAGTTTCCATCGTCAAAGGCGGATTCCGGTTGGATTCCGACCGCATCCAAGAGCGGTCTCGCCTCTTCCATTATACGGCCCTTTGGGAGGGCGATGATAAGCGGGTCCTGGGCCATTTTCCCGTCTGTCCGGTTAAGCGTCACACCGGCGGGCGTTTAGCACGCAGGGCCTCTCACGGCTAGGGGTTGAGCCGTATTTGCCCCTAAAGCCGGGCTTAGCGATGCTCCGGATTGTCGGAATCAAAGCGACATCCTGCGTCCCAGAGGGACCGCTGATTGCCATGGGCCGGGACACCACCCGCATCTTTGAGCATCCGAGCCAGATGCATTAGGTTCCAGGTCATAAACGTGGTGTTGCGATTGGTGAAATCATTTTCAGGGCCGCCCGACCCTTCGTCCATATAGGACGGCCCGGGCCCAGCCGCACCAAGCCAGCCAGCATCCGCCTGGGGCGGTATTGAATACCCCAAATGCTGCAATGAATAGAGAATGTTCATGGAGCAGTGCTTGGCACCATCCTCATTTCCGGTAATTAAACAGCCGCCGACCTTGCCGTAATAGGCGTATTGGCCAGCGTCGTTGAGGTCTCCGGACGAGGCGTAAAGGCGCTCGATCGCCTGTGTGCAAACCGACGTTTTTTCGCCAAGCCAAATGGCAGACCCAACAATAAGAATGTCCGCCGCCTCGACCTTTTTATAAATCGCCGGCCAATCATCCTTGTCCCAACCATGCTCTGTCATATCGGGGTAAACGCCAAAGGCGATATCGTGGTCGACGGGACGAACAACGTCGACAGTGACTCCGTTCGCTTCCATAATTGCGCGAGAAATGTTGAACAACCCTTCCGTATGGGATGGGTCGGGTGATTTCTTAAGCGTACAATTTAAGAAGAGAGCTTTGAGATCGGAATAGTCAGTGGTTGCTTCGTCACACCACTTCTGTTGCAAGTCGTTGAGCATGGCGCCCTCACAGTTTTGGATTACTGCGACCCACCGTGACGGGTTACCGGCCGTTGCGAAAGTCCTAATCGATCACAAACTCGTGGATGGTTGGACTTTACTAACCGTGGTGGTCGTTAGACCCCTTGGATCCGTTCGATCCGAGCGCCGCAGGCTGCTAGCTTTTCTTCAAGACGCTCGTAGCCGCGGTCGAGGTGATAGACCCGGTTGACGATGGTTTCGCCTTTTGCAGCAAGTCCGGTCAGCACCAAAGACACAGACGCCCGCAGATCCGTCGCCATCACAGGTGCGCCGGAGAGGTTCGCCTTGCCACGTACAATTGCCGACGCACCATGAACGTTCACATCAGCGCCGAAGCGACCGAGTTCGGGCACGTGCATGAATCGATTTTCAAAAATGGTTTCCGTCACCATGGCGGCGCCGTCAGCGGTGGTCATCAACGCCATCCATTGCGCTTGCATATCCGTCGGGAAACCGGGATAGGGCTCCGTCATAACATCGACACCTTTTAAGCCGCTGGATGCTGCAACGGTGATCGAATTATCGCCGATGGACACATCAACACCGGTCTGCCGCATGGCATCGAGAACCGAGTCCAAAATATCCGCCCGAGTATTGGTCAACTTCAGTGTGCCGCGCGTAATCGCAGCGGCCAGAGCATAAGTGCCGGTTTCGATCCGATCCGGAACGACGCTATGGGACGCACCATGGAGACGATCAACACCTTGAACTGTGAGAGTCCCAGACCCTAGGCCGCTGATATTCGCGCCCATGGCGATAAGGCACTGCGCCAAATCCGTAATCTCTGGCTCGCGTGCCGCATTCTCAATAACGGTTTCGCCATCAGCGAGGCAGGCCGCCATGAGCATATTCTCGGTTCCGCCTACGGTGACCATAGGGAACGTAAAATGTGCGCCGGTGAGTCGTTTCTGTCCGTCTGGAAGGCGGGCCTCAACGTAGCCACCCGTCATTTCAATTTTCGCACCGAGGGCTTCGAGTGCTTTTAGATGAAGATCAACAGGTCGCGTTCCAATGGCGCAGCCACCGGGTAAAGACACTCGAGCTTGCCCCTCGCGCGCCACCAGGGGCCCGAGCACCAACACCGACGCCCGCATTTTCCGGACCAGATCGTAGGGTGCTTCAGTGCTGGTAATTGAACTGGCATGAAGCGTAACCGTATGGCCGTCATCAGTTGGCTCAATGGAGGCGCCATGCTGTTCGAGCAAGCGCGCCATCGTCTTGATGTCTGCAAGCACGGGAACATTGGACAGTACGAGCGGTTCGTCGCTGAGCAGACAGGCCGCCATAAGAGGCAAGGCCGCGTTCTTGGCGCCAGAAATCGCAATCTCACCGTTCAGCGGCACGCCGCCATGTATGCGGATGGCATCCATGCGCTAGACCATGCTCATGAAATGTGATCGAGCGATGGCACGGTCGAGGCGTTTAAAGGGCATACGGTTAGAGCTTAGGCAGGGTTACACCCTGCTGTCCCTGATACTTGCCTTTGCGATCCGCGTATGAAATGTCGCACTCGCTATCGCCTTTCAGAAAAATAAACTGACAGGCCCCTTCGTTGGCATAAATACGCGCCGGCAAAGGCGTGGTGTTGGAAAACTCTAGGGTCACATGCCCTTCCCACTCCGGCTCAAGCGGCGTCACGTTGACGATGATGCCGCAGCGCGCGTAGGTCGACTTCCCGAGACAAATGACCAGCACATCGCGAGGGATACGAAACAACTCCACCGTTCTCGCCAGGACAAAACTATTTGGCGGGACGACACAGATGTCGGTTTTTCGATCGACAAATCCATGGGTCGAAAAATTCTTGGGGTCGACAACCGTATTGTTGACGTTGGTAAAAATTTTAAATTCGTCGGAGACACGAGCATCGTAGCCATAGGACGACACGCCGTAGGAAATGACGTCATCACGCTCGAGCCGGTCCGTAAACGGTTCGATCATGCCATCTTCGGTCGCCTTTTGGCGGATCCAACTGTCGGGCATTACAGACATGAATGACGTCCCTTCACCGTAAACATCAGAGAAAAGCAGCACATCTTGTAGCCCACGGGCTTGTGGGTCTCAAGCTATTGCGTTTGATCGTCCCGCGAGGCCGGTTTCTTCTCGTCCTCGGCCTGGTCACGGGCCTGGGCTTTGCGGCGCTTTAAGTTCTCCCGCAACGCTGCCGCCGAGCGGGCACGAGCCGCCTCGGATCGTGATGGGGCTTTCTGACGGGGTTTATCGGACATAAACGAATAGCGACGCCGCAAGGGAAAATGGAAGGGCAGTTTGGCATGCTCAGCGAGACGGTCAACGACCGACCCCCGGGGGCTTCCCCCTATCCAAAGTGCGCAGAGACTCTGCGATTGTTCCCGCATCCCCGTCTTGCACCCCATAGGGCCTTGTGGCATGGTCCGCGCCGCTCACGGACCAGTCCGTTGTCGAGCTTGTGCTGCCGTAGCTCAGGGGTAGAGCACTCCCTTGGTAAGGGAGAGGCCGAAGGTTCAATTCCTTCCGGCAGCACCATTCTTCCCCATCCAAAATACCGCTGGCCGTTAGCGAGCCTGAACAGCCTCATCCATCAGGAACAAACTGGTCAGTAGGGCTCGCAGATGGATCGATGCGTTTAGATTGTCGACCAATTGAGATGAGATCGACGGCACAGACAACGCCAAATCAATGGCCGCTCTTGCCCGGCCGGCATCATCGCCAAGCACTGCAGCGAATGTGTTGAGCTGCGCAATATTCTCTCTCGTTCCAACTGCGATCTCCGCTTTCAGCGCGCCATCTAGGGCGCCGAGAGCTGTGCTCAATGAGATCAGGAAACCGCGGATTGACGGCCCATCGCCACTCACGCCTTCTTTGTCCCGGCCTTGAGCGGCGTAGGCGAGCATGAACTCGTAGGACGATTCTATTGCTTCAACGCAGGCAGAAAAATTCAAGTCATCGCTCATGACTGACGGTCTCCTGCTTCTGACCATTGTTCTGGGTCATGGTTCTTCTCCAATTCTTCACGCGTGATCCAGCCGAACACCATGGACCGCAGGTAAAACAACTTTTCGGGACGAACGCCGAAATAGACATGCAGCATGATTAAGCTGACGAAAACGAGTGCCGCCAACCCGTGCAGGACATAAATCAAACCCCAAGTAGCTTGCGATAGGAGATAGGGGTCACGCTCCCAAAACGGGGTATCGATCCGCACCAACATCAACAAACCAGTCACGAGAGCCGTCAAACAAAATACGGTGACCGAACTGTGCATGAGGCGCTGGGCAATGGAATATTTACCGGGCTTGGGAAATAGCCCGTTCCTTGCTGCGGCGAGCGCTTTGAGAAGCTCAATCGGGCCGACCCATATGGAGAGCAAGTTTTTCCGCAGGATTGAGCGGGCGATATGCCACACAACCGTAACCGTGAGCACCACACCTGCAATCCAATGGGCTGGCACCCAATCGAATTCCAATCCGAGAATCGGACAAAGCCCCGTGCCGAGCAGGGTCAACATGCTCGCCGCCATAGCCCAATGAAACAGGCGGTCGACGAGCGTGTGGCGGGTAATGCGGTCGGATGACATGATTGTGGCTGATCCCTTTCTCGGTCCGGCCCAGAACCTAATGGCTTATTCGGTGCGGAAAAAGGGCTGAGATGGCGGCAAAGAGCAAGATCGACCTTGGGATATGATCGCTGCGTGGCGGTAGGTAGGGATTAAGCCCATCCCACCGGCTGAATTCACTACTTTCGGGCCAAATCCTGGGGTATTCACACAGAGCGAGCAATTTCGGATACTCAGCTCCTGACGCGCTGCATACGATAGAGAGATTGGACTTATGGCGAACGACACCCATCAAGATGCGAATGCAAATACCGGCCAACCGCCCGTGTTTGAAGAGGCCCGTGACCCTGTAACCCGTCGCGCTTTTATTAAGAGTGTTATTGCGACAGGTGCCGTGGCATCGACGGGAGGCATAATGCTCGTCAGTTTAAGCGGATGCTCGGACGACGCGACGCCGGCGGCGGGCTCTGTTGAGCGCCTAGTCAATTTGAACATCAACGGCAAAAGTCGGCCGGTCGATGTCTTACCCAACGAAACTCTAGCGATGACGCTGCGTTATAAACTCGGTCTTACTGGCACCAAGCTTGCCTGCGACCGCGGTGAATGCGGCGCGTGCACCGTTCTTGTTGACGATGTCACCCATAACTCCTGCTCGACACTGACTCACAGCGTTCGTGGCCGCGCGGTCACAACCATCGAAGGTCTTGAGCAACCAGACGGCACCTTGCACCCGGTACAGCAGGCGATGATTGACGAGCTAGGGCCCCAATGTGGTTTCTGCACGCCAGGCCAGGTGATGTCCGGCGTCGCCCTGCTGAAGAACAACCCCAACCCAAGCCGCGAGGAAGCTCGCCAAGGTTTGGCAGGCAACCTTTGCCGTTGTGGGGCTTACGACCACTATCTCAATTCAATCATGCGCGCAGCACGGGTGAGCTAACATGGCCTTTAAACATATTGGAAAGAACTTCACGCCGCCCGACGTCCGCGCCAAGGTCACGGGTAAAGCGAAGTACGCCGAGGATTTCCGGGCAGAGGGAATGCTGTTCATCAAGCTCCTTGCCAGCCCAATGCCTCATGCCATCGTGCGCAACTTGGACGCATCCGAAGCGCTTAAGATGGATGGCGTCGTCGGTATTCTGACAGCGGATGACGTGCCGAACATACCTGAACCGCAAATGCCAATTCTGACGAACCATCCGAAATACGTTGGCGACCCCATTCTCGCCATCGCTGCGACAAGCGAGCAAATAGCTTCGGACGCACTTGAGAAGGTCGTCATCGAATATGAACCACGCCCCTTTGTCATAGACCCATTGGTCAGTCTGTTCCCAGGCGGGCCAGACGTCCACGACAGTGGCAACGTTGCGTTGTTTAGAGGCAAAGCCGAAACAATAAAATGGACGGCACGCGATTTTGCCGCTGCGGCCGAAAATGAACTGCCACGCGGTAAACCCCAAGGTGAATGGGAACACGGTGACGTCGACGAAGGTTTCGCTAACGCGGCTCTGGTTCTTGATGAAACCTTCGTGGTCGCCGGGCACCCTCACCAAAGTATGGAGCCGCGTAGCGCGTTTGCCTATTGGGAAAACGGCAAATGCTATCTCCACGCCTCGTCACAAAGCCACACCTTTAATGTCCCGGACTACGCCAAGTACTGCGGCGTCGAAACAGAAGATCTCATTCTTATTGCAGAATTCTGTGGTGGTGGATTTGGCTCAAAGGGCACGGCCTACCCTATCGCAACCATTCCGGCCCACATGTCCAAGAAGGTCGGCCGCCCTTGCATGATGCGCATTACCCGAGCGGAAGAGTATTTTCTCGGCTCGCGCCGCAACGGTTTCCAGGGCAATGTGAAGCTTGGCTTCAGCGAAGAAGGCCGCCTTATCGCGGCTGACTTATACGTTGTGCAACAGGGTGGAGCGAACGATAGCTTCCCTGACTACGCGAATGCTGGTGAGGCACTATCATTAGTCTACACACCCGAAGCGATGCGCTGGAAAGGCATTCCAATCGCGACCAATACGCCGCCTACAGGGGCGCAACGCGGACCGGGCCAAAATCAGCTTGCCTGTGTGATGGAGCCTTTGATGGATAAGGCGGCAAAAACCCTAGGGGTTGATCGCTTAGCCATTCGTGAACTTAATGCGCCCGACAGCAACACCACATTTGGAGGACGCCGCAGCACTTTATCCAGCGCTTACCTTAAGGAAGCCATGCGCAATGGCGCGGAACGGTTTAATTGGGAAGAAAAGAAAAAACAGAGTGGCCAGCGTAACGGATCGAAGGTGGTCGGCATTGGCGTCGGGCAGGCTTTCCACCCAGGCGGGTCCAGTGGTTTTGATGGGTTGTTGCGTATAGCGCCAGACGGCAAGGTTCATATCCATACGGGCGTTGGCAACCTGGGCACCTATTCCTACGCCAGCACGTCGCGCGTTTCCGCTGAGGTCCTTGGCTGTTCCTGGGAAAATTGTGTCATTGAGCGCGGCGATAGCCGACGCCACCTGCCCTGGAATTTAGGGCAGTTCGGCAGCAACACCTCATATACGATGACCCGCACCAACTATGCCGGAGCCATGGATGCCAAGATGAAATTGCTGGAGATCGCAGCGATGGATATGGGCGGCACGGCGGACGACTATGATGTTGGAGACGATAAAGTCTTCTTCAAAGCTGACCCCAGCAAGAACCTGACCTTCGCCCAAGCAGCCCAGCGCGCCATAGAACTCGGCGGCAAGTACAGCGGCGAAGAAATGAACGAAGACATGCACTCCATCACTAAGGCTTCCGTTAAAGCTTTGGCCGGAACAGGTCTGATCGGTGCGGCCAAGGACAATCACCCGAGCAAAGGGTTACCGCCGGCGTTGGCCACGACATTCATCAAAATTGAGCTCGATGTCGAAACCGGCAAATACGAGATTCTCGAATATGTCGGTACAGCGGACTGCGGGACTGTGGTCCATCCCCAAGGCCTGGAACACCAAATCCGCGGCGGTGGCGTCATGGGCATTGGTATGGCTGGCCTTGAACGGATTGTTTACGATCCGCAGAACGGTCTCCCAGCTAACATCGGTTTTCATCAGGCTAAACCGCCCTCCTACCTAGACGTACCGCCGGAAATGGACGTGGGCTATGTCGACAAACCCGACCCCACCAATCCGGTTGGCGCGCGCGGCATCGGCGAACCGCTTATGGGATGCGCCGCGTCAGCGCTCATCAGCGCGATTTCTGATGCCCTTGGCGGCGTGTATTTCAACCGTACGCCGGTGGTGCCCGACATGATTATCAATGCCCTGGCCGATCGGCCTCAATCATACAAAACGCTCCAAGTGAGCAACCAATAGGGAGGCGCAGACATGAGTACTAAAGATGTAATGCCGCAGTTTGCGCTGTTTCAGCCGACAGATATTGAGAACGCGCTGGACTTGCTCGAAAAGTATGGCGAACGAGGCTGGAAAGTGGCCGGTGGCCAAGACAGTTACGACTGGTTCAAAGACCGCGCGAAGCGGCCTGAAGCGGTTATCGACCTTGGTGGAATCGCTGCTTTGCATGGCATTCGGGAAACCGCCGATGGCATTGAGATCGGCGCGTTAACCACCCTGTCAGAGATCGTCGACAGCCCCATCATCACGGAGAGCTATGGCGTACTCGCACAAGCTGCTGGCCGTGTGGCCAGTCCGCAAATTCGCAACGTCGGAACTTTAGGCGGCAACCTCTGCCAAGACACCCGGTGCTGGTATTACCGCTCAGGCCTCGATTGCTATCGTGCCGGCGGCAACACCTGTTACGCCGATACACCTGAGGGCATGAACAGAGAACACTGCCTGTTCGGCGCTTCGCGCTGTGTTGCGGTGACACCATCAGACACCGCAGCCGCTGTCGTTGCCCTCGATGCAGAAATGGTTATCCGAGGCCCTGCGGGCGAGCGGGTTGTTCCAGCCGGGGAATTCTTTATCGGTCCGGCGGTCAACATCACGCGCATGACGGTCGTCGAGGCCAGCGAACTCCTCGTAGCCGTGCGCATTCCTTCTAAATGGGCTGGCGCAGACTTCTATTTCGAAAAAGTCGCCGATAGAAACACGTGGGACTTCCCACTGGTAAATGTTGCATCTTCAATGATCGTCAATAACGGTGTTGTCGAAGACATCCGCATTGTCTGCTCTGGCGTTGAATGTGTGCCAAAGCGCATAGAGGGTGCCGAGCAGATTGTTATTGGCAGCGCTCCCGATGCGGAAACCGCAGATTTAGCAGGTGGCACAGCGTCACGTGGTGCCACACCGCTTAATTACAATCACTTCAAGATCCCGCTCATGGAAAATCTGGTGAAACGGGCGATCCGAGGCAACGTCTAAATGGAGTTGTTTCGCTACAGCCGCGACGTTTATGGGCAGCAGACGCTCGAAGGCATGTCCTGGGACCTATTTTGGGTTTTCCTAGGACTTGCCGTTGCCACCATCGTCGGCCACCTGATCTTTAAAGCGGTGACCGGTAAAAAAGCAGGCGCCGACTCTTAAAGCGGTACGTGGAGGCCAATACCCAAATCTCGGGTTTCCAATGCGACCTCACGCGCTGACAACAAGATAGCTCCGTCGACCCACGCGACCGTATCCTTGTAACGGCCAACAGCAAGAGTCTGCGTCCGTCCATCTAGATCGGTGTGATGGACGATAAGGCTACTCACCACGTCATACGCTTCGGTGTTTTCTCGAGCCTCTATGGTAGCGGTCGAAACATGACGCGATAATCGGCCTGACCGCTGCAAGTGCTCTGGCAGTGTCGCAAACAGTCCGGCCAAGCCGTCCCGGTCGTGTTCAAGCCAAATCATGTCGTTGCGCAACTCTGGGCTCCACGCTTTTATGCGATAAGCGTAGTCCGGCGCGCACAACGCCAAGTACGCAGAAAAGTCGCCATCATCCAAAGTCAGGCAGCTTTTCGCGATGAGCATACGGATGGCTTCGTTGTCGCTCATCACACCGGCGCCCCAGGGTCGCGGCCCAATCGACGGCCCCACTCCGCGTAAAAGGCGCGCAGTATGGCGTCGTCTTGCCCCGCCATCTTTTCGTCGCGGGCGATAATTTGATAGCGCCCAGCTTGATGGCGGAAGCTATCCGCACAGGACTCTGCAGCAACCATATCTTCAGGCACATTGCGCCCGAACGGGCCCCAGTATTGATTGTGATGTTTCTGACGAACGCGCCGATGCCCATCAGGCTCGCCCTGAACCCCCAAGCCACGCATTTCAAGCAGCGCTTTGTCGGGCCCGATGGGCGTGACCGTGTCGATTCGAACGACAGTGCCGCGTGAGATTATGGCGGTGGACGGAAACAAATTTATAAACCGAAAATCGGTTGCACTCATTCCCGCTAAGGGTGGCACGTCATCGCCTCGTCCTGCGAAACCCTCGTACCCGTCATAGGCTGCTTTGAGGTCGCCACCACTGCCGCCATGCCCACCCTCGAAGACGATGAGCTTGCGGTCTTCCATCGGCATGGCGTTGACCTGGGTCTGCCTCAGCACAACGTGCATGAACTCGTGATAGAGATCCATATTGGTCTCGTGCCAGGCCTTCCAATTGCACTCGAGAACGGCCTGATTATAGTGAAAGACCTCAAGTGGCTGACCACTTAACATCTCTGAAAATCGATCTAACGCTGGGCCAATGAATGTTTCCAACGGCGGCGTGGCACCGTCCAACGTAATGAAGACCAAATCGTGCAGAACATCAGTCCGTACTTCGCGCAGACCCATCGACTCTTTCTTCACGCCATCCGATGCGTACCCAGAAGCACGCGGAATACCGGTGCACTGTCCATGATTGTCATAGGTCCAGCGGTGATAAAAACAGGTGACGTGTTTGGCGTTACCCGACGGTTGATCGAGTAACTTGGCACCACGGTGGGAGCACACGTTAAGAAACGTGCGAATAACGTCATCTTCGCCCCTCATTGCGACCAATGACTGACCATCGTGGTCAAACACCCGGTAATCGTTGGCCTCAGGTAGCTCACTTGCGTGGCAAGCAAACCGCCAAGCATTTGAGAATATTTTGTCCGACTCATCGCGATAAATATCAGGGTCGGTGTAAACCAGCCCAGAGACAAAGTGCCCGGCTGGTGCGCCCGGAGTCTGTTCCCAAGACGATTTGTCGCGTGCGCTCACAGACCTCAGTCCTTAACGTAGCCAAGACGCGCAAGATTCTGCGCCAATTTCGATGGGACGGTGTCATTCACTGGATTGATGTCGAAATCCTCACCGTGTTCAGCCAATGCTTTGGCAAGATAGTCTGCCGGCAGATCATCCCAGGACTTCACCTTATAAAATTCAACATGCCAAATGACTTGGCCTAGGTCTGGGTCTTTCATGCCGATGCTCGCCATCGACGGCATAAGGATCTGACCCGCGCCATGCGCCGGTATCCAGGACTGCTCTGGATCTTGCAAATCGCTGAGCTTCGTGAAGAAGGTATTGTCCTGATTGTAGGGGTTGCGTACCAACGGTTCAGGCCAACGCATCTTGGCGTGAAATGCCACCGTATCGCCGATCAGGTTCATCTCGACGTCACGGATTGAGCTTTCCGTGTAAAAATCCGGGAACGCTTGGTCGATGATGTTCAACGTGGCACCGCGAACAGAAATGCTTTGCCCTTCAGGCACGCGGCTCCAGTTGGGTTTAAAGGTGACCTCCTCACCGGTCATCGGATTGACGAAACCGTCGATAATCTCGTCGGTCTCGAAGTCGCTGTAGTAGGTCAGGAGCGAGTTGTATTTGATGAACTCGGAATCCGAAACGCGCTTAACCCATTGCTGTTCACACCCTTTGAATCGCACCAATGGAATCGGAGAGTCGGGCGCTTTAAATCCGTAGATCACACCGCGTGTGCGCCAAATCACCTTGCCGTCGTCAACGCGGCCCTGTTGTTTCGCTAAGGCGTAGACGCGATCCTCCAAAGACCAGTCTTCGATCGCATCCGGAAGCATCGGTTGGGTGGCCGCCGCTACCGGCGCTCCGGTTCCCAGAGCCACGGCCCCGGCAGAAATCACGGCGTCGCGGCGGGAGAAACTAACCTTAGACATACTATTGCTCCGTTTGAGTTCGGCTTGAGTGTGCGGCGAATGCGTCCAGCGCGAAAGCCTTCAAATCTGCATTGAACCGCCGCGGTTGCTCCAGGAACGGCGAGTGGCCAACACCAGAATAGATCAGGATCTGTGCGTGCGGGAGGGCGGAGGCAAAGGCCGCTGCCAACTGAGAACTGTCCCGAAACGGATCTTGATCGCCCATCACCGCAAGGAACGGTACATCAATCTGTGCGATCAAATTGGCGTAGCTGTTGTTCACCATTCCGTCTGGGCCATAGACCGGACTGCGCATGGCGCGCCGCGCATAGGGTGGCGACATGACATTCATAGCCTTGGATATCGCGACCCATTCCTCGTCCATTGGGTTCGCCGTCATAAGACCTGCGAAAGTATCGGCCCCCGCGATGTTGGCCTCAATATTCTGATCTTCGAGTTGTACCTGGCTCATGCGTGCCGGGCTATCGCTGGAGGGGAGCGGAACATCGACCAATCGTCCTCGCGACGACACCATGGCGATGCCAGATAACGCTTCAGTGCCGAAACATCGCACGTAGTGCATGACCATCAAACCACCGCGCGACCAGCCAACGAGGATGGGATTTTCTAGACCTGTTTCCCGAATCACCGCAGCAATATCTTCGGCCCAAATACAGGCGCGGTTATAGGACTCAATGTCCCATGGCTTACCGGAGTTGGCATGCCCCCGGAGATCATAAGCGACCAAATGAAACTCTTCGGCCAAATCAGACTTCAATTGGCGATGCCAACTGAGAGAACTCTGTCCGTTGCCATGAATAAGTAGGAGGCCCGGAGCGCCTTTCTTACCGGCCTCAGCGACGTTTAGAAGTACATCGCCCGCGCCGTCTATCATGCGATACGAAACACCCTTGTCAGCACGAACAGGCGGCTGAGACGCGCCGAACCAAACGAGCGCGATGATCGCCACGGCAAGAGATATCGAGCGACGAAGGGTCACTTTTTTATCGTGATTTTTTCAAGATCCACGCGCTGACCGGTCATCTGTATGGTGTTGAGCCGCTTGCTATAGGCCAAGGTGTCGAAATACGGAAACAGGTAGACCGCCGGTGGATTGTAATGGAGCGCTGTGACCAGCTCCTGAAGTTTCTGCTCTCGCAACACTGGATCAAACTCCCTGTTGCTAGCCTCGATCAGCGGCAACAGACTCTCATCACAGAAGTAAGCTCCCGCTTTGAGGCACGAGGCCGTTTCGATACTGCGGATAGCGTCGCCATGAATAGAGTTGTTGAAACTAGTGTCCAAAATATCGGCCCCAGACCAATCCCCCGAAAAATACATACTAAGCCAGCGGGTTCCAGGAATGGGGTCCAACTCCACATCAACGCCGATGGCAGCCAGGTTTTGGGCCAAAACTTGATAAATCAAAGTAGACTCGGGCACAGAAGGATCACTACGCACGACCGCCCTCAGCTCTAGCCCGTCCGCGTACCCCGCCTCTGCGAGTAAAGCGCGCGCCGCATCTGGATCATAAGCGAACAGCGGCAAGTCCGGTGCGTAGCCAAATACGTCAGGCGTCGCAACTTGCGACACCGGTTGTGTCACGCCCGACAAAATCGTCGCCGCTATGCTATCGCGGTCAATCGCCAGGTTCAGGGCTCGGCGCACCCGAACGTCGGCCACCGGCGAATTCTTGTCGACTTGGTGAAAAGCCCAAGCCCCAATGGAGTAGGTCGGCCGCGCTACGGTGTTAAACCCAGCCGCTTCCAGGTCGACAAGCAGATCAAGGCTAAGCTTAAAAGAAAGATCAATCTGCCCACTCAGCATGGATTGGGCCCGGCTCACCACGTCGCCAACGGCAGTGAAGTGAATTTCGTCGAAATTGCCGGTGTCTCGCCATGAAGACCGGTTGCGTTGGAAAACGTAGCTGCCGGTCGTTTGTCCCCAATCCTTCAGCTTGAAGGGCCCCGAGCCGGCAGGCTCTAGACCGAAGGCATCCACACCAACCTCAGCCCAATATTTCATAGCCACCATATAAACGAAGCTCATTCGCTTGGGCAGAATGGCATCAGGGCGATTGGTGTTGATCTGCACGGTCAGGTCATCAATGACGCTAGCCGAGTCAATCATCGCGGTCTCGCCGGCGATCAAATAGCCAGCGGCATCCTTACTGCGCAGATAAGTTATGACATCAACAACGGTCTGCGCCGTAAAAGACTCACCATTGGAAAATGCCACGTCGGGACGAAGGTGAAAAACCCATGCCGACTCGCCGCGCGACTCCCACGACAACGCCAATCCGGGAAGAATAACGCCCTTATCGCCGATTATGGTCAGCGCGTCGTATAGGACATGATTGGGGTTTATGGCGCCAATAGGCAGGGACGAATATGGATTGCCCAGGCCAGGCGGGCGTGAGGGCACGGCAACGCGGAGAACGCTTAAATCATCCTCGGCCAACAGCTCAGCGCTATTGACGCAAAGCAGTAAGCTGAGAACGACACACTTAAAAAACTGTTTCATGTACTTCAAACCTGAATGTATTCGCCGTCCATTTTTTCTTCGTCAGCCAGCGTCTTTGGCTTGGGTGCACTGTCCGCGCCGGGTTTATCGAAGTCCGGCTGTGCTTTCCCCGGAACAGACAATGAGCGGGACGACGGCACTGTCGGTGGCACAAAAATTCCGCGCTCGTAGTAACTGGATAGCACTTTGCGCAGCGGCCTCATGCCCCGGTAGGGATTGTCGAGTGGATCACCGGTACCCAGGTTGTTGGGCAGGCCAATATCACCCGCATAGTCCTCCGCATATACGTTCGGGTCGTCCCACATTGGTAAGTTCTGATGTGGATTGGCCCGCGCCCGACGCAATGCAAGGAGGTCAATCGTTCCTGACAATGTCGCGGCTCCCGGTGTATCCAGTTCGCCTTGGATCGAGCCGTCAAAGTTCACCATCTTAGTGTAACCGCGCATCTGATTGGTGTGTTCGTACTTTGAGTCCGGCGTGAAGTGTTCGCCACCGGGCAGTGGGGAGAGAATATAGGCAACATTCTCGAACGCCCGTGTCTGCCGGGCGATATCCCACCCGCGACGGCCCGATCCGTGCCCTTCGGAAGACGGGTGAATAATCACCTCGGCGCCATATTTAACCAGCATCCGAGCCACTTCTGGGTGCGCCTGATCGAAACACACCATGGTACCGAGCCGACCAATCGGCGTGTCAGTAACCGGGAACAAGAATTCGTAGCCATAGGTATCAAGGTATTGATCGTAGATCGTGCCCGGCGTGGTATCGGGGAGAGAGCCCCACACATCGGCGCATTGTATCTTGCGATAGCGGTGAATGAGGTCACCAGAATCATTAAGGATAAAGGCCGAATTGAAAACGTATCCCGGCAGCTTGTCATCAATCTCAAAGGATGACCCTGACAGGTAGACTTTGTGTTTCAGCGCAAATTCCGACAACAACTCCATTTCAGGACCGGGGTACCGGATCGCAAGCCGCTGCAATGTGATGGGAGAGCGATACCCATGACCGCCCTGACCGGTCATAAAGAACTCAGATAGGGCGACGAGACGAATGTTGGGGTTAGACGCCGTGCGAGATGGCAGTTCCAACGAGCGCTGCACGTTCTCCGTTATCATCGCGCGCACGTCTGACGTCTTTTGAATCATCGTTTTGACGGTTTGCACCAGCAACACGTCATACTCTGTTTCGTGGCCCGTTCCCTCAGCCGCCTTGGCCTTGTCGAGACGTTGGCGTGCATCGGCCACCCACTCTTCTTTATTGCGTGGCTGAGCCGGAGCCGCGTGCTGATCAACGATGAGCTTGCGATATCCCTCCGCAAAAAGATTGGCGCGGAGATGGAGCGGCGCAATGCCAAAAATAGCCGCGCGTCTACGCCGCAGCTTATCGACATAAACGTCGACTTTCATGAAGTCTTCGTTCGCTTTGGCGCCGATCTGGCGGCCATTCCAGTCAGACAATCCGCTGGCACAAGGATACGACACAGCCATGCCGTTCGCGCCACGGGAAACTGCAGATGCGGATGCGACGAACGCGCTGTTCTCAAACGCCCGGGCGATGCGTGCGTTCTGCCTCGCGTCAAACAATTCATCGGCGACTTCTTCAGTGGGGTTGAGAATAATCTCCGCTCCTTTCCACACCAGGCTGCGCGCGAAGTGCGGGAACAGGATATCTTCGCCAGGCAGGATGCCGACCTGACCGATCGGTGTGTTCGCCGTCTTGAAATCCTTAGGCTGCCCAAGAGCGCTGGTTTGGTCTGTTACCAAGCCGTTGACGAGTTCGGGCGACACTTTCTCGGTCTCAATCAAAACATCACCGTTTGAATTGATAAGAAAGCCGAGCGTAATAGGATATCCTGCGACTTCGCTCTGCACGACAGTCGATCCAGCAAGAAAGACATTCTTCTCGGCAGCGAGGTCAGCCAGACTCTGGATTAGCTTTTTCCGGTCGTGAGGCTCTGCCCCGGCAGACGTATGGGGCAACAGAACCACCGGCTCGATCGGCTCAGCCACTTCGAACCGAGCCGTCGTTGCGACGATGGTCTCAACATGTTCTGCAAGGGCCGCGATGTCGTCTGGAGACCAAGATTTCTGAGAAATATAAAGCATGGAGCTGCGCCTTCGTTGCGAGGTTTCTTCGAGTGGCTGGGTGCTACTATATTGAGCGAAGGATAGTATAAAAGCGCCTGAGCAGCACACCTCTCGCTCACTGACCGAGCATATTGGAGCCTCTTTTCGATACTTTTAGGCCATTCCAGCGCCGACCAAGGAAGAAACCGCGGCTATGACCGATGCCATTGAACTCGTTATATCTCCGCGAAAACGGGATATCGGCAGCTTTGAGGTCCGCCGTGCGTTGCCCTATGCCAAAAGACGGACAGTCGGCCCCTTCATTTTCTTCGATCACGTGGGCCCTGCAACGTTTGCACCGGGAGACGGAATCGACGTTCGCCCTCACCCGCATATAGGGCTTGCGACGGTAACATTCCTCTTCGACGGTGAAATTCATCACCGTGACAGCCTCGGTTTCCACCAACCGATACGGCCCGGCGATGTGAACTGGATGACGGCGGGCCGCGGCATTGTTCATTCAGAGCGGACCGGGCTGGAAACCCGCGCCAGCGGTCACACACTCCACGGCATTCAAACCTGGATCGCCTTACCCACGGGTGATGAAGAGACGGAGCCTGGATTCTATCACCATCCGAAGGAGAGCTTGCCGAAAGTCGAGAGAGACGGCGCGTCCCTCTTATTGATCGCAGGAGCTGCTTACGGGGAAACCTCTCCCGTCAAAGTATTCTCCCCGATGTTCTATCTGGGTGGCACACTCTCGGCAGGCGCTGACTTTGCGGTAACCGACGAGCACGAGGAGCGGGCGGTTTATGTCGTCGATGGAGCAGTCACTGTAGGCGACCAGTTAATTGAGGAAGGCGAGATGGCCGTGCTTACGCCAAGCGTGTCCGTCCGAGTGGGCTCAGATACCGGTGCCCGCATCATGCTGGCCGGAGGTGCGCCTTTGGATGGGGAACGACTTATCTGGTGGAACCTTGTCGCTAGTGATCAAGCGCTGATAGACCGCGCGAAACAGGAGTGGAAGAACGGTGTATTTTCTAAAGTGCGTGACGATGAAGACGAGTTTATTCCGCTGCCCGAGGGATAGCAGCTCATGATTGAGCCTGTGAAAACCCTATCAAAATACGTTGCCGTGCTTAGCGCGACGCTTCTCCTTGCCACACCAGCTATCGCGCAACAGAACATCATCGGCGGCACAACCGGCGTTCCTGAGGGCACAGCCGGATTCGAAAAATGGATGATGTTTCGTGACCATGTAAACGAACAGTCAAACAATGCGCTAAAAGTCACAGCGATGGTTTCGGGAGAATTAGGTTCGGAAGAATCGATTTTGAGCAGTTTGCGCCGAGGGCGGGTTCAATTCGCAAACTTGTCCGGTTTGGTTGTCGGTTCAATCGTACCTGAAGCCGCCCTACTACAGACTCCCTTCTTATTTGATAGCACGGAGCAAGCGGATCACATTTTTGACACTGTACTATTCGATATATACAGCGGTTTACTCGCAGAGCATCGTCTCACTCTCATGTCGTGGGATGAAGTAGGCGTTCATCACGTCTATGGAAAGAAACCGATTCTAACGCCTGACGATCTAAAGGGTGTCCGATTTCGGGTCTCATCTGGTCTTGCGGCCCGGCTTTTTGCCGAAGCCATCGCATCAGACATCATCCCGCTCTCTTTCAACGAAAACGTGGTCGGTCTTCAGACGGGTCTTGTCGATGCGGGCGCCAACGCTGTGATTTTATATGCCCCAACGGGGATCGCGGAAGAGGCTTCACATCTGTCCTTAACCAGCCATATGCACGCGGTCAATTTCGTGATCGCAGATTCAAAGTGGCTTGGGCGATTGCCGCAAGATCAACAGGCCATCGTGCAGAACGGCTGGCTTCCGATCGACCAGGCGCGCGCCATGTCTCGCGCTGAAGAGCAAAAGTTTCTCGATCAAGCGGAAGAAATCGGCTTTACCATTCACACTCTGACACCGGCTCAACGAGACTCTTGGATACAGGCATCCGCCCCCGTAACCGATCAGATTATTGAAGGCATCGGTGGTAAAGCAGCTCAAATCTATGAGGCGATTCAAGAGGCTAAGCGCACATTCAACGCTGGGCGTTAGTCGAAGGACGAAAACGAACCGGTCATATCGCTGTCAACCGTGTGATAAATTTTACCGATCGTTGTGTCGTCATTGAGCGCTTTCACGATCAATGCCGCTAACTCACCCATCGTTATCCGACCCATAAGATTCTGGTCCTCAGACAACAGCCCCTTCCCCGTCGCCGGGCCTTCCGGGAGTTGCCCTGGCCGCAGTATCGTCCATTTCAAATCGCGGGCCATGAGGTCATTTTCGGCCTGTGTTTTAGCGTCGAAAACAGGTTTGAGAAAACGCCGCGCACCTTCCTGCAATACACCATCAGTACCGCCAGCCCCGATCGCTGTCACCAACACCAACCGTTTAACACCGGCCTTTTCGGCAGCCATGAAGACATTGATGTTGCCCTGACTGTCGACAGCCGTGTTGCGTACGCTTCCGCTCAGGGTAGACACGACTGCATCGTAGGATCGCCCGACAAAAGCTGCGGAAACAGAGGGTGCGTCAAGGGCATCTCCGGTCACTAGCGTTACACTTAAGCCCTTGAGCGCCGTGACATCGGACGTCTCCCGCACAAAAGCAGCCACCGAATCCCCACGTTCGACCAATATCTTTGCAGTTTCCAAGCCCGTGTTGCGTGTTGCGCCGAAAATCAAGACGTCTGCGGCCAAGGCTTCGACCGCTAAGGTCCACGAAAACAAAATCGCTGTCGCCATGGCACGAACCATGTTTCTACTCTGCAGCCTGCGGAGCGACAAAAATACCCGCTTCAACGTAGGCCGCTGCGACTTTCTTTATCTCAGCACCACCGAAGTAGGGATTCCCGAGGGGGTCGTCTGGCCAAAGATTGTTGGGCAATCCGCGCGGTGTTTTGCCGTACTCATCGGCGTAGACAACCGAATCGTCCCACAGCGCCACGTTGGCTTGGAGGTCAGCCCGCGCTTGCCGCAGGGCACGAAGGTCGATTACACCGCCAAGCGGTACCTGTCCCGCTGTGTCGGCTTCCGCCTGAACCGATCCATCGAAATTGATGAACTTGGAATAACCACGCCCGCGCGAACTTGGCGACGTCCGGCCGGGCAGGAAATATTCGCCCCCATGCCCTGCGGATAAAACGTAGGCGACGTTCTCGAATGCCCGCATTCGTCGGGCCGCATCCCACCCCATCCTATGTGCCCCGTGCGGTTCTGATGTCGGGTGCAAGATAACCTCGGCGCCACGTTGAGCCATGGCGCGATAGGTCTCGGGGAAATTGTTGTCAAAACAGATCGTCGTCGCCAAACGGCCGATTGGTGTATCGGCGACGGGGAACAGGTGTTCATAGCCATATTTATCAACGTATTGATCGAACACGCTGCCTGGCGTGGTATCGGGCAGAAAGCCCATCGTGTCGCCGCAGTGAATTTTGCGGTAGCGATGGATGAGATTGCCCGATGGGTCGTAGATAAAGGCCGTGTTGAAGAACCGGCTCGGCCACTCCGGGTCATATTCAAATACACCACCTGAGACATAGGCGCCGATTTCCTGGGCGAAGGCTGCGACCTGATCCATCTCCGGCCCTGGGAAGGTCACGCCAATTTTGTCGGCGATGTGCCCGAGCTTGAATCCCAACGGACTGACCGGCCCGGTCAAAAAGAACTCTGGGTACACAACCAACTTCAAGTTAGCGGCCCGCGCGCCATAGTTTCGGACCAGGTCAAACGCATCATCCAGATTAGGCTGACGGCGCTCAACGAGCTGCTCCGGTGTGTGCGATTGGTGCACCACGTGCTGACCGATCATCGCACTATAGGTGGTGACATCATCGCTTTGAGGTGCCCGCGCCTTTGCCGCCACCCTTGCTTGCCCGTCAGTCAGCCATTCGTCGCGGGATTGGGGTGAAGACGTGGGTGCCGAAGCTTCATTTTTGTACCCCGGCGCATAAAGATTCATACGCACAATACTGGCAAAGTTGAGAACTGGCGCGACGCGCCTACGCCTCAAGGCTTCAATATCAATATCCGCACTGAGGTACGACTCAGCACCTCGAACACTGATGGCTTTGCCCTGGGGTGGATAGAGCGCTGTTGCTTGGGGGAGCGTAACGCTGGCGCCATCTATCGTCGCGGTATTTGGTGACGCGACCGCGACATAGACAACATTCTCATAAGCGCGGGCCACACGGGCGACTGTGCGGCTATCAAACAATGCGTCAGATCGTTCTCGGGCTGGGTTGAGAATAATCTCTGCCCCGTGAACAAGCATGGTGCGGACAACATGGGGCGCTAGGATATCTTCACCACACAGAATGCCAATCTGGCCGAGCGGCGTACGAGCGATCTGAAAGGATGCAGGCTGGAACGTGTCTGCCGCGGTATCGGTGTAGCCCTCAATGAAGTCCGGCATCACCTTGGCGGTTCGCGCCATGACATCACCATCCGGCCCGATGATGAGTCCGACAGTCCGAGGCACAGCCTCACCGTCGACCCTGACGTAGGCCGATGCCCCGATGTAGACAGCACGAGCTTTCGCCAAACCGGCAAGCGCACTGACGACGTCTTTTTCAGAACACGCATCGTGCTCCGACCCGTCGCTATGCGGGAGAAGGGCCAAGGTGGGCCCGCCGTTTACCCGTGTGCGGATGGCTTGCTGGAGCGCGGCGTCAACAGCCTCCAGCGAGTCTATGGACCAGGGTGTTTGCAACAGAAACATGAGTGAGCCCTCCGATTCTTGAACGCTGAGTGCAGGGCGTCCTATTCCTCGCCAGCAGGCAGCGTGGGATCCCAAGCGTAGAGAATCCGCTTATGAGTGGATTGGTCATCCAGGATCGTAACAATCATGCGTCCCAACTCTTGGCGATCGATGGAGCCGCGATGCTCATAGTCTTCAAAAACACCGGTGCCGGTCGCTTCACCGCGGCGCAATCCACCCGGACGGATAATTGTGTAGTCCAAATTGCTGTAGATCAGGTCGTCTTCCGCCAGTGTTTTTATATACAGCACTTCAGCCATAAAGTTTGCACCCTCACCCGGGGGCTCGCGGGTTGTGCCGACACCCATGGAGCTCACCTGAATGACGCGGCGCACTTCATTCGCTTTCGCGGCAGCCGTAATATTCAGGTTTCCGACAAGGTCGGGGCGCCTTTCACCACGCCGTCCTCCTAGAGAACTAATTACAATCTTAAAATCATCAGACTTGAAAGCTTGGTCGACGTCTTCGGCGTTCAAGGCATTCCCAACGACTGTTTTGACGCCCAGACCTTCAAGATCACTCAAGTTAGATGTAGGTCTCACGAATACCGTCACCGGCACGTCCATAGCGCGAAGGTTTTGAACGGCACCTAAGCCGGTTCCGCTCGTCCCACCAAAGACCAAAACCGGTCCGTCGACGGCCATCACACTGGTCGCCATAAGCATACCGACGACCAACGCGATAAGACTCGAAGCCATTTTTCTAAACATTGTGCGCTGTCTCCCGAATTATTTTTTATAGCGGGAAGTATGACACGATCCCTCGTCTGCGCGAGTCTCAATTCCCAGTGAGGCCGCGTTAGACGACCGCCTGCATAGACTGGTCGATAGGGGGTTTTTTCCCAGAACCCTGGGGTCGGATATAGACGTTTTCACGCTGATAGATGTCGATCATCTTCTTGATTTCGGCCGCACCCTCATAGGGATTGACCATTGGATCTCCCGACCAGGCATCATTGGGAAGGCCACGCTCAGCCGCATACTTATGGGCGTACACCACCGGATCATCCCACGCTGCAAGATTACCCTTAAGATCTGCGCGGGCACGCCGTAGCGCCGTCATGTCCAGGGAGCCAACCAGAGGCACTGCGCCAGGACCATCGACAATGCATTGAAGAGATCCATCGAAATTGACGACCTTCGAATAGCCCCGTTGCATCGATCCGGGGAAGCTCAGGCCTTCTCCACGGAATTCGCCACCATGACCGGCGGTTAAGAGATAGGCCGTATTTTCAAACGCCCGGACGTGGCGTGCAATATCCCAGCCGCGTCTGCGCACGTTGTGTGGTTCTGATGTCGGATGAATAATAACTTCGGCACCACGCTTGACCATCGCACGGTGAGTCTCGCCAAAATTCATGTCGAAACAAATGACAGTGCATAATTTTCCGAGCGGCGTATCAGCGACCGGAAAGAGATGGTCATAGCCGTAACGATCGACATATTCCGTATAGACGCTGCCCGGTGTCGTATCGGGCAAACGACCAAACACGTCAGCACAATGAATCTTGCGATAAAGGTGAATCAAGTTTCCGCTGTCATCGAAAATAAATGCTGAATTAAAGAAACGCTCCGGCCAAGCGGGGTCGTATTCAAAGACACCGCCAGACACATAAGTATTGTTGTCTTGAGCGAACTTCGCCAGTTGATCGGCTTCTGGCCCCGGAAATGAAATCCCGATTTTACTCGCAATATGACCCGAGCTACTGCCGAGCTGACTCACCGCACCGGTGAGGAAGAATTCAGGGAAGACAACCAGCTTGACGCCAGGTGAGCGGGCGAAGGGAGCAACCACATACAGCGCGTTATCTAAGTTCTGCTGGCGGCATTCGGCGAGGTGATCCGGATTTAACGCCACGCGGGTCACAGTTTGCCCGAGCACCGCGTCATAGCGGTCAATTCTATCGTCTTCATCACGTGCTGATTGAGCCGAGGCCGCAACTTTTTCTTTCCCGGCTGATATCCATTCTTGGCGAGAGGCCGGGGACGGCGGCGCGTTGGACGCTTCTTGGGCATAGCCCTCGGCATACAAACGCATGCGTACGATGGCCGGCAAATTGCCCATGGGCTCTTCACGGCGACGGCGCAGACTTTCGATATCTATATCTCCAACGATGAAGGACTCGTCGGATGAGGCACGTAGTTCTGTTCCCCACATTTCCGCCAGAGCGGTTGCAGCCGGTAACTTGGTTGTCGTCCCGTCGATCGTGACGGAACTTGCCGATGCTAACGCGACATAGGCAAGGTTCTCATATGACCGCGCTTGCCGGGCTTTTTGGCGGATCTCGAAAAGCCTGTCGGTCCGCTCCCGGCTCGGGTTCAAGATAACCTCCGCGCCGCTGGTGATGAGGGAACGGACAATATGAGGTGAAAGAACGTCTTCTCCGCAGAGAATACCGACCTGCCCTTCGGCCGTCATCGCAACCGGGAAATCTGAGGGCTGCGAGTTCGATGAAACCGTATCGGTGAAGCCTTCAATCAAATCCGGCATGATCTTTGGCATGCGGATCAGCAGGTCCCCGTTTAGCCCGGCCAGATACCCCACCGTTCGCGTCGCGCCGTCCTCGTCGATCACGTAGGCCGAGCCACATAGAGAAATAGCGTGAGCCTTAGCTAGGGATGTCAGCGCAACAACGGCAACGTCTTCCGGCACCGCCTGGTCCGGACTTCCGTCACCATGAGGAAGCAACACCAACGCTCCCTCGGGTTCAACGAGCGTTTTGAGCGCCTGCGCTATGACTCCTGAAAGCGCGCCCTCGGCAGTGGCTGGCGTCCATGGTGTTTGCAACAAAATCATATCGGTTCATCCCAGGTGCAGATCTGTCTTTATTGGGCCCAACCTTGCGGTGTTCCTATGGGAAAGCCTAGAACAGCCGTTGAACTATTCCTCACGTGAACACCGTTTACCGAATGGCCACTATGACGCACCAGGACCACCGCATGCAAAAGACAGTGGCGACGACACCTGAGGCGCTTGTATCCGAGGGACTCATTAGTCCTGCCGATGCGGGCGCCCTAAAACATGTTGCTGAGCGCTACGCTATTGCTGCACCCCGGCATATGGTTTCGTTGATTGATCGAGATGCGGTCAACGACCCGATTGCGTTGCAGATCGTCCCCTCCACTGCCGAACTTGTCACCACGCCAGACGAGCGGCCTGACCCCATTGGTGACGACACCTATAGTCCTGTCAAAGGACTCGTGCACCGCTACCCGGATCGCGTGCTGTTAAAAGTGCATAGCGCCTGTGCTGTTTATTGCCGGTTCTGTTTTCGTCGCGAAATGGTTGGGCCAGGCGGCGACACGATGGATGAGAGCGACATCACAACCGCCTTAAACTACATCAGGGAACACCCAGACATTTGGGAAGTCATCCTCACGGGCGGGGACCCCCTCGTTCTTTCTCCCAAGCGGATCGCAAATCTCTTAGACGAACTAGATTCGATTGAGCATGTGCAGGTTGTACGTTTTCACACTCGTGTGCCCGTAGCCGTGCCGGACCGAATTTCCGAGGAACTAGTGCAAGTGCTGTCCGGCCGCCGCACGACGGTTTACGTCGCTGTCCACAGCAACCACGCGCGCGAGCTATCGCCGGACGCGATTGAAGCGTGTGGCCGACTGACCAGTGCTGGGATTCCTCTCGTCGGGCAGACGGTGCTGCTAAAGGGTATCAACGACAACGCCGAAACACTTGAAACTCTATTTCGCGCCATGGTGCGTATTCGCATCACTCCCTATTACCTGCATCACCCGGACCTGGCCCCAGGCACCGGTCACTTTCGGGTCCCGATTGAGACAGGGCAGGCGCTGATGAAACAGCTCCGGGGCCGCGTCTCGGGCCTCGCCCTGCCAACCTATATGCTCGACATTCCGGGGGGATACGGCAAAGTCCCGGTCGGGCCGTCCTACGTCACGGAGTCAGCTGACGGCTTGGCCTTGGTAGAAGACGTAAACGGCCGGACCCATACCTACCCTCCGCAAGATACCGATCCGTCATAGCCCTTTGTGACTCGCGCCCGAGACCGGTATGGTTAGGGCAGCCCGTCTCGGGTTGGGCATAGAAAGGGGATCGACGAATGGACAACTTTGCCGGCGTTTTGGGCATGATCAGCGATTGGGTATGGCTGATCATGATGTTTCCACTGCTTGGCATTGGCCTATATCTCACTATCGGTCTCAAAGGCATATCGATACGGCGCCTGCCAGAAGCTCTTCGCGTTCTGTTCAGTAAAGACGCCAGTGAAGAGGCAGCCGGCGAGGGCGAGATATCCCCCTTTAAAGCCCTGATGACAGCCCTATCTGCAACTGTTGGCACAGGCAATATCGCCGGCGTAGCGACGGCCATCTTCCTCGGTGGGCCTGGGGCCATATTCTGGATGTGGATGACCGCCTTCGTTGGCATGGCAACAAAGTACGGCGAAGCTGTTATGGCTGTGCACTTTCGTGAGATTGACGAAGACGGCCGCTATGTAGGCGGCCCCATGTATTACATCAAGAATGGTCTGGGCCCGAAGTGGGCTTGGCTCGGCACCGCCTTCGCGATCTTGGCCATTACCGCTGGGCTGGGTGCGGGCAACACGGTGCAAGCGAATTCAATTTCCGACGTCGTTGAGTCCAACCTCGGCGTGCCGATGTGGATTACGGCGTTCGTCGTCCTGACTCTAACAGCCATGGTTTTGATCGGTGGCATTCAGCGTATCGCTCAGGTAGCTGGCAAACTGGTTCCGATCATGGTGGTGTTTTATGTCAGCGCTAGCCTCGTCATCTTGGCAATGCACGTCGGTGAGATTCCAGCTGCCTTGTCGTTGATCGTCTCCGACGCCTTTACCGGAACTGCGGCCACCGGCGGGTTCGCTGGAGCCGGTGTAATGGCCGCCATCCGCTTCGGGGTCGCACGGGGTATTTTCTCAAATGAAGCGGGCCTAGGCTCGGCACCAATTGCCCACGCGGCCGCAAAAACCAACGACCCCGTTCGCCAAGGCGCGATTGGCATGCTTGGGACTTTCATCGATACCATCATCGTCTGCACCATGACGGCCCTGGTGATTATCGTTACTGGCGCGTGGACCAGCGGTGAAAATGGCGCGACGATGACGGCGCTAGCCTTCGAAAGCGCCCTCCCCTACGGCAACTTCATCGTCGTGTTTGCCTTAATGGTTTTTGCCTTCACCACCATTCTAGGCTGGAGCTACTACGGCGAACGCTGTGCCGAGTTTCTGTTCGGACCAAAAGCCATCACCCCGTTTCGGGTGTTGTGGTGTGCGGCGATCCCGGTCGGCGCGCTCACCGGCCTAGAAATCATCTGGCTGATGGCCGACATTATGAATGCACTAATGGCGATCCCTAACTTGCTGGCTCTCGTCTTGCTCAGCCCAATTATTTTCAAAATAACCTCTGACCGCCTGTCCGGCGGCCGCAAACTGGTTGAACGCGAAGAACACCAATCAGCGGATTAAAAATCGAATAGGGATACAAACCATGGCGAATCACCATCAAATTCTCATCGTCGGCGGCGGTAGCGCAGGCATTACTGTTGCTGCGTCATTAAATAAGCGCAGCCACGATGCCGATTTGGACATCGCGATCATTGAGCCTTCGTCGGACCACTACTATCAACCAGCATTTACGTTGGTCGGTGGGGGCGCGTACAGCCTAAGCAAGACGCGGCGGGATGAATCCAGCCTGATTCCTGACGGCGTTACCTGGATCAAAGATAAGGCGGCAAATATTGATCCGGACGCCAAGAAGGTAGGCCTCGCGAAGGGGGGAGACGTCACTTACGACTTCCTCGTCGTGTGTCCCGGCCTCGTCTGCAATTGGGATGGTATCGAAGGCCTATCAGAAAGCCTTGGCACGAACGGCGTCTGTTCCAACTACGCCCCGGAGCATGTCGAATACACGTGGGAAACCTTGAAGGCCTTCCCACGCGGTGGCACAGCGCTGTTCAGCCAGCCCGCGATGCCAATCAAATGTCCTGGCGCACCACAAAAGATTGCCTACCTTGCTGCGGATTATCTTCGCAAAGGTGGGGTTTTGCAGGACAGCAACCTTCACTTCCTGCCGCAGGGCCCGTCAATGTTCGGCGTGCCGTTCTTTGCCCGTGAGCTGGCCAAGATTGCGGACGGCTATGGCATCCAAAAGCATTTCCACCACAACCTGACCAAGATCGACGGTGCAAACAAGAAGGCGACCTTCGCCGTCGTTGGCGGCGACAACGAAGGCAAATCGGTCGAGATGGATTTCGATATGCTCCATGCGGTTCCGCCCCAGGGTCCGCCGGAGGTGCTGAAAAACTCGGCCGTATCAAATGACGGCGGCTGGGTCGACGTCCATCAGCATTCCATGCAGTCAACCAAGTATCCCAACGTCTTTGGTCTGGGTGATGCATGTTCCACACCCAATTCCAAAACGGCAGCGGCAGTGCGCAAACAGGCGCCAGTGGTGGTGCGTAATCTACTGGCCTTGATCAACGGCGGCAGTATCGAAGAAGGGTACGATGGCTACGGCTCCTGCCCACTGACCACCGGCTATGGCAAAGTGCTGATGGCTGAGTTCACCTACGGCGGCAAAGTCACGCCGACCTTCCCGCTCGACCCGCGTGAAGAACGCCGCTCCTACTGGTGGATCAAAAAGACCGGCCTGCCGATGATGTACTGGAACTACATGCTCAAGGGTCATGAAGCGTTCCCAGAACACAACACCAGCTATGACGCGCCGGAAGAAGCGTTGCGGCAGTAGAGGGATTTCGGGCTGATGCCGTCTGACTCTTTTAAAATTCAAGCCCATATCCATGAGATCTATGACGAGGGATATACAGGGCAGTCTCCATGGCGCGAGCTCGGCGGAAAGTATAAGGCGAAGAACCTTATGGAAGTCTGTCGCCGGGCAGACGTCCAGCCAAAGCGCGTCCTAGAGGTCGGGGCCGGTGAAGGCAGTGTTCTGCTTCATCTGGATAAAGCCGGCTATTTTGAAGAACTTAACGCCGTTGAGATTGCCACCTCTGGAATTGACGTCATCAAGAGCCGCGAACTCGCGTCCTTGAAAAGCGCAGAGCTTTTTGACGGCTATTCCCTTCCTTACGAAGACAACGCCTTCGACGCCGTTATCCTGTGCCACGTTCTTGAGCATGTTGAATACGAACGCATCTTGCTCCGCGAGTTGATGCGAGTTGCGCCCTATCAGATTATTGAAGTGCCGCTCGACTACCACTTTGAGGTCGACACCAAGGTCGATCATTACCTGGGCTACGGCCATATCAATATGTATACGCCGTCCAGCTTACGCTTCTTGCTCAAATCTGAGGGCTTTGATGTCGTTGAGGAGATTCTCGAAATAAGCCACGAAGACGTGGTCACCTTTAATGAATTCATCAACAAGAAGACCCCGAAGACCAAGGAAAACGAGGCTGCCCTCAAGCAGGTTCTCAGAAACAAGCGTCGCGCTTTTTACGATGCGAACAAAGAACAGGCTGAAATGATCGCCGAGTCTCTAACCATCCTCACAAAGCGCGGCAAAGGTCGCCTGAATATTCGAGAAAAACAGGCGACGGTCTAACGACAATCCGTGACAGGTTGGCTGGTCGGTGTCGCGTCGTAATGCTGCGCGACGATCACTGATAAAAGCGCATATGCGTGGCTGGTGATAGGCCCAAATGCAGTTGCCATACCGTCGTTTAAGGCGTCATCGGGATCGGGTGATTCACATCCACCAGGGCTTACAGCGCCATTCCAGGTCATCGGCAATTTGAAATCAAAGACCTCGCCGTCAACCGTTCCCGCAACATGGCAATGGGTGGGTAGGCTGTTTTGCGCGCCTGTCCACTCTGCTGTTTCTATGCTCACGGGCACACCGACTAGAGCTGAATAATCGACTGTGCGATGGGCGACACAGAGCGCGCTTTCAATCGCCAGCCAGGGATTCGCGTCATCGGAGATCGCCGAAGCGGGATACGCCGACAACAAAAGCGCTGGGCTCGCCGCAACAAGACTCGCAATGAATAGAGCCCGGTTGAGCATCGGTGGTCCTCCTGCCCCCAGTTTAGCAATAGGCGCTGTCTCTGGACAGGACCGCCTCGCCCTGCTTTCCTGAGGGGAAGAGGCATCCCGTACTTCGGCGTATGCGGCCGGAGCGCTTTTTCAAGGAGTCACAACCATGACAACCGCCGCCCTTCGACGCACCTATGTTCAAGGCCGCAACGGCCAGATCCATCTGCGTATGGCCGGAAACCCCGGCGGCAACAAACGCCCGATGCTGTGCTTTCACCTCAGCCCCTCGTCAGGTGTGGTCTATGAAAACTGGTTGGCTGAAATGGGCAAAGACCGCCTGATTGTTGCGCCGGACACACCCGGCTACGGCATGTCCGACTTCCCGCCCGAGCAGCCGACCATCGGCACATTCGCCGAGGCCATGACAGACGTGATGGACGCCCTTGAGATTCAAGAGGCCGACATCATGGGTTATCACACCGGCTCGAAAACCTGTGTCGAATTGGCGCAGCAGCAGCCCGAGCGGATCAAGCATCTGGTTTTGGTCTCCGCGCCGATTTACACCGAAGCGGATTTAGCCAAGCAGAACGCCGAGATGGGCAGCCCAGGCACCCCGGTCGCGGACGGCTCTCACCTGCTGCACAGTTGGACAGGGCTGTGGCGCTGGCGCGGCCCCGAGCAAACTCCGGCGGACATTATGTATGCCTTCCCCGATCACATTAAAGGCGGGGAACGCAAGCACTGGGGGCATGCGGCGGCATTTTCCTACACCTACCCGGAAAACATCCCGGCGGTGAAACAGCCGATCCTGGTGATCAACACCAACGATGACCTGGTGGTCTATACCCGGCGCATCCGTGAGCATCTGGCCAACGGCAAAGTGATCGAGCTGATGGATTGGGGCCATGGCTTCCTCGACTATCACACGGAAGAAACCGCAGCCTTCGTGCGCCCCTTCCTCGATTCAGATGTCTGGCCTGACACGGCAGAATAAATCATGACGACACCGCGCCCGATCCGCAACGGACGGATCGCCTACGTCAGTGACCGGGATGACAACGCGGGCAATATGCGCGGCGGCGAGCGGTTTTCCATGACTCAATTTCCCGATGGCCGCTTGGTGCAACGAACCCACTGTCGCATCGAGGTCGCTCCGGATGTGGAACGAGACTCGGTCCTGACCGTCGACTCAACCCTGCGGCCGATTGATGCCTTCGTTCGGATTGAAACCGGTGGGCAGTTCACCGGCACGGGCTGGTATCACTTCGGCGACGACGTCGGCACCTGCGAAGCCATCACCGTCGGCGATGGCCGAATATCCACCAGCGAACCGCTGCCTCCTGGGCCGTTCTCTTTCTGCACCCACTCGATTGTCGGCGATGCCTGGATGATCGTCGCGAAGGCCCCGACAGAGGACAACAGCCGCGTTCTAACGACGCTCTACACCGTGACGATCAATAAGCAGGGTGCGACCGGGCCGACGCTGGCGACCAAACCCTTCGGCATTGAACGGGTCGGGCCCGAGTCGATCACGGTTCCTGCAGGCACGTTTGAGACAATCCGCTATCGCTGCGCTGAAGTGCCAGAGGGCACAGCACTGGACGACGCCGATTTTCAATACAACATCTGGGTCACCGACGACGATTTTCACATGGCGGTGCTGTCGATGTATCCGGGACAAACCCGGTTCGAATTGGTTGAGCTGGACGACTAGCCCGCCCGTAACATTATTATCTTTGGTCGCCCCCTCGTCCTGCCCGCCGAATTCGTGGCAGACTAACGGCGAACATATCCGGGGCGCATCCGGGGCACATTAGAGGCTGGGAGAAAACGCCATGAAACGCGGTTACGTCGATTCAGATATGGGGCAAATGCACTACTGGAAAACCGGCAGCGGGCCCAACTTGGTGCTGCTTCATCAATCCACCCAGACCGCCGAAGAATACAAGGACATGGCGCCCTACCTGGCGGACAAATACACGGTGTGGGCGATTGAATGGCTCGGCCACGGCATGACCGACGATCCCACCCGCGAACCAGAAATGGGCGACTACACCCGCACGGTGATTCAGGCCATGGACGCGCTCGGCATCGACAAGGCGGCGCTGCTCGGCCACCACGGCGGCGGCTCCATCTGCATCGACATCGCCGCGCAACAGCCAGACCGGGTGACCCATATAGTCGCCTCGGGCACCGGCCACCGCAGCCCGGAAGAATTAGAGGGCCTGCTCAAGCACCGCACGGATACGGCGCAGCCCGAGATCACCGCCGATGGCGCGTTCCTGAATAAGATGTGGGACATCTACGCCACGCTCGGTGGCCCCAACACACCCATGAGCCTGATGCACCGCATATTTTTGGTGAACATGAAGGAACGCATGCGGCCCTATGACGCCCATGACCCGATCCTAAAATGGAATAAGGCCGAAGCCTGCGCCAAGCTGACCTGCCCGGTGCTGCTGCTGCAAGGCGAACTGGATACCTTCGTCACCGGCCAAGCACACTTGCTGGATGTGATCCCAGACTCCCGCCGGGTGGTGATGGACGGCATCGGCGCGTTTTTGTTTTACGAAGCGCCGGAAGAAATTGCGAAGGTGGTGGATGAGTTTATTGAGGGGAGTTGAAGAACCGGTACTAAGAGCTCGTGTGATAGTGCCGAGACCCGTCCACGTCCCGGAACACCTGTTACCGCCGCTCCACACCCTGACCCTCTCGGTAACTTTTGACCAGATGGGGTGTGTACCTGACGGCGACCAGAAAAAGAACAATGCTTGTCGTCATCACACCGAGGCCAGCAAAAAACACGGACATCAAAAGCGCAGTTGTTAAGCCGCCGAGGGCCATCAAAAAATCAGCGCGCATCGTTTTCTTTTTGTCGTCCCCTTGGTCTTGCGTATCCGCATCGCCGGACAGACCAAGCCTGTTCCTGACGAGGCGAACGAGATATGGAAGGTAAAAAAGAACCATCAAAACGATCGTAAAAATGACGAGTTTTGGATTGAAGCCGAAGACGTAGACTCCCGTAACAAACACGGCAGCCAAGCCCAACAGGATGAGCGCAAGATCATTCAATAGAAGTCTTATTTTCATCACCAACCCCCGTGCCTGGGCCGCGCTTAGAGGCTAGCGCCGCTTACTCTTTGTCGCCTTCGTGCACGATTGAGAGGGAGTTGATGCAGTAGCGTAAGCCGGTTGGGTTGGGGCCATCGGGGAAGACATGGCCGAGGTGGCCATCGCATTTGGCGCACACCACTTCGGTGCGGACCATGCCGTGGCTGGCATCGCTGATTTCTTTGACGGCTTCAGGATTGACCATATCGTAGAAGCTGGGCCAGCCGGAGCCGGAATCGAACTTAGTGCCCGCATCAAACAAAGCGGCGCCACAGCCCGCGCAATAAAAATTGCCGTCGCCTTTGAAATCGTTATAGACGCCGCTCCAGGCGCGCTCGGTGCCTTTGTCGCGCAGCACATGATATTGCTCGGGCGTCAACTCGGCCTTCCAAGCGTCTTCTGATTTTTCGATTTTATCGGACATGACAACAGTTCCTTCTTAGGTCTGTAATTGTATACGGAACGGCGGGGCAAACGGATGCACCGGCGACGCGTGTTACTTGGTCAAGGTGTCGGTGAGTTCTTTGATTTGGGTGCGGGCCCGCAACAGGTAGAACCCCTGGGCCGACAGGTGCGACGGTACAAACATGCCGTCTTGCTTGCCGTTGGCAACGATCAGCGGGTCCATCTCGGCTGCCGTACGCAAACTCATGAGCATTTGCTCCCACAGGCCGCTGGATTGCTTTTCACCAATCACGGCGCCGAAATCGGCACCGACATCACGGAGGATCATGGCATAGCCATAAAGCCGCCCCTTGATGTTGTAGAATAGATCGTCGGCGCGGGTGTCGAAGTACCCGGCGTTAGAGAGCAAGGTGCGTTCGTCCAATGCGGCGGAGGCCGAGCCGAGGTCGGAGGCCACCCGGTTGAGCAGGTCTATTAAATTGTCAGCGCGACGCTCGTAGGTGGCATCCCCGGCGGCTAGCCGCGCGTTGTAGGACCTCAGCGCAGCAACACCCTCACGATATTGGGAATCAGCCGTGGCGGTGGGGACGAAATTGCCTGAACCCCAGTACCAAATGGTGCCGTCGTATTTGAGCAAGCCGGCGGCGCGGTCGAGATCGGGATCAATCGCCGAGGACCCACGGGTACGCCCCAGGGCATCGCCGAGTTCTATGGCAAAGCGCGAGGCGGAATACAGAACCCCGAGCTGATAGTTGGGCATGTTGTCGAGGCCATAGGCCGGATGCAGCCAGGGTTTGTTGGGCGACCAACGGCGGGCTTCGCGATCGACCAGGGCCGCAGCGGTGGCCACGGCTTTGGCGCCACCTTGGGGGGCAAACTCTTCCGTCGGCTGGAATTCGACGTCGTCGGCGATGGTGTTGTACCAGGCCATGCCGACGCCATAGTAAATGACGAGTATGGCGAGGAGGGCCGCGCCAATGCGCAGCGGCAGGGGCGACGGCGTATCGGCTGCGTCGCGTGCCACCAGCCGTTTGATCGTGGCCCAGACACGGGCCCAGAGGTCGAGAAGGTAGGTTTTTACAGCGTCCATCATGCCCCGAACATGGGGTGCTGGAGGTCTCAGGTCAACGGCAACCGTGTGACATTATGGGAAGCCGTGCCAGCAAAACGCCTGGGGCGTTAGCGGCAGCGCAGCTTGCTGCGGGACCGCTCCGGCGTTTTGGCGGTGAACTGCTGGTTACCGCAGGCATAGGTCACTTCGAGGACCTTGAGGCGGCCGCGATCTGGATCACCGCAGATTTTGTTCGACGCCTTAACGGTGCACGACTGATTGCCGTCGCACTTGCGGTGGGCGTAGGAGTAGGCATCGCAAGTGCGGCCATCGATAGAGCGGTAGGTAGCGCCTAGGATGGTCAAACGTGGACCACGATTACGGTCATTGCCGTAGCGACCACCGCCGTTGCCAACGCCGCCTCGTCCACCGCCATAGGGTGTGACGTAGGGGGTGGGATAGCGTTCCCGGCCATAGCCGCGTCCATATCCACGACCATACCCACGGCCATTCCCTCTTCCATATCCACGGGCATAGGGATCGTAAGGACGGTAGTAGCCGCGGCCGTAGTTGGGGCTTGGTTTGTAGTAGGGCTTATAACCGTGGCGTCCGCCGTACCCCGGTCCATGTCGACCCCGCCCGTATCCGCCACGGCCATAGCCACCGCGACGCGGCTGACTGCCATAAATGGTGCCGGAAATGGTGATGCTCGAGGATGCGCCGTAGGACGTGTTGCCACCGCCGTTTTGAACGATGACGGTGTTGGGCCCCGCATAAAGGGGCGCGCCGAGACTGCGGGAGTCTTTTTTGTGGAATGCGGCGGCTGATCCAGCCGTGACTAGAAGGGTCATAGCGACGGTAATACTCAATGCACCTAGCTTCATTGGGACCTCCCGTGTAAATGTTCAGCCCCGCCATAAAACACCCCTGCCGAGGCGACATTGTGGCAGGCAGCGCGATTCACAATCACAAGGCCGTGAGGCCATAACCCGGACACAAGCATGCTCGCGGTCTCCCTCCCTGCCCTTATATTGACCCTGGTTTGTGCCGCCGGGTTTGCCGCCAGCGACTACTTCCGCAAGGCAGCATCGAGCCACTTTCCCCCGGTCCTACTCCTGACCCTGTTCTTGGTTGGCGAAGTGCCCTTGCTCGGCGCCTGGGTGGCCTACACCGGGTCGCTCACCGTGTTAGACGGCTACTGGCCCCTTGGGGTGGTCACCGCAGCAGCGGGTATTCTGGCCAATCTGTTTTTCCTGATGGCGCTGCGGGTTAGCTCGTTGAGTTTGACCGTGCCGGTGCTCGGGCTGGTGCCGGTGATCACGACTGTGTTCGCTGCCGTTGCCTTGGACGAAATTCCGACCATGCAGCAAGGCGTGGGCATCGCACTTGCCGTGATTGGTTTGATGACGCTGTACCTGCCGGCAGAGAACCCCAATCCAATCACCGTGTTCAAGCGCTTCGCTACGGATAAAGGTGCACGCTACATGTTGTTGGTTGCGGTGTTGTGGTCCGCCACTGCGCCGCTGGACAAGGCGAGTATGGCGTTGTCATCGCCTGAGAGTCATGGGTTCATTCAGGTCTGTATGATGTCGGTGGTGCTAATCGGCTACTTGGCCGCGACCCAACGGCGATCGATTGCCATCGCGCGGGCCGGCATAACCCCGGCAGCGTTGGCGTCCATCGCGGCGGGTGTGGCCTATGCGGCGCAACTCGTCGCCTACCAGCTCACGCTCATTGGCGTGGTCGAATCCCTCAAGCGGGTGATTGGCTTGCTCTCGGCGGTCTTGTTGGGTCGCATTTTCTTAGGCGAACCGCTAACCACACCAAAGCTGATCGGCATCGGATTCATGGTGGTCGGTGTGCCGCTAATTATTCTGCCGCCGCTGCTTTAAGCGGGACGCAGATCAGCCTCTTCGATCGGCGATGGATCGTCGCCCGCGCAGTGCCGCTGCCACATAATGCGATAGGCGCGCTCCAAAGCCTGAGTAAATCCAGCACCATCGCAAACCGGAGAGCCGCGCATTTGTTCGCGCAATCCAGAGCGAAGGGCGGCGCGGCGCTGTGGGTCCTGAGCCAGAGCGATGGCGCGGTTGAGATAGTCCTCGGAGTCGTCGGCAATACAGTCGGTTAAACCCACTGCGGTGAGATGGGTGACGCTGTGGCGGGAAGCGAAGCGATCACCGTCCCGCTTGGTGATCACCGGCACGCCCATCCACAAAGCCTCGATCGTCGTGAGCCCGCCAGAATAGGGAAACGGGTCCAACGCGATGTCGATGCTGTTGTATGCCGTCAACAAATCGTGCCGTGGACGCTTACCATGGAGGTCGAGGCGACCAGCAGAAATGCCGTGTGCCACGAAAGCGGATGCAATGCGGGCGCGAACATGGGGATCGCCGAGACTAAAGTTAATGAGACTAAGGCGGCTATCGGGCACGGCGTCGAGCACCTTGGCCCACAACGCGATGACCTGATCATTGATTTTATCGAGATTGTTAAAACAGCCGAAGGTGACGAACCCGTTGGCATCGCTTGGGCTCAGGCCGACATCGGGCGCATCGTCTATGGGGGCATAAGCAACGTAGTTCCCTAGCATGTAAACAGGCTGCTCTGTCATCAATTCCAGGTCTTGCACGATAGTCTGGCGATGATCGGTAAGAAGGTAGTCCATCGCATCGAGTCCAGTAGTCCCGACATATCCGGCCCAGGTGACTTGAATTGAGGCGGCGCGGCGGGCGAACACCGGCAATCGATTAGGCCCCGAGTGCCCATCAAGGTCGATCAGGATATCAATCTCATCGTCGCGGATGCGCGCAGCTAAATCCTCGTCGTTTAATTGATCAACCTGATGCCAGGCCGAACCGAGCGCTTTGAGTTTCTCAGTCTGCTCGTCGTTGGCAGCTGTATCCGCATAACAAACCGCCGTGACACGCGCAGGGTCGTGATGGGCCAATACCGGCTCCAGGAAATATCCGACCGGGTGGACTGTCAGATGCGGAGAAAGATACCCCACCCTAACAGGGCGATCCGGGTCGAAGTTCGCCGACGTTGGCCGCGCGGGCGCAGGGTGAATGCCATGGGCAGCATTCCAGCTTCGCGCTTCCGCATAAAGAGAGGTCGACGAGATGTTGGGATCGTACTGCGACTTGAACACGAGGTTGCTATGCGCCGCCGCATAATCGGGCTTAACGGATAAGGCGGTGCGCAAAGACGCATAAGCGTCCGATTGTCGGCCAAGGCTCCAATACGCTTTCGCCCGGTTCACCGAGGCTTCGCTATGCAATGGGTTAAGCGCAACGGCATGCTCGAATTGGATCAGCGCCTCTTGATAGTCCGGTAAACGATTGAGAGCGTTGCCTAGATTGTAGTGCGCATCCGCAGACTGAGGATCGAGTTCAATCGCCCGCCGACCCGAAGCAACTGCTCCTTCGGTGTCACCGGCATCACTCTGTGCCGCAGCAAGATTGATGTATCCTTCAACCAGAGATGGATCGACCACCAAGGCTTGACCTAGAGCACCTATCGAATCGTCAAGGCGGCCAAGTTTTCTATACGCAATTCCGAGGTTGCAATGAGCTTGTGCGTAAGACGGATTTTGCGCGATCGACTTTTCTAGCGCGGCGGCGGCGGCGGCATAGTCTTCGAGAGCTATGGAAAGAAGTGCAGCGTTGTAAAGCACACCGGGATTGTCGGGCGCCTGTTCCAGGGCCTTCGACAGATACGGCTGCGCCTCCTCCAGCTTTTCAACTTCAATTAGAAGTGCTCCAAGGTTACTCAACGTGCTGACAATGGTGGGGTCGATATCCAGCACAGCGCGGAAGTGAAATTCAGCGCCTGCCCTGTCTCCGAGTTGCCTTAAGACCATCGCCAGATTGTTGTGTGCCGCCGCCCAATCAGGACGAGCGTCTATCGCCGCGCGATAGAGATCACGGGCGGGTTCGAGTTGACCGCTTCGGAACGCAGCATCGGCCTCCGCCTTGAGTTGATCGGGGTCGTTCATAGGTCTCGGCGCAATCCTGTTCACGCTGTGATCCACAACCGATTCGCGCCAACATCAAGACGTGACTCGGTCACCTGTGAGCGCCACAGTACCGCACCCGTTATCAATGAAAAGACCCGTTAGGAGCCCCCGCCATGTCCGACCTCTTGCATTCTTCGCTCAAAGATCGGGTGGTTCTGATCACCGGTGGCACCGCAGGATTTGGTTGGTTCATCGCCGAGAAACTATTAGCAGGCGGTGCGAAGGTTGCCCTGACCGGGACGCGCCCGCCTGAAGAGAGGGGAGACCTGCTCGCTAAAGCCGAAGCGCTTGCCGGACCAGATCACTGCCTCGCCATTCGGGCCGATGTTCGTCAATGGGACGACTGCCAACGCACCGTTGATGAGACATTGAAAGCCTTTGGGCAGATCGACGTGCTGATCAACAATGCCGGGCGCGGCAGCCGCGAATACCGCATTGATTATCAGGGGGGAGACACGACCAAGTTCTGGGATGTACCCGTAGAAGCCTGGCACTCGGTCATCGATACAAACCTCACCGGCGCCTTTCAAATGACCAAGGCCACGGTACCTCACATGATCGCGCGCAAGTTCGGCAAGGTATTCAGCATTTCGACCAGCCTGACCACAATGATTGGCAACGGCCTCTCACCCTATGGCGCCTCAAAATCAGGTTTGGAAACTGCGCATATCGTGTGGGCGCGGGAACTCGCGGAACACAATGTCGACGTCAACATTCTCCTTCCCGGTGGCGCATCGGATACGGACTTCATTCCTGAAACGATGGTCCCTGGCGACGTCGGCACCCGTGGCGATAAAATATTGCCTGGCGACGTCATCGTGCCACCGGCGGTCTGGATGTGTACGGACGAAACCAATGGGCTAACGGGCCGACGGGTGATTGCTAAATTCTGGGATCACGATGCCGATGCTGCGACAGCCTTCACAGGGTGCGTGCAGACCAAGCACGATCACCCTGAGATCATGTAAGCCTAAATAAGGCCAATGCGAACGAGCTCAGCCCGCATGTCTGGTGGCATATCAGGGTCGATATAGCCGTCCATTGAGGTCAGGTCCTTTGGTGCGTCCTCGGATTTAAGGTAGCGCCACCCTTGAAAGGGCCGTTTGCGTTGCGGTGCGACCGGGACATGCTCCGGAGCAAGTTCGATGACGCAGTAACCACGACCCTCTGGATCCTTTTCCCGGTACAAGGCGATAATCGTCTGGCGCACTGACACCAACCGCTTCATCACCCAGAACATGGAACCACCGTCGAGTAATTCGGCTTCGCGCTTGGGAAACATCCTAGTGGTGTGCTGGAAATTGCCGGCCGCGTTCTTGAAGCGATCTTGGCGCTCTTTGAGTTGGTCGAGATGCTCGATCCCGACCGCCAGCTTGAGAAGATGCAGAGTCACGACTGAGTGCGGCCCGGCTCTTCGTCTTTGGGAACAAACTTAGCCACAACGAGAGTGACATCATCGCGGTATTGGGTCGGGCCACGGAACGCATCCAAAGCTTGAGTAACAGCCTCACAGATTGTTTCTGCAGACCGGTGGGCATGACGGCGGATAACTTCTTGCAGTGCCTCTTTGCCAAACATGTCGCCAGCTTCGTTGCGCGCTTCCCATACGCCGTCTGTGCCGATAACCATAATCGCGCCATCGCACCAGGTGTCCCGCTGACCTTCTCGGAAATGCCAATTGCCTTGAATGCCGAGCGGGATATCGTCGCCGGGCAATTCACTAAATTCACCTTGCACCGGCTCGTACACGATGACCGGATCATGCCCCGCACTGACCCATCTGACATTTCGCGTGCGCGGCTCAATCACCAGATAAACCAAGGTGACAAAGCGCCCGCCCGTCGAATCCTCGGTGAGGTGGATGTTGACGTCATCGACCACGGCGGCGAGAGATGAGTTTTCGTGCGCTTTCGCTCGCAGAAGTGCACGCACTGTCGTCATGGTGAGGGCAGAGGGAACGCCATGACCCGTGACATCCGCAACGGCAATGCCAATGCGGGGGCCGAACCCGGCCTGGGGCAGAGTCAGATAGTCAAAATAGTCGCCACCAGTGTCGTCGCAATACAGACTACGCCCAGCGATATCCAAGCCTTCAACCACCGGTGCACTGCCCGGCAATAGTTTCTGCTGAACTTCCGATGCCAGAACCATGGACTGCCGTACGCTCATATTCTCGCGCAACTGCGGCACCATGGAATTAAAGGCCTCTGCCACGTCTCCAATTTCATCACGGCCATAAACCGGAGCACGGGTATCGAGATCACCCTTGGCCAATCGCGACGCCATTCGAGCAAGTTCGCGCAAAGGTCCGGTCACAGATCGCGCTGCCGTAATCGCCAAGACACCGACCAGGACGATCAGAATAACAGAGGCCGCGCCGGCCAACTGTATTTGCTCGTCCGTCGCCTCACCAATAAAGGATTGAGCCTCTTCCGCCATATTTTGGATATCGGCATAGGGCATGATGTAGAGCAACGTTGCACCAAGCCGCCGCAATTGTCCGTAGACCCACAAGGAGTCTTGGCCTTGATACGGCATACGAAGAATTCCATCGCGCTGAGCTGCAAGATCCTCGATGAGAGAGGCGAGAGCTTTTGCACTCTCTCCCATCAAGGTTTCGGTGGCGATATCTGAATCCCAATTGCGCCCTTGAGTTTGAAAGCCACTGTACGCCACGATCAAAATCTCAGGCTCAACATCTGACACGCCGGGAGAGAAAACCGCCCCTCCTGGCTCGGCCAGCCGAATAATGAACCCTTCCGCCTGCTCATCCACTTGCAATTGGGTTTGGAGACGGTTGAGGACCGACAAGATTTGAATGTCGATGGAGGTCACACCGGCGAACAGTCCACTTTTATCGTAGATCGGCATCGCTGCTGTAAGGACGAGTTGCCCGGTGCCTGCATCAATCAGCGGTGGCGCCCAAACCAACTCACCTGATTGCTTGGCCAAAGTATACCAGGGACGTTGCCGTGGGTCGTAAGTCTCAGGGTAACCGCCGCTCCCGGGATAGACAGAATGTATTCCGCTTTCCAGAGCCGTGTATTGCCAAAATATCAATTGCTCGTTTTCAACCTCAAGCAGACGATAAACCTCCGTCATGTCAGAAAGACGGAGCAATTCAGGTGCTACTCGGTTGCGATCCGTTCCAGCCGGAAGAAAAAAGGACTGGTGGTCGAGCGAAGTCGGGACGGGTTCAGACGTTTCATCCGAGTTCAGGCGGAAGTGTTCCGCCGATAGGGCGGTTCCGGGAGGCCAACTCGACCGGTCGGCATAGTCCTCACTAAAATATATAGGTCCGGGACTCGCAACCCTGGCTTTGTCTAAGCGGCGCTCAACTTCAGCGGCCTGCATGCGAAGTGTCAGCTCGACCAATCGTTGTTCCTGAAACAAGATCGTCGCACCAAGACTTACAGCTTGCCGCAGCTGCGCCTCCACCTGACTTGCGACCGCAACCCGGCCGCGATCAGCAATCGCCATGCCGAGACGTTCGGTCGCCACTTGAGATCGCCAGCTCAAAGCAATCAACGGCAGGATGGCGATAACGACGAGCAAGAAAAAGAGTTTTGCTTGAATACGCATCAGGGGCCTAAGAAGCCATCAACGCGACGGAAGGGCAACAACAATTCTTATTATTTGAGAGGGCGGGATTAGTGTGAGACGACGGCCGGAAAGACTCAGCCTTTTTTAAGGATATCGTCAATGAGGAAGCCCTGGAACATGGTAATCCCCATTTCGTTCCCGACTTCGAGTGCGCGTTCTTGATCCACCCGAATAAGAACGGGAAGAACACCAGCCGCGATAAGACCGTTGATCGCCTTTTCACGTTCATGAAGCACTTCTTCAGCGCCATTGCGCCAGTGAATTTTCGCGATACTCGCACCAAGGAAATCGAGGTCGACCAAACCAACCGTCTGCGGAAAGATTTGATCGACAGCAATGTGCGCCCCTTTGGCCCGAATAAGGCCACGGGCCACCTGGAACTCATCGAAGTTCTCTACGATGTTGGATTGCCGGAATTCAAACACAACCTGCTGCATCGTCTTTTCCGGTGTGTTCTCGATAAAGTTCTCGAACGCTTCGGTAAACACGCTCTCGACATTCAGGTTGAGCGACACCCGCAGCTCACCAATTGGGAGTTCGTCAAACGCCTGGAGCAAGATTTGATCGAGCACAAGAGTGAACTCATTAAACAACCGCCCGCTGCCACGCATTTCAACATCGATGAACAACGGTTTCCTGAGCAAGTCCATGCTAATGAAATACTCGGTCATCACCGGCTCAGGCTTGCCGCCATCTATGGCTAAACAAACTTCCTGACTGCGCACGAATGTCTTGATGAACTTCGCGGACCCAAACTTTTCATAGGCCTTCATGACGTTCTTAATGTCGGCCTGTGTCAGTGGACGCAACTTCTTGTCGCCAGCAGCCGCACTATTCTGCTGCTGCGCCATCTCAGCATATTTGGCGACACGATCTGCCGCTGAGCGATAATTGCCCTGCAGCTCGTAACTGAGAACCAGCCGGGTTTGATCAATGGTTCCGAAACTACCGGGGAAATGACGCTCGAAGGTGCGCAGCATTTCGACTTTGAGGTCGCGCACCATCGCGATCATCGCCGTCTCTGGCAGCTTGACGAGCACACCGAAATCACAATCGGACAACGTGAAGGCCTTGCCGCCACGTTGCATGGTTTGCACCAATACAGAGTCTTTGATCTGATCAACGAGGGCGGGGGTACGCTTGCTTTCGGGCAGCGCGCTCGAAACACTGACCACGATAAAGTTCATCTCGCCGACGGGTGTCTCGCGCCATTTGCCCAGCTCGCGCACGAGATCGTTGAGGCTTTTGACCTGTTGGCCAGCCCCACCGCCTGCTTGCGCTGTCGTCGTCTGGGCCGCGGTTTCCGGCATCCAGCAATTCCCCCGTGTCGGCGCTTCCAACCATCTCTACCAATAGGCGAGATCAGACGTCTGCAAATCCGAGGCCTGTTGCCCGGGAAAGTATCAGTCTTTCTGCCAAATGGTCAATTAATGCTATGAAATTCAAAGAGAAACTGGGTTTGGGACTCTTTGACCCGAAACCGTCACCCTATGGCTTCGACAGTGAGGGCTGCGGCTATTCCAAGTCCGTGGCGGCACTTTTTAGGCCTCTGAGCACAAGATTCGGGAGTTTTGGCTCATCCCATAAAAAAGCACCCGTCTGGAAATTCATCCCACCTTGCCCTGTTCTCACAATCACGAGAGCTTCCGAAGCGATGACATAAACCCGCTGACCGCTGGCTCCATCGAAGTAAACCACGTCCCGCGCTTCAAAAGGTTCGGAATGCGGAACATGGGCGCCGACCCCTTTGCCATAGTCGCGCTTGGCCGAGTATTCAGTCCCGAGCCACGTTTGAAAGCCATAGTTTGGGTTATTGGGCGACGGCGTAATGACCTGCTCAATCCAGTCTTCAGGGACGACCTGTTCATCGCCAACGCGGCCTTTGTTGAGATGCAAAAGACCAAGCCGCAACCAGTTACGCGCCGGTGTAAACAATGAACCTGATGTTTTGGCTAAGCCACCTGGACGATCCAGCCAAACCCAGGCGCTGCTTTCAGCTACTTTTGACCACAAGTTCTTTTGCAAAAATTCTGCATACGGCATGCCGGTGGCACGCTGCAGCAGGAGACCCAGCAATTGCGAGTTCAGGTTGCTATACGCAAATACCGAATTAGGAGGGTCTTCGGCGTGAGACTTGAGAGCAATCCCAGCCCAGTCCGTTCCCATATTCAATTTCATGTTGTCACCGAGCGGACTGAAGCCGCCCGTCGCCCGACTTAGGCCGTGGGCCATCTGCAGCATATTGCGAATAGTGATTTTGGACCGCGCGTCATCTTGCCACTCTGTGAGATAGGTCGATGCGGGCTCATCTACGGACGGAATATGACCCTGTTCAATCGCAATGCCGTAGAGCAACCCCATGACAGATTTATGCATGGATGCGGATTCCATATACGATGTTTGATCAAAGCCGTTGCCGTACCACTCCATCTGCAACGCCCCTTGGTGCCAAACTAGGAGGGCCATGGTTCCATTGTCTTCGGCGTACGCTTCGAGGTCGTTGACCAGGTCATCGGACAAGGTCCGCGCGTCTTTGGGCGCAACCGGAATCTCAGGAGACGTCCCGGGTTTCACCTCCACCGACGGCTCGTACCACGCCATGTTGGTCATGCTGGTCGTCGGATCAAACGTGGCGAGACGTTTGTAGAAGCGCCAATCGGACGCGACAAAAACGACCCCGGCCAGCACGACAACGCCAACAAGAATGGCGATGCCCTTCGCGATACGCTTAACTATGATCACAACAAAAGCTCCTTAAACGACGGTCGTTTTTTGCCGCCCATCTTTATTGAATAACTCCGCGCATTAGAATATTTGGCAAACGAGAATCTTCCCACAGGAATGACCCGGCAGCGAAATCGATGCCTCCGGTCCCGGTGCGCACGATCACCATGTCATAGGATGGAATAATATAGACCCGTTGGCCGCCAGCACCGTCAAAATATATGGCATCCTCGGCATCATAGGGTTCATCGTGGCGCACGTAGGGACCGATGTAGGGACCGTAGTCGCGTTGTGCCCTGTATGGTGAACCGAGCCACGTCTGATAGCCATAGTTCGGCCCCACATCAGACCCGGTAACAACATCTTGCATCCATGCCTTAGGGATCACCTGCTCGCCGTCCACTGTGCCGTGGTTCAAATGCAACAATCCGACGCGCAGCCAATCTTCAGCTGTGGCGTGGAGGCAGCAATAGGCCCGAGGTAATCCGCCTTCGTGGTCGAGCCAAACATAGGCATCGCCAGTTCCGAGTTTGGACCACAGCTTGTCCGACAGGATTTTTGAGTAGCGTTGCCCGGTTGCCCGTTCGAGAAGGATGGATAAAGCCTGCGGGTTGAAATTGTTGTAGTCAAACTCTTCACCGGGTGCGCGGCGGGCTGGTTGTGACAACGTCAGGTTAGATATCTCTGTCCCAAGATTAAGTTTCATCGTGGTCCCGAATGGACTGGGGCTGAACGGATCGCGGTACATGCCGCTGGTCATTTGCAAGAGGTGCTTAATCGTGACCCTTGATCGATCGTCCGCCGCCCATTCGGTGAGATAAGTCGCCGCCGGTTCATCGACGGAGGGCAGCGTGCCATCGGCAATCGCTGCCCCGACCAACAGCGCCATAACGGACTTATGCATCGACGCCGGGTCTGTACGCGACGTGCGGTCAAAGCCTTCGCCGTAATGTTCGTATTGAAGCGCGCCACGATGCCAGACCAAAAGCGCGACCGATCCGGTTTCCTCGGCATAGGCCCGAGCCTGCTGCCAGGCCTCCTGGGAGATCGTGCGCGCGGACTCATCGGCGCGGAGCAGCGGCGCACCTTCGACACCAGGCACGCGCTCAAGCGGCTCGTACCAAGCGACATCTTTGACAGGATCGATCGTAAAGACCGTTGCAATTCGTCCGTAGAACTTCGGATCAGTAATGTAGAGGACCGCGAACGCGATAAAAGGCAGCGCAACGAGCGCTCCAATACCGATGACGATCCACTTTAAAACCCGCACGTGCGCTCTCTTCCGTAGGTATGCTTACCAGGGCAACTCGGCGCCAGTGTAATCGAGAAAGCGTCCGGCATCTGCCGGTGTCAAACCGTCGAGAACTTTCTTCATGCCGTCGACGCTTGTCTGAGGGTCCAGATCAGCGGCTGGCCCACCCATATCGGTGCGTACCCAGCCCGGATGCAAGGGAAGCGCTGTAATGCCGCGGTCCTTGAGATTGACGGACATCGATTTCATAACGGCGTTGAGCCCAGCTTTGCTGGAGCGGTAGGCGTACAAGTTGCCAATGGTGTTATCGCCTACCGAGCCAATCACACTTGAAACGGCCACCAGCTGTTTCCTGTCACTGGCCGCAACGTTGTCGACCAAAGCCTCCGCCATCTTCATCGGCCCCATAATATTGACCCGGAGTATTTTGCCCCAGTCGTCGTAGTCAGAGGTGCCAAATTCCTGCAGGCCACCAGGCTCTGTCATTATGACCTTGCCGTAATATCCGGCGACGATCAGCAGCAGGTCGAGCGGTTGGCCTTTAATTTCTGTTTTCAACGCTTCAATAGACGCATCGTCTTCGACGTCGACACGATGGAGGGTCAACGCTCCGTTTGATGCGTCAGTGATAGCGTTCAGTTCAGCCGCGCTTTCCGGATTGCGGCAACAGCCATAGACGCGCCAGCCATCATCCACATAGAGCTTGAGTAGACCAAAGCCCAATCCGCGATTGGCGCCCGTAATGAGGATACTGGGCATGAGCCACGGTCCTTTCTGTGCGTATGGTTTTTAGCGTATTGCCTATCTTCGGCCTGCATACCACCATGGTAGGCACGGCGACCACAGAGAATGACAGGCAAGGCGGTACCTCAATGGATTTCGACCAAATCGTGGACGCAGTAAGATCCCGCGCTGACGACCTCACCGAACTGAACCACAGCGTGCTGTTCGATCTGGAAGACGAGGGCAAAATTCTAATCGATGCGACCAGTGATGAGGTAGTTGTGACCGTTAATCCTGACGATGAAGATGCGGAAACGACCCTGGTGCTGTCCTCGGACAATCTCGAGAAGCTGATTGCCGGTGACCTTAACCCCATGGTCGCCTTCACCATGGGCAAGCTTAAGATATTCGGATCCAAGGGAGTCGCGCTCAAATTGAGCAGCCTGCTCGAGGAATAAGCGTTCTCTAGGCCAAACTCGGGCGAATGTCTGCCTGTTTTCCTATCTATATAACTCATTGTTTTAAATAATCTTTTCCCAGTCCACTCGTCATATGACGTAAATGTGACGTTAACGTAACTATTTTTACTTGCGCTGGAACATCGAGCTCTTACTTTAGGTCCATGAATGGCAGCCGATGCCAAAACCCGCGACAGAGAGCCTGAATGACGACTGCGACCACCACATCTAATTTTAAGCCGTGGCTCGAGAGCTATCCGGATTTCGCCGATTGGGACATGCCGATTGTGCCCGAGCCCGCCCACGCGGCTTTCGATCGCAGTGTCGCAGCTTATCCGGAACGCATCTGCATGGAGTTCCTAGGCCGCACTTGGACCTATCGGGAAACCGGCACGATGATGCGGGCTGCCGCGAAGGGCCTGCAAGAACAGGGCATTAAAAAGGGTGACCGCGTCGCCCTGATGCTGCCGAACACGCCCTACTACATTGTTTTATTCCATGCCGTGCTGCTGGTCGGCGGAGTGGTCGTCAATATCAATCCGCTATACGCCCAGCGGGAGCTGGATGACCTCATTAAGGATTCACGCCCGCACATGCTGGTGACCATGGACTTGGAAGCCATGTATCCGAAGGCGCGCGAAACCGTCGAACGGAACAGCGTTGAAAAGCTGCTGTTGTGTTCCATGACCGACGTCTTGCCCTGGCGCAAAGCTGTGCTGTTCAACATCTTCCGCCGCAAAACTTTGGCACAGGTGGAAGAGGGCGACGGCCAAATTCAGTTTGAAGACCTCATCGAAAACGATGGCGTGTTCACGTCCGTCGACATCGTGCCCGAGGATGATCTCGCGGTGCTGCAATATACCGGCGGCACGACTGGTATTCCAAAGGCAGCAATGCTCACCCACGCCAATGTCAGCGCCAATGCGATTCAGGTGGCCGCTTGGTACGATAACAGTAAGATCGGCGAGGAGAAGTTTCTTGCCGCGCTACCCTTCTTCCATGTGTTTGCAATGACAGTCGCAATGATGACGGGTCTGCGTTATGGCGCACAAATCATCATGCTACCGCGGTTCGATTTAAAAACGTGCCTGCGGGCCATTGCCCAAAAGAAGCCAACCTTTTTTCCGGCCGTGCCGACGATTTTCACGGCGATCAACACCTTCCCGAAGATCAAAGAGTATGACCTGTCATCCATCAAGGTCTGCATCTCCGGTGGCGCCCCACTGCCGATGGAGGTGAAGAAAGAATTCGAACGGATTTCCGGCTGCGTCGTGGTCGAAGGGTATGGTCTCAGCGAGACCTCACCGGTCGCGACCACGAACCCAACGGTCGGCGTAAACAAGGCCGGCTCAGTCGGCATCCCCATGCCTCGAACAACGATCGAAATCAGGTCCGTTGAAGAACCAGAAAAACTGATGCCGCTCGGCGAGCGCGGCGAAGTCTGTATTCGTGGCCCTCAGGTCATGCAGGGCTATTGGGAAAACCCAGACGAGACTGCCAAGGCGATGCAAGACGGCGCGTTCCGGACTGGTGACGTCGGGTACATGGATGAAGATGGCTATATCTTTCTCGTCGACCGATTGAAGGACATCATCATCGCCGGCGGATACAAGATTTATCCGCGCATAGTCGAAGAGGCCATCTACGAACATCCCGCTGTTGCAGAAGTCACGGTTATTGGAGTCGAAGACAAATACCGCGGCCAAGCGCCAAAAGCTTTTATACGGTTGAAAGAAGACGAGTCTTTGACGGAAGCCGAACTGAAGGTTTTTCTTAAAGACAAACTGTCAGCGATTGAACGCCCAGACATCTATGAGTTCCGTGACGAACTGCCGAAAACTTTGATCGGTAAGCTATCGAAGAAAGAGCTCAAGGCTGAGGAAGAAGGGCAAGAGGACGTGCAAGAAGATCGGCAAACTGAGGAGAGTGCCGCATGACCGCCGCCTCTTCAGCAGTTCCCAAAGACACAGCCGATCGCTTGTACAGCACCAATCAGCTCGCTGATGACGCCGGGGTGACCGCTCGCACGGTCCGATTCTATGAGGGCCGAGGCTTGCTGCAACCGCAACTGGCTGGATCAACCCGCGTCTACACTCATAGTGACCGGGCCCGCCTACAAATTATTTTACGCGGCAAACGGTTGGGGTTTTCCCTCGACGAAATTCAGGCCTATCTGGAACTGTATGATGCTGATGCCGAACACGTCGGCCAGGTTTTGCATATACGCCATAAAGCGCGCGAACGGGCCGACGACCTGCGTGCCAAACTCAAAGATATTGAAGATTCGCTCCACGAACTCGAACAGATCGAGCACGACGCCATACAAAACCTAAAGAGTAAGGGGGTCGACCCTGACTCTCCGGCGCCGTTGCTTAAACCAACACGTCAAAATGAAACACAGATAGAAGGGATGGACCCATGACCGGTGCTGTTATTGCAGGCTACGCCCGCTCACCTCTGACGCTCGCTAACAAGGGCGCTTTGATCAGAACGCGGCCCGACGATTTGGCCGCGGCCGTTGTGAAAGCGCTGGTCGAGCGCACAGGCATTGATCCCGCTACAATCGAAGACTTGGTTCTTGGCTGCGCCTTCCCGGAAGGGGAACAGGGCCTCAACGTGGCGCGCAACATCGTTTTTCTCGCCGGGCTACCCAACAGCGTTGCAGGCACGACCATCAACCGCTTCTGTGGTTCATCGATGCAAGCGATCCATACGGCAGCCGGGTCCATTGCTCTTGGCGCGGGAGAGGCTTTCATCTGCGCCGGTATTGAAAGCATGACCCGCATTCCCATGCCCGGGTTTAACCCGATGCTTAATCCAAAACTCGTCAAAGCCGGACATGCCGCCTACATGGGTATGGGCGAAACGGCAGAAAATTTGGCGAACAAATATGACATCGCCCGGGATAAACAGGACGCCTTTGCCGTCGAAAGTCATAAGCGCGCAGCAGCGGCGCAATCATCGGGCAAGTTCGATGATGAGATTGTACCGATCGAAACAAGAGACGGCGTGGTTGATAAGGACGGCTGCATTCGACCTGACACCACCATGGAAATTCTCGGCGACCTCAAGCCAGCATTCGACCAGAACGGGTCGGTAACGGCGGGCACGTCATCGCCGCTGACGGACGGCTCGGCCGCTGTTCTGCTGACCAGTGAGGCCTATGCGGAAAAACATGGGCTCAAACCCCTAGCGCGCATTAAGTCTATTGCGGTGGCTGGGTGCGACCCAGAGATCATGGGCATCGGACCAGTCAACGCCACCAACAAGGCGCTGGAACGGGCCGGACTAAAACTCGACGACATTGATGTCATCGAACTCAACGAAGCCTTTGCCGCGCAATCTCTCGCCGTTATTCACGACCTGAACCTCGACCTGAGTAAAACCAATATCGACGGCGGCGCCATTGCCCTCGGGCATCCGCTTGGCGCAACCGGCGCCCGCATCACAGGCAAGGCGGCCCATATCATGCAGCGCGAAGGCAAGAAATATGCCCTCGCCACCCAGTGCATTGGCGGAGGCCAAGGCATCGCCACGGTTCTGGAGGCGCTGTAATGACCGACATCCGCAAAGCCGCGGTGATCGGCGCGGGCGTAATGGGCGCGGGGATCGCTGCTCATATTGCCAACGCGGGGATCCCCGTCGTGCTGCTCGATATCGTGCCGAAAACGGGCGCCAATCGAAACGCCATTGCCGAGACCGCGATCAAGAAAATGCTTAAGACGGAACCGGCGCCGTTCATGTCAAAGCGAACGGCCAAGCTGGTGACGCCGGGCAATATCGAAGATCACATGGACTGGCTAGCGGACTGCGACTGGATCGTTGAAGCCGTCATTGAACGCCTGGATATCAAGCAGGACCTCTACGCCAAGATCGCAAAAGTAAAAAAGGACGGCGCGGTGTTGTCGTCCAACACGTCGACAATCCCACTCAAGGATCTGACGGGCGGCATGGATGATGCCCTGGTCCCCGATTTTATGATCACCCATTTTTTCAACCCGCCCCGTTATATGCGGTTATTGGAACTTGTGTCGTCGGACAAAACCCAGCCCGAAGCCATTGAGGCCATTGAAGCTTTCGGCGATGTAAAACTTGGCAAGGGAGTCATCCACGCCAAAGACACACCCGGATTTGTCGCCAATCGGATCGGCACCTATTGGTTTCAGCTCGGCCTCGCCGGTGCCTTGGAACTTGGCCTAACCGTTGACGAAGCCGACGCGATTGGCAGCCGGCCCTTCGGCATTCCCAAATCCGGTTTCTTCGGCACATTGGATTTGGTCGGGCTTGACCTCATGCCTCATGTTGCGGCCTCCATGCTGAAACGGCTTCCTAAAGACGACCCCTACAGAGCGATCCATTCAGAACCACCCGTCGTGAAGACGATGCTGGAGAATGGTTGGATCGGGCGCAAAGGGCCTGGAGGCTTCTACCGCCTCAACAAAGAAAGCGGCACGCGCGTTAAGGAAAGCATTGACCTCAACAGCGGTGAATACGCCCCATCAAAAAAGGCGACGCTCGAAAGCCTGAAGGCTTCGAAAGCGGGCGGGCTTCAGGCGCTGGTTCAACATGATGATAAAGGTGGAAAGTTCGCCTGGTATCTAACGTCCCATGCTCTGCCCTACGCGGCAGCACTGGTGCCCGAAATCGCCGACACGGTGGTCGATGTCGACGCCGGTATGAAGGACGGCTATGGCTGGAAACAAGGCCCCTTTGAGGTGATCGACGCCATAGGCGCAAGCTGGCTGGCTGAGAAACTGGCTGCAGAGTCCATCGCCGTTCCGCCGATGCTCGCGCTTGCTGCCGAGAAAGGTGGATTCTACCGCGTTGAAAACGGCGTTCGGCAATTCCTCGGCGTCGACGGTGCTTATCAAGACGTTCCGAAGCCCGATGGGGTCTTGCGTCTGTCGGATGTCAAGCTCGCCTCCAAACCCGTGCTTAAAAACGGGTCTGCCTCCGTGTGGGACATTGGGGATGGTATTCTGTGCTTCGAGTTCACGTCGAAGATGAATAGCCTCGATCCAGACATCATGGGGCTCTACAAAAAGACGATCAAACACATCAAAGGCGACGACGCACTTAAAGCGCTTGTCATCTACAACGAAGGCAGCAACTTCTCTGTCGGCGCTAATCTGGGTCTATTTCTGTTCGCTGCCAACATCGCGTTGTGGGGTGAGATCGAAAGCCAGATTGAAGACGGCCAAAAAACATACATGGCCCTCAAGCAAGCCCCCTTCCCCGTGGTCGCTGCACCGTCGGGCATGGCCCTTGGTGGCGGCTGCGAAATCCTCCTGCATTCCGATGCGGTGCAAGCCCATGCGGAAACCTATACGGGCCTGGTCGAAGTCGGCGTTGGCATTATCCCAGGCTGGGGCGGCTGCAAGGAGGTCCTGCTGCGGCTACAAAATCACCCGCGACTGCCGCGCGGCCCGATGCCTGCTGTTGCCAAAGCCTTCGAGATGATTGGCACCGCCCAGGTTGCCAAGTCTGCCGCGGAAGCAATGGAGATGGGCCTGTTCCGAGATAGCGATGCCATCACCATGAACCGGGACCGGCTTTTAGCCGACGCAAAGGCTAAGGCGCTGTCGTTGGCCGAAGACTACGCCCCTCCGGAAGAGCAAGAATTGGTGCTACCGGGACCAACTGGACAAGCGGCCTTGCAACTGGCGTTGCACGACCTCGCGCTCAAAGGAATGGCCACACCACACGACCAAGTGGTTGCGGGCGCGCTGGCAACGGCCCTGACCGGAGGCGACACCGACATGACCGAAACCATGACGGAAAAAGAATTCCTCAAACTCGAGCGGACCACGTTTATGACCCTGGCCCGCACAGAAGGCACGCTGGCGCGCATGGAACACATGCTCGACACCGGCAAGCCTTTACGCAATTAGGAGAACCGAACCATGGCCAGTTACACCGCACCGTTGCGTGACATGCGTTTCGTCTATCACGAACTCCTTGAAGGCGACGCACTTTCGGACATTAAAGGTTATGAAGACTTCACCCCAGATGTGGTCGATGCCGTTCTGGAAGAAGCCGGGAAATTCACGGCGGAAGTTTTGCAGCCCCTCAATCTGAGCGGCGACAATGAAGGCTGCACTCTAGAAAACGGTGTCGTGCGCACACCAAAGGGCTTCAAAGAAGCCTACGACCAATTCGCTCAAGGAGGATGGACGGGCCTTTCAGCCGATCCAGACTTTGGCGGCCAGGGCGCACCGGCAGCGCTGCACTTTCTCATTCAAGAAATGATCTGCTCGAGCAACATGGCCTTTGGCATGTACCCCGGCCTAACCGAGGGCGCGTACAACGCCATTAACCTGCACGGCACTGACGAGCAGAAAGCGCTATATCTACCGAAGTTCGTCGAAGGCAGGTGGTCCGGCACCATGTGTTTGACCGAGCCCCAATGCGGCACCGATCTTGGATTGATCCGCACCAAGGCGGACACGCAAGACGACGGCAGCTACAAGATCACCGGCACGAAAATTTTCATTTCCGCCGGAGAACACGACCTGACGGAGAACATCGTTCACTTGGTTCTGGCGCGCCTCCCCGACGCACCGGCCGGAATGAAGGGCATTAGCCTTTTTGTTGTGCCGAAGTTCTTGCCGAAAGAAGACACAACCCTTGGCCCACGCAACGGCGTCGCTTGTGGATCCATTGAACACAAAATGGGTATCAAAGCCTCTTCGACATGCGTGATGAACTTCGACGATGCCACGGGATGGCTCGTCGGGCATCCTCACAAAGGTATGCGGGCCATGTTCACCATGATGAACGCCGCTCGTTTGGGTGTCGGCATCCAAGGACTCGGGCTTGGTGAAGCGGCCTACCAAGGCGCCCTGACCTATGCCAAAGAACGTTTACAGGGTCGCGCGCTCAAGGGCGCCGCATCACCAGATAAAGCGGCGGACTCGATCTTGGTCCATCCTGATGTGCGCAAGAACCTGTTGACCATGAAGTCCTTGACCGAAGGCATGCGCGCGTTAGCGATTTGGACCGGCATCAGTCTGGATCAAGCCGAAAAATCGGATGACCCGGCGGCCAAGCAGCGTGCCGATGATCTCGTGCAGGTTCTCACACCGATCGTCAAATCCTTTGGCACCGATAGTGGGTTTCTAACCGCCAACTTAGGTGTTCAAATTTTTGGTGGTCATGGCTACATCCATGAACACGGTATGGAGCAGTTTGTACGCGACGCTAGGATCACTCAATTATACGAAGGCACCAATGGTATTCAGGCGCTAGACTTGGTCGGCCGAAAAATGGGAATGCATTATGGCCGCTATCTGCGCGCGTTCTTCCATCCGGTCCAGGAGTTCATCGAGGAGAATGCCGACGACGCTGACCTGCAGCCGATCATCTTTGGGCTAGCAAAGGCCTTCGGCCGACTGCAGCAGGCAACAGGCGTTCTGGCCCAGAAGGGTCTGAGCAATCCGAATGAAGCCGCCGCTGGGGCGATGGACTATCTCAACCTATTTGGTTATGTGGCCATCGCTTTCATGTGGGCCAAAGCCGCTAAGATTGCTAACGAGAAAAAAGGCGATGGTGCGTCAGACTTTTATGTCGGCAAACTGAAAACCGCGCGCTTCTATTACGAGCGGGTTCTCCCGGAGACGAGTAGCTTGTTTGCCAAGATTATGGCCGGCGGAGAATCAATCATGGATATGGAAGAAGAGTTGTTCGGCGCATCTGTGGCTGCCTAACAGACCCACACCATGAATCTCCTCTTCCGACTAATCTGGATGTTTTCGACGGCGCGTTGGCGCAGTCGCTGCGGCATGATGGACGAAACACACCTCACGTTTCGCGTTTTTCCGACTGATCTCGACGTCAACATGCATCTGACCAATTCGCGCTATTTCAGCCTCATGGACCTGAGTCGCGTAGATCACCTGATGCGATGTGGCGCCTGGAAGCAGGTCCGAGCAAATAAACTGATGCCGGTTCTGGGATCAGGCTCAATCCGGTTTCGCCGAGCCGTACCGCCGTTTAAGAAAATTGACGTAACAACGCGTGTGGTCGGGACAGACGAAAAATGGATTTACCTGGAACACAAAATTATCGCAGGGGACATGGTCTATTCCGTCTCTGTTCTTAAAGCAGCGTTTCTCAACGCGAATGGGCGTGTTCCTGTGCCAGAGCTTCTGAAGATTTTCGGGTACGAAGGCGAACCTCCACCAATGACGGAGGCTTTAACCCGTATTCGAGATGCGGACGACGCCGTGATGGAAGTCGCAGAGACCTAAACCGACAAATCTTCGCCGGCAAGTGTGCGGTTGATCAGTACTAGAGTTTCCTCGACACCATAGAGCGCGATAAACGATCCCATTCTTGGGCCTTGATCTTGGCCCAGAAGAATCTGATAGAGCGCCTTGAACCAATCCTTCAAACTCGGGAACGTTTCATCATTCCCCTTGCCGATCTCATAGACCAGCGACTGCAGGTCTTCCGGCGATGCGCCTTGCCCGCAGTTCTCCAGCCCCACCTTCAGCGCCTCTAGTGCAGCCCGCTCAGCATCGGTGGGCAAACGATAGGTCTTATGAGGCAACACAAAGTCTTTGAAATAGGCGATGGCGTAGGCCACGAGCTTATTCAGCACGGGGTCTGTTTCCGGACTTGCTTCCGGGGCGTAGCGACTGATGTAGTGCCACAGCGCCGCAGGATCGTCGGAATTACACACGCCGGCCAGATTAAGCAGGATACCGAAGCTCAAGCGGCCCTCTTCCGCTGGCGGCTTTCCGTCATGGATATGCCAAGTCGGATTATTGAACTGGTCTTTAGGCTCTTGCCCCGGAAACGCTTTGAGGTGGGACAAGTACTCATCGACAGACTTCGGAATCGTATCAAAGTATAGGCGCTTCGCGGTCGTCGGCTTTTGGTACATGAACAGAGCAAGGCTTTCGACCGGCGCATAGGTCAGCCACTCTTCGACAGACAAACCATTGCCCTTAGATTTTGATATCTTTTGACCCTGATCATCCAAGAACAATTCGTAAGTCAGATTCTGGGGCGGCGGCGTACCAAGAACACGGCAAATCTTTCCCGAAAGCCGAACAGAATCGATCAAGTCTTTGCCGGACATTTCATAGTCGACATCGAAGGCGTGCCAGCGCATCGCCCAGTCACACTTCCATTGTAACTTACAATGACCGCCAGTGACCGGCACCTCGACTTTGGTTCCGTCTTCGTCTTCATAGACAATCGTTCCCGCATCCACATTGCGTTCGATGACGGGGACTTGCAGAACCCGGCCTGTTTTTTGGCACACAGGTAAGAATGGCGAGTACGTCGCGCGTCGTTCGGGCCCTAACGTCGGCAAAATGACATTGATGACTTTGTCGTACTCTTGCAGGACACGCAGGAGCGCCGCGTCAAACTCACCAGAAGTGTACGAGTCCGTTGCACTTTTGAATTCGTAATCAAAACCGAAGGAATCGAGAAAGCCTTTAAGTCGATCATTATTATGGTGACCGAAGCTTTCGTGGGTGCCGAAGGGGTCTGGGATTTTAGTGAGTGGCTTGCCCAGATGCTCCTCCATCATCTCCTTATTGGGGACGTTTTCCGGCACTTTGCGCAGACCGTCCATATCATCTGAGAACGCAAACAAACGGGTCGGCATATCCGGTGCTAGAACCTGAAGGGCATTGCGCACCATCGTCGTGCGAACAACCTCGGCAAACGTGCCGATATGAGGAAGCCCAGACGGGCCGTAACCGGTTTCAAACAGGACATAGCCCTTGTCGCCGATGCCGTTCTTGAGGCGGCCATCAAGCAGGGCGCGGGCTTCGGCAAAGGGCCAAGCCTTACTTTCGCGCGCGATGGCTATGTCGGTGCTCATATTTAGTGTCCGGTTTGGTAGGGCGGCGCACCCTATGGGGCCGCATTTTTAGGGTCAAGCCTGTGATCGGCAACAGTTCTATTGGTTTAAGCTGGATTGGGCGACTCTGCTAGCGCTATACCAGGAGACCCCTCATCAATATTCAGCATTGCTTTGACCGACATATTCCTCGCCTCCCGCTTCTTTAATCAGGCCCATCGATGACATCGGCACGCACGTTGCAACTGCCGGACGCCCCCGTATTGGTGACCCGCGCCCGTGATGGCCTTTTGATGTTCCCGGACGGTGAAGTGCGTGAGTTCACGGCGGGGACAGCAAAAAGTGCGGTGGAACCGCCTGTCATCCAATGTCACAGCCGGGCCACAGCGTCGCGGCTTGGCTTGAAGCCGGTTCCCGGTTTTGACGTGCTTGAGCTATTCGCGTTCGTCCGCCCTGGGGAGTTCTGTTTACCCACCGTGCGCGGCCTCGCTACCGCAACCGGAGTGAAATCACCCGACACGATGATTGAGGATGGGGTTGCCCTCATCGACGCCACACGCGCCTTGCTTAATGAGGTGATGTCCTGGCAGGACGGCGACATTCGTCATGCCCGCGCTATTGCCCATGTTCTTGAGCGGGCCGGCTGGAGTTGGGGACCGTCGGTTCTTGCGGCGATTGGTGCTGATCCAGATGAAGGCGGGATCGGACTGTCTTCCCTTCGGGTTTGGACCCGCCTAACGCCTTTCGAAGAACACGCACCACCGCCGCCGCCCGGCAATGATGCCGTTTCGGAACAAGAAAGCCGGGAACGCCTGAAAGACCTGCTCGGCAGTGAGTCGGAAGATCGGGATTCCCAAGCGACCTACGCGGAAGTCATCAGCCACGCGTTCAAAGCCAAGCCCGCACCGGACGAACCAAACTTAGTCCTGGCCGAAGCCGGAACGGGGATCGGCAAGACCTTGGGTTATCTCGCCCCGGCCAGCGTTTGGGCGGAAAAAAATCACGGTGCGGTTTGGGTTTCCACCTTCACCCGCAATTTACAGAGACAGCTCGACCAAGAACTGGACCGGCTCTACCCCGACGAAGACGTGAAAGCTGGGCGCGTGGTCGTGCGCAAGGGCCGAGAAAACTATTTCTGCTTGCTCAATTACGAGGAAGCATTAAATCGATCGGGCACTGACCCGAGCGCCGTCATCCCCCTCGCCCTGATTGCGCGGTGGGTGCTGGCGACCAAGTCCGGCGACATGGTTGGTGGTGATTTCCCCTCTTGGCTAGCGGACTTGTTTGGCACGGGACGAGTGTTGTCCCTCGCCGACCGTCGCGGTGAATGTATCTTTACGGCCTGCCCCCACTACCGCACCTGCTTTGTCGAAAAGACGGTCCGTAAAGCCCGCACGGCCGATATCGTCGTCGCCAATCATGCTCTTGTTATGGTTCAAGCAGCCTTGGGTGGCCTTGATGACGGCACCCAACCCACGCGTTATGTGTTCGACGAAGGGCACCATCTGTTTGGCGCGGCCGACAGTGCGTTCTCAGCTCACCTCAGCGCTGCAGAAACGGCAGACCTCAGACGGTGGCTGGTCGGCGCGGAAGCTGGCGGACGCCCGACGCGATCACGCGGTTTAAAACGACGGATTGACGATCTGTTGAGCGAATTGGATGCGGATGGCGAGGTCATGGCGACGGCGCTCGACGGCATTCTGCAAGGGGCCCGATCCCTGCCCGCACCCGGCTGGTTGACTCGGCTCGATGAAGGTCAGCCCCGAGGGCCAGCCGAGTCTTTTCTCAGCCTGGTCCGCACCCAGGTTTACACCCGCGACAACCCGGACTCGCCCTACAGCTTGCAGACGGACGCGGTTGAGCCGATTGACGGTCTCCTCAACGCCGCCGCCATCCTCGACACCGCTCTCACCCGCTTGGCTGAACCCATCAAGCAAATGGTCCGGGTGCTGTCTCAACAGTTAGAACGACCAGCGGACGAACTGGATACCGCGACGCGGGCACGGATTGACGGCCTATGCCGCAGTCTAGAGCGTCGTGCCGTCATGCCGCTCACCGCTTGGCGCGACATGATCAAAGCCCTGGCCAGCGAAACGCCAAAGGAGTTCGTCGATTGGCTCGGGGTCGACCGTATCGAGGGTCGAGATTTTGATATCGGCCTACACCGCCATTGGGTCGATCCCACCCTACCATTCGCCCGCGCGGTGCTTGATCCGGCTCAAGGTGTGGCGATCACCTCGGCGACTCTGCGCGACGGCACCGGCGATGATGTGGTGGATTGGGAAAGTGCTGATCAACAGGTTGGGGCCTTTCACATCGCCAGCACACCGGTGAGATCAGCCCTGACCTCGCCATTCAACTACGCAGAGAACACCCGGGTCTATATTGTGAACGACGTGCGCAAAGACGCCTTGGTGCAAGTGGCCGGTGCCTATCGCGATTTATTTCTCGCCGCCGACGGTGGTGCCCTCGGGCTGTTTACAGCGATCTCACGCCTCAAGGCGACCTTCGATCAGATTGCGCCCGTGCTTGAGGGGGCTGGATTGCCGCTTTACGCCCAACACGTCGACCCGCTTCCGACCGCATCTCTGGTCGACATATTCCGGGCCGAGGAAAAAGCCTGCCTTCTTGGTACCGATGCCATGCGCGATGGCGTCGATGTGCCGGGGCGATCATTGCAGCTGATGGTCTTTGATCGGGTTCCATGGCCGCGGCCTGACATCCTTCATCGCGCGCGGCGCGAAGCCTTTGGCAAACGGACCTACGACGACAGGATTACGCGGCTCCGCATCAAACAGGCGTTTGGGCGGCTGATCCGGCGAGAGGGTGACAAGGGCGTTTTCGTGCTGCTGGATTCGATGATGCCGTCCAGACTGCTCGGCGCGTTCCCAGAAGGAACACCCGTACATCGCGTTGGTTTGACTGAAGCTGTGGCTGAAACAAAAGCATTTCTGAACCGCAAGAGTTCAGATTAGAGAAGCGCTAATCAGCGCTCGCCTGATCGATCAGCCGCGCCACCACCGGCGTTTTGCCAAGCGGCGCCTCTCGGCGTTCCAGCGCTAGGCGTGCCCCATCGCGATCAGCGCATGATCCAAGGGAACCCTCGCCGGGATTGAAGTCTGAAATATCATCAGTTGGAATCCTGATCGGCGTGACCGGCCGATGAAGGCCCCAACTGGTCTCACGCTCTGAATCGATAAACAGCAAGGTCCAGTGATCGTCCAGATTGCGCCATGTCAGTTGGGTAAAATTGTCGTAAGGAAATCCAATCAGGCCGTCGACCTCAGCTTGGGACAGCCCGCTGCCAAAGGCACAGACCCGTTCCCACGACCAGTCCGTCAATGGGCGCGGATCGATGGTGTCGGTCCCAGCCATGAATTCAAATCGAATGTTGCGGTGGAACGCCAACTCAACACGAGACTCCAAACCACCGGTGCGTTTGTACAAAAAGTAAATGGATGCTGGCCCGAGCGAGAGCAGCAGGATCAGCCCAACGACTTTGATGAATGACTTTGATGGCATAGGGAAACTCCAAGGTTGCCCTTCTATAGCGGGAGAGCGCGCATAGAAAAAGGGCCGCGTCGTAAAACGCGGCCCTTTCCCGAAAGTAACAGACGTTGGAATTGGGCTTACATGCCCATGCCCATACCGCCCATGCCACCCATGTCACCCATGCCGCCACCTGGGCCCATCGGCGGAGGTGCCGCCGGAGCAGGAAGTTCTGCAACCATGGCTTCAGTGGTGATCAGGAGACCTGCAATGGATGCCGCATCCTGCAGAGCAATACGCACAACCTTGGTCGGATCGATGATACCGGCCTTGACCATGTCGACATACTTGCCTGACTGAGCGTCGAAGCCCATCACTGCGGTTTTGGCTTCATCAACCTTACCCGCAACAACAGCACCATCTTCACCAGCGTTTTGAGCAATCTGCTTCAAAGGCACGCGCAATGCACGACGGATGATTTCAACGCCAACCTTCTGATCGGCATTGTCGCCTACAACCTTAGCAAGCGCACTTGCGGAGCGTAGAAGAGCAACACCGCCACCAGGGACAATGCCTTCTTCAACGGCAGCGCGTGTGGCATGCAGAGCATCGTCGACGCGATCTTTCTTTTCTTTCACTTCGACTTCGGTTGCTCCACCAACGCGGATCACAGCAACACCACCGGCCAATTTGGCGAGGCGCTCTTCGAGCTTCTCACGGTCGTAGTCGGACGTTGTGTCACCGATCTGACGACGAATCTGCTCGCAACGACCGTTAATGTCGGACTTCTTGCCAGCACCATCGACGATGGTGGTTTCTTCTTTGGTGATGTCGATGTTCTTGGCTTGGCCGAGCATGTCGAGCGTGACATTTTCGAGCTTGATGCCAACATCTTCCGAAATCACCTGACCTTTGGTCAAAACTGCGATGTCTTCGAGCATCGCCTTACGACGATCGCCAAAGCCAGGCGCCTTAACAGCAGCAACCTTGAGGCCGCCACGGAGACGGTTAACCACGAGAGTGGCCAGTGCTTCGCCTTCGATGTCTTCAGCAATGATGACCAACGGACGGGAGGCCTGAACAACAGCTTCCAGAACTGGGAGAAGCGGCTGCAGAGAAGAAAGCTTCTTCTCGTGGATCAGGACGTACGGATTTTCGTACTCACAGATCATCTTTTCAGCGTTGGTGATGAAATACGGTGACAGGTAGCCACGGTCGAACTGCATGCCTTCAACGACATCAAGCTCTGTATCCAGACCCTTGGCTTCTTCAACGGTGATCACACCTTCTTTGCCGACTTTGTCCATGGCTTGGGAGATGATTTTACCGATGTCCTTGTCGCCGTTGGAAGAGATCGTGCCGACTTGGGCAATCTCTTGGCTGGTCTTCACCTTCTTGGACTGCTTGCCCAGGTTCTCTGTAATCGCGCCGACGGCTGTGTCGATGCCACGCTTAAGGTCCATTGGGTTCATGCCAGCAGCGACGGCCTTGGTGCCTTCGCGAACAATGGCTTGAGCCAGAACTGTAGCGGTTGTTGTACCGTCACCAGCGAGATCGTTGGTCTTGGAAGCAACTTCCTTAACCATCTGGGCGCCCATGTTCTCGAACTTGTCTTCAAGCTCGATGTCCTTCGCAACCGTGACACCATCTTTGGTGATGCGGGGTGCGCCGAAGGCTTTATCCAGAACAACGTTCCGGCCCTTAGGACCGAGTGTAACCTTGACCGCGTTGGCCAGGGTGTCGACGCCGCGCAACATACGGTCGCGGGCATCAGTCGAAAATTTGACGTCTTTCGCCATGATAATTCGTTTCCCTTAACTTGAGTTTGTGTCGTCGAGAATGACTATTTCTCGATGATGCCCATGATGTCGGATTCCTTCATGATCAACAGGTCATCCCCGTCAACCTTGACTTCGGTACCGGACCATTTGCCGAAGAGGATGCGATCACCCTTCTTGACGTCGAGCTTGACGACTTTGCCGTCTTCGCCACGTGCGCCACCGCCAACGGAAATCACTTTGCCTTCCATTGGCTTTTCTTGAGCAGTGTCAGGAATAATGATGCCCCCGGCAGATTTGGTATCTGAGTCCAGGCGCTTGACCAATACTCGGTCATGCAGCGGCCGAAATTTCATGTAGAACCTCCTTTTAGGTCTTGGTGTGCGTTTTAAAATCTTATTAAAACAAGAGGTTATGCCACTCGCTAGCACTCACCCCTTATGAGTGCCAGGTAGATAAGGACTCTCATAGCGGGCGTCAACAGGCTGATTATGAAAAATCTGCCATTCCCAAGGGGAATCAAGGGCTCCGGGCGACCGGAAGGCCGATAGAGGGCTTGCCTAAAGGCTTTTGGGACTAATTAATCGTCCCGATCGGGACCCATCAGACCGTGAGTCGCGCGGTGGTCCCGATAGATAAAGAACAGATTCCGCGAATAAATCACGATACCGCCGAACTGAGCGATGATGAACACCGGCTCTTCAATATAGATGGCATAGAAGAAGGTGATGACGCCGCCGATCAGACTGAGATACCAAAATGCCAACGGTATGACGCTCTTACCCAAGCGCTCGCTCGCCAGCCACTGAACCAGAAACCTCGACCCAAAAACCGCCTGTCCCACTAATCCGAAAGCCTTAAAAATATTCATGGTGGCAAACCAGGTAACAAACCAACTCATTTGACGTCCTTTTTATCGAATAGTTCGGGGCGTGTGTGGCGCGCAATCAACCACACAACACCCAATAGGTCGACGACACTGATCGCCAATCGCCGCCATAAACCATATTTGGAAATACCGCGTACCCGTGGTCGATGGGAAACATCGACCGAAACAACGCGGCCACCGGACCGAATCACCAATGCCGGCAAAAACCTGTGCAGAGCATTGAACCGCGGCAGTTTCTGAAAGACATCACGGCGAAACAGTTTTAATCCACAGCCACTGTCTGGGGTGTGGTCGCCCAAAACCCAGCCTCGGATATCATTGGCCAACCACGATTGATAGCGTCGGGCAAGACTGTCATGCCGTCGACGGCGGTGACCGACATAGAGAAAATAATCGGCGTACCCGGGTTCGGCTTTAATCGCCTCATCTCGCGTTTCGATCAGTTTCTGAATATCAGCGGGATCATTCTGACCATCACCATCAAGGGTGATGATCCAATCTGCCAACGCCTGGTCGACCCCGGATATAAGCGCCTGGCTCTGGCCACTGGATGCTGTGTGACGAAGAACCCGAATACTTGCATTAGATTTTGCGGCAGCGTCGAGTTCGGCGCCCGTCGCATCTGTTGAGCCGTCATCGACGTAAATAATCTCGTACGCAGCCTGGCCTGATAGGGCG
>JABJAH010000045.1 GCA_018666155.1 Rhodospirillaceae bacterium | reverse complement strand
TCTTATTGGGTTGCCTACGTTAGTCTGACAATGCCCAGCGGGGCTCTTAGACTCTAAAAATCTCTGAAAGTCGGGCGTAAGCCCCTTTGCCAACACGTGCTAGCGGGTCAAACGCTTTCACATCAATCCGCACCTGACCTTTCGCGTCGAGTGCGCCCACATCATCACGTACCCAGAGCCGGGTGATTTCAGCAAACACCAGAATTTGTTCTGTGTTGCCCACGCGTGTGAACTGACGAGCGATGCAGCCCATGGAAACCGGTGCTGCTGTCACGCGCGGAACTGACCAGTTCCAGTCGCTCAAAGCGATATTAAATTTACTGACTTCACTCTGGCCCGCAGGCAAATCTTCGGCGGAATTTTGCATGTCTTTAGCTTGGTCTACACACGCCAAACTAATGACGCACTCAGGATTATTCTTCAAATTGCGATGCGTATCCTTAACCTTCCCAGCCATGCCATCACCAATTGAGAACATGACCATCGGTGGGTCACTGGTGATGCCATTAAAATAAGAAAAAGGCGCGAGGTTCCAGCGTTCGGCGCCATGGTCCACCCCGTTATCGCTTAATACCCAGGCAATGGGGCGAGGAATAATGATCTGGCTAAATAGTGAATAGGCATCATCCTCGGAGAGCCCTTGCAGTTCAACGTCCATCTATTTTCAAACTCCTACTTCTTTAGTTTTTCAGGCAACGTGAGTGACGTAAATGGCATTGTCAGAGGTAAACGGCTTTAGACACTCAGCGGCATCACATAGCGTCTTTGGATAAAAAATCCATCTAAATACTTCAAGATTCCGCCTGAGATCATCCGCCTGGCCGTGATGATGTACATTCGACTCCCGCTTGCTTTGCGCCAGGTTGAAGACCTGTCCCTTATTAGTGGGGAACATCTAATTTCCTGAATAGAAACGCACCGCAGCTCTCAATGGCGGCGCAATGGCATAGGGATCATTGATGGCTCTAGTAGCAGCTCATTTGTGTGTGTATCTAGGGGGCCAGGGCGGCCTCCAATTTTGAGCTGAGCTCATCAATTAGTAGCAACGCATAGTAGTTGTTAGTGTTTTGAGGCGCACGAACGAGGTAGTTGGATAGCATCTCCGCCGACGGGACTCCATCACAGTCATCGAAATCATTCCGGAGAACGTGATAGGGCAAAGCTACCAAGGATGCCAACAGTCCAGCTTCCGCGCTGGCGACGAACCACGGTAGGGAACCGCAGGTATCTTTCTCGCCCTGAAGCCCTGTAACCAGTAAATATCCAAGTACGTATTGGGATTGCGCGTAGCCCGCCTCTGCCGCGGCGATTAGATAAGGGCGCGCGTCCGTTCCGCGCCCCGCAGTGCCGTACGCCCGGCCCATTTGATACAGAAGACGGGAATTGTCCGGGTTTCCTGCGAGGGCCAGCGTGCAGGCTTCAATTGCTAGGTCGGTGTCCATCGTAGAGCTGGAAACGCCAGGAGCGATCCTATCAGGATCAGAGGCGTGAGCCGTTAGTCGGTCACATTCAGTTAATGTTGCTGCAGCATACGCGGGTAAGGAAACCACTCCGATTACCGCAATAAAGGCGGTTAAAAAGTAAGTACGCATGCGTCGCTCCAATACTTGCTTAAGACACTCTCTACGAGAGAAATATAGGCGCAAGAAGTGTGCGGTGTACATAAGCCGACCTGGGTTCTGCTTACTCGTGCCGTCGTCGTTTAAAACACATCAAAAATAGTGGTTGCATGGGTTAGAAGCCTAATTTCACCGTAACCGACTAATATATTGAGTGCTGCGTTTTATCTTGGGAACTTGTCGCATATATTAGCTCCTATGACAGATATCGTAGTAGCCGCATTTTATCATTTTACCCCCTTCGAAGATCCGGCAGCATTGCGTGAGCCTTTGTTGGCACAGCTTTCAGCACATGATCTGAAAGGAACGGTCTTGCTGGCGCCTGAGGGCGTCAATGGAACGCTCGCGGGCTCGCGAGGGGGCATCGATTCTGCGTTAGAGATTTTGCGTGCATTGCCAAATTCTATGCATCTGGAGCATAAGGAATCTCATGCCGAGAGCATGCCGTTCACGCGCCTGAAGGTCCGCCTGAAGAAAGAGATCGTTACCATGAAGGTGCCCGGTGTCGATCCAGTGGCAACCGTCGGCACGTATGTCGCGCCTCAAGATTGGAATCACCTCATTACCGATCCGGACACAATTGTCGTCGATGCCCGCAACGACTTCGAAGTGAAAATGGGAACATTTGAGGGCGCAATCAATCCAGAAACGGCAAATTTCAGTGATCTCCCGAAATGGCTCGAGGACCATCGTGCTGAATGGGAGGGTAAGAAGGTTGCGATGTTCTGCACGGGCGGTATCCGTTGCGAGAAGGCAACGTCATTCTTGAAAGACCGGGGCATCGATGATGTGTTCCACCTGAAGGGCGGCATCTTGAAGTATCTGGAGAATGTCCCCGAGGCAGATAGCCGTTGGAGCGGCGAGTGTTTTGTCTTCGATTACCGAGTATCGGTGAAACACGGTCTAGAAGTTGGCAACTATGACGTGTGCCACGCCTGCCGATCGCCCCTTAACGCTGCTGAGCGCAAGTCCTCGAATTATGTTGCCGGCGTGTCCTGTGACCGTTGCATCGACCAGCGCACCGACAAACAGCGCGAAGGCTACGCCACCAGGGCCGCTCAGATCAAGCAAGCAAAGGAACGAGGCGAGGTGCACCTTGGCGCGCCTCATCAGGCCGCAAAGAAATCAACCGCCTTTGATGGATGATGTGAGCGGCATGCCAAGCGAAGTGCCCATTCTGTATTCCTTTCGGCGATGCCCCTATGCAATGCGGGCGCGCATGGCGATTGTTGCGAGCGGCCAGACATGCGCATTGCGCGAGGTTGTCTTGCGCGACAAGCCGCCTGAAATGATTACGGCTTCGCCGAAGGGTACTGTGCCCGTATTGGTGTTACCGGATGAACGGGTCATTGAGGAAAGCCTGGAAATCATGCGCTGGGCGCTCGGCAGTAACGATCCGGAAGGGTGGCTGGCGCCTCTGAATGATGACGGCGATGATTTTAATGCGCTGATTGCCGAAAACGATGAGCCGTTTAAGGATGCCCTGGATCGCTATAAATATCCGACGCGTTACGAAAATTCAGACCCGCTCTATTATCGTACCCAGGGTTTGGCATTTTTAGAAAAACTGAACGCGCGACTATTGAAAACCACCTATCTGTGCGGCAATGATTTTACATTTGCCGATGCAGCAATCTCGCCGTTTATTCGGCAGTTTGCCAACAATGATAGAGACTGGTTCAACGCCCTCGACCTGCCCGGTATTCAAAACTGGTTACAAAGTATTCTTGAGTCGGATCGATTTCTGCGCGTGATGGACAAATATCCGACCTGGGAAAGCGGCATGGACGAGCCCGCATTTCCCTCCACCTGAATTACCGCTCCAACTAGCGACGTATGTACGTCATCACGGTGAGGCGGATCATTTCTAGTAACGTCTTGAAGTATTGGAATGGTTTGTCATCCGTGGGCGGTACGAAGCACACACCCGAGGTCGTTTGCTTTACACCACATAATGGTGGTCCATAATCCGGTAACCAAAATTGAGGAGCGGACAAATGATTGAACCCTGGCGCGTCGCCTGCATGCAGACCTACACCCATGCCCTAAATAGCTGTTCCAACCGCGAAGAAGCGATGGGTGTCGTCAATTTGCGACTTGATCGCTGGGAACAACTGATTCGCGGCCAGGCGCGAGGCGGCACCAAACTCGTTCTCTTTCCTGAATTCGCGTTACAGGGCTTTCCGGTCGGCGAATCTGCCGCAGCCTGGATTGAGAAAGCCTGCCTCGACTTGCCAGGGCCGGAAACTGAACGCCTGCAAAAGCTTGCCCAAGAGCTTGGGATTTTCATCGGGGCCAATGGGTATTGGCGAGACCCGCTGTTCCCGGGCAGATACTTCAACACCAGCTTTCTGATTGATACCTCTGGTGACATCATTCTCAAGTATCGCCGGGTCAACACCGCGCACGCTGGCTCACCCCACGATTTCATGGATCACTATTTTGATACGGTCGGTATCGAGGGCGCGTTTCCTGTTGCTGATACAGAATTGGGCCGGATCGCGATGATGCCCTGTGGGGAAATCATGTTCCCTGAAGCGGCCCGCATGTTCATGTTTCGCGGAGCAGAGGTCTTGCTTCACCCGACCTCAGACTTTGGTGCCGCAGATAACAACGGCTGGCAATCGGCAAAGACAGTTCGGGCCTCGGAAAACATGATGTATCTCGTATCGAGTAATACGGCTGGGATTCTGAACGCGCCTTACGCAGAGAACGAATGCCAGGGCCGTTCCAAGATTTTTGACTATGACGGCAGAGTGTTGGCGGAAGCAGGAATGGGTGAATGTACCCGGGCCGCCACCTTTATTGACGTCGAAGGCTTGCGTCGGTTGCGCTCAAAAGCAGGCGGCTTCAATCGACTCATCCGCAACCGGATAGAAATGTATCTCCCGGTTTACAACACCGCGAGCTTCTACCCGCCCAACCAATTTGCCGACGAAGTGATGGATTCATCAGCGCGTATCCAGGAAAACTATCAACTCGCGCTCGACAACATGGCTGATCAAAAAATTATTCCGCCACGCGCAACGCCAGAAAAGGAAGCCGCCGAGTAAACAGATCAGATTCCGGTTCTGACTCCGAAGTCGACCTCTGTTTCTGGCGGTTGATAGACCCCGGTCTTGTTGTAACGCTCCAACACGTCACGCAACTGTTTGTAGCCGGTATAAGGATTCACATAGGGATCACCGGCCCATACATCGAGTGGCATGCCGATATCCTTGGCATAGACGCTGCTATAAGCTCCGGGGTCATCCCAAATGAGAGAATTCATCGCCGTATCTTGGCGGGCGCGGCGCAATTCTTTTAGGTCCAGAGAACCTGACATGAAGGCTCTGCCTGCCGTATCGATTTCTCCCATCACCGAGCCGTCGAAATGAATAATCCGGCTATGTCCGCGCTCTAGCACGCTAGGGTGTACGCTATCGGGGTCAAGATATTCGCCGCCATTTCGGGGCGCGAGAATATAGGCCGTGTTCTCAAATCCGCGGGTTTGGCGGGTTAACTCCCAGGGCAGCCGGTCCGCCCCATGGGGATCGGAGGTGCAATGAATGATCACCTCCGCGCCCTTGTGCACCAACATGCGCGCTGTCTCACCAACGGTGTGATCAAAACACACCATCGTCGCTAATTTACCAAGCGGCGTATCCGCGACCGGGAACAGATAGTCGTAGCCAAAGGTGTCGACGTATTGGGTAAAAATACTTCCCGGTGTGCAGTCTGGGAAAAAGCCCCAGACGTCAGCGCAATGAATCTTTCGGTACCGGTGGATGAGGTCGCCACTGTCATTGATGATGAATGCGCAATTGAACACGCGCCCCGGAAACTTCGGATCTTTTTCCAAAGCAGACCCTGCAATATAGACCTTATTTTTCGCACAGAATTCGCCGAGTTGATCGGACTCCGGCCCAGGAAATGAAATGGCAATACGCTCAAACGTCGCCGGCGTTCGCCGCCCATATCCGCCCTGGCCGTGCAAGAAAAACTCTGGGTAACACAGCAAGCGCGTTGTCGGTCCCGACGCGGCACGTTCGGTGATCGAGAGCGCGTCTTCCAAATTCCGCTGAATGATCGCCTTTGGATCTTCTGTGCGTTTTTGAATAAACCGAGGTTCGGGTTGAACCACCAGCACGTCGTAGTTGTCCTCGCGCGGACCGATGAGAGCATTGCGCTTCGCTTGCGCTACCGTTCTTAGATCCGCCTCTTTGATCCAGCCGGCTTTGGTTTTAGGCAATGCCCGTTTGGGCTGTTGTTCTTTGACCGCGTCAAAGCCTTTGACGTACAGGTTAGCCCGCACATGAACCGGTGGGTTGTAGTAAGGGTTCTGCCGACGAATACGCAACGTTTCGATATCCGCTTCTGCAGCCAGAAATGTTTCGTCTTTTCCGATACGCAATTGGCGGTAGGTCCATGTCCAGAATCCACTGCCTGGTGGAAGAGAAACAGTTTGCCCATTTTTGGTAACGTGGCTAGGCGTTGCCGTCGCAACATACGACAGGTTTTCGTAAGCCCGCACCAGACGGGCGTTGAGGCGGGCCTCGTAACTGTAATCACGCCGCTCGATGGCGGGATTGAGAATTATTTCTGCGCCATTCCACGTCAGGGCACGACCCAATTGGGTTTGGAAAATATCTTCGCCGACGAGAAGGCCGATAACACCCAATGGGGTTTTAACCGTCGGAAATTTAGCCTTCTTGCCCAACTCACACGTCGTATCGCTAAACCCGGTCAAATAGTCCGGTGTAACTTTGGGCGTTCTGAGAAGAAGTTTGCCATCTGGCCCGAACAGAAACCCAATGGTTTGAGGCGTTTTGTTCCCCTTCGGCAGGACAGATACACCGCCCGCTATATATGTGTGATGCGTCTTCGCTAAGGAACCGAGCGCTTTGAACGTGCCACCCTCCGCTTTAGGTTTGCCGTTGCCGTCACCGAGAGGAAGCAGCACAAGCAGAGGATCATCGGCACGCTTCCGTTCATCCTGCGCTGCTGTTAACAAGCCATCCAAATCAGTGACGGCGTCTGCAGACCACGGCTGCTGTGTCATAACAAGCATCGTTATTCTCCTCGACTGACGTAGTACACGGACGGTTTCGTCCCTTTTTCGGGTAGCAACGTCGTAGTGCTGTCCTGCTCAATGAGATGATCCAAACTTCTCTCCGGATCGCTGCCATCTGTTACGCCGAATATGCGGGCTTTGGTTGGGCAAACTTCGACGCAGGCCGGTTCACGCCCCTCATCAATACGGTGGTAACAAAAATCGCATTTCGCCACAGCGCCCGTATCGGCGCGTTGCACATCTGGACGCTGAAAGTCGGTGGTGCCACCGGGAAACATCGTACGCTCGTCGAACACCTGGAAGCGCTGATCGTAGGGACAGGCCAGAACACACGCTCCACAGCCGATACACTTATCCCAGTCGACCAGGACGATGCCGTCTTGTTCCCGAGCGTAGGTCGCCTTAGTGGGGCACACATCAATACACGGCGCGTCATCGCAGTGGTTGCACATCACGGGGAGAAACTGGCGACCCGCATCAGGGTACGTGCCGGTTTCATATTCCAATATTTTGGTGAAATTGATTCCCGCCGGAGTGTTGTGCTCAACCTTACAGGCGATAACGCAGGCGTTGCAGCCAATGCAACGGTCGAGGTCCATCACCATGCCATACTTGCTCATGGCTGAGTCCTTTTCGCGGGAGACAGTTTTTCGACTTTAACACAGACACAGGAATCGGTCTGACCGCTTAACGTATCTATATAAGCGACATCGGGGGCCGGTAAAAAGTTGTTGAAGCCGGTGCCTTTATATTTCGAAACAGAGTAGGCCCGCGCCCAGTGGCCGAGTGTGGATGGAATACCGATACAGCTAGGGTGAATCAGTTCTGTTACTTTAACCGTGCCCTCGCCGTCGGCATGGTGAGATGAAATTCTGATCCGGTCACCGTCCTTTAGACCTTTAGCTTTAGCCGTCTTGGTGTTGATCATGACGTTGTGGGTGTAGGGGTTGGCCTGGCTAATTTCATCAATCCATAAATTCTCAGACGTCACCGAGAAGGTAATGAACGGCACTTTGAAGTTCACAACATGCAGATCGAAGTCCGCGTCCGGTTCAGAGTGGGCATGACACGGGAAATATTGGAGAAGCGGGTTATAGGGGCGCAAGTCCCACTCGATACCAAGTTCCTCAACGACCTGCCCGACTTGCTCACCAGTATCAATCAAATGCTCCAGGTACACGGGCACCCGTGCCTTCATAAACGGACGGGGATAAGCCTCTTCAATGGTTTTTTCCCGGGTGATCATGCACGAGCTCTCGGTGAGCTGATCGAAGCTAAAGTCGTCGCCGATCAACGATTTGGCCTGCCGCTCCGCGATATCTTTAACGGTGTGTCGCTTTCCCTTTTCTAGCGCATGCCGCTCATCGATATTCCACATGGTCTTACCGTGTGCAAACAGCTCGTCGATGAATCCAGCACGCTCGGCCAGGTCGAGATACACTTCCGTCCATGGGCGTGCGCCGTCGGGTGGCGCAATAGCCTGTTGGCGCATCAGCCAATACCATTCACCCGGGCCGGGCGCGATGAACGCGTAGGGATCATTGGCCGGAAAGAGATCCCAGCGCTCAAAATCATGACTGTCAGGCAGCACGATATCGGCAAATTCTGTCGTCTCATCGATAAACGTTGAAAAAGAAACCTGAAGCGGGATTTTCGCCAAAACCTCGGACATGGCTTCCGGGTTGTGACTGTTCATCATCAAATTGGTCCGGCCGTGCAGTAAAATTTCTGGCGTGTAGTCGATGCCAAAGTGCTCGGGATCACGAATGCCCCAAGCGAACATACCCCGGGTGAACAAGGCGCTTGGAAAAAGTTCGTTGAGGTCCAACGTTTCGGGAATCTTTGGTTGCCTTGGCGGATAAGGCTTGTGGTACTTGGCGATATGCTGCGCCGGCACCAACATACCGTCGTCGTCCTGCTCCGGCGCCCAAAATGGCCCGATAGGATTAACGCCGCGCTGGCCACCAGGCACATCCAAGTTTCCGACCATAAGGTTGAGCATATGGATCGCTAGCGTTGTATGGGCACCGCCCTTATGAGCACCCGAGCCCCGCTTGAAATGTATCGCCGCCGGTCGTAGCGGCAAGTCATGTCCATCTATGTTGACCGTCGCCCCAATCATTGCCGCCTTGGCAAATTCCTCGGTCAGGCTCCGAATTTTTTCAGCGGGAACGGTGGTAACGCGAGACGCAGCCTCAACATCAAACTGCTTCAAGTGCTCCTTCACTTTCTGGAAGGATGGCTGGGCCGGAGCACCACCAATAGTCACTTCGCCGTCCAAGGCCACATCTTTTAAACTTGGGTCATCAAAGGCCTTGGCGGTGTGATCGATGGAATCCCAGACCAACGGTTTGTTTGATGATTCGTGGCGAACATAGTGGCCATCTGCACCAATCAGATATGGCGCGTTGGTCTTCTCTTTTAGGAAGGGCACATCATAGAGACCAAGCTCGTTCAACAAGACGTTGAGCATCGACAATGCCAAAGCGCCATCGGTTCCTGGTTTAATCGGAATCCAATCCTCTGCCTTAGCCGCCGCATTGCTGCAGAACGGGTCGATGACCACCAATTTTGCACCCCGGGCGCGCGCATCGGCCATCATATCTGCGGTGTGCAAGGGGATCGTTTCAGCGAGGGCGCCGAGTTGGGTTCCCCACAGTACGATGTAATTACAGCGTTCGAAATCGAGCTCGCCGTTGAACGATCCATTCAAAAGCAAATGCGCCATGTGAGGTGCAGCGCCGCAATAGTCAGCCCGGTTCCAATGAAGATTAGGCGTTCCAAACGCGGCACCAAAGGCTTTCGAAATACCGTAACCGGGCATGTCGAAGTGCGCGAGCACCAGCTTACGTGGGTCATCCTCACGCACCAACTTGAGACGTGTGGCGACCGTTTCCAGTGCCTCATCCCAAGAAATTTCCTGCCACTCTGGATCTTCTCCGAGCCCTTTTTTTGGATTGCCTCGCTTAAGGGGTTGGGTCAGCCGTTTTGGATCATATAGATCAAGAAATCTTGCCTTCCCTTTGGCACATATGTACCCCCGCGAATTCGGCGCAGCCGGGTCCCCGATCACATCAACGATCTTGTCTTCAACACGATGAATCTTGATGCCACAACAGTTGTAACACCCCATACAAACAGAGGGTGTCCACGTGTCGTCTTCAAATTTTATTTGCTTCGTTGGCTCGGACATTCAGACTGTTTCCCCACCCTACCCTAAATCACAGACTCAAAAGAGCCGACTTTTAGAATCGTGTAGCGAAACGCGACATCGCCCACGAGACGCCCAATCGCCGCGATGGTGACAATCAGTCCCCATTGAATATCGGCCAGCAATACGATGCATGGCAGCGCCAGGCCTAATCCGACCGACAATGCCCAAAAAGCCAACGGATTTTTCCGGACTAAATAGGTTGAAGACAGCGCCGCAGCCCCGCCGCGCCGTAGCATGACGACCGCGTAGACAATCATGAAAATGGCCAAAGCGGCGATGAGACCAAAGCCGATTTGAGGCAGTTGAGACGTCAGCGAAGCCATGGCCTCACTATCAACTGTCGCCAAGACCACGAAGAATCCGGAGGCCACTCCCTGCAACAAAGATAGAATGGGAAGAAGTGGCGTGGTCCAGAACGCCACACCAGCCGAGGCAGCCATCGCCAGGCCGGGGTACAGAAGAATAAATAACCCTACTAGCGCGACCATGTAGAGCAGCGGTGTTTGAATACCTTCTACCGGAACTAGGACTGGCGTAGTCGATCCCGCTATATAGAGCGCCCCGAGGACACAGAACAAACCAATCGCCACCGTGCCACGACTGATCCATGATCGGCGCACGTTGACGATTGCACGCCAGGCCACCATCGGTTTACCCAAATGGGATAGCAATAAAAACACGGCCACGATCACCGCGGCCAATGCACATGCCATACCGACGATTTGACCGGTTAAGGCAAATCCGAGAAATGCACTAACACCAACCCCCTCCAAGGTAAACACAGCGGCCTCTCGCAACCCCCACACCGTTTGAAACTTCGGTCCGACCGCAAAGGACAAATCAGATTGACTGAACGGGGCCCGGCTCATGCGGCAACTTCGATGTGGCGTTGAAATTTAGCGGGAACATCACTCATCGCGCATCTCGATCTCTTCTATCATTATCTGCTGTCTCCCAAACGTAATGTTGTGAACTCGGTCAGAGAACGCAAAAATGCTGGTTTGGGGAAACAGGTACAGCGACGGCGCGAGACCATGTAGACGCGCAAGAAGACGTTGCAGCTGTTGCTCCCTAGAAATCGGGTCGAAATTGGTCCTCGTCGCATCGATATCCGCCATCATTTCCGGCAAGCAGAAAAAAGCACCCGCCTTCGAACAGGACACATTTTCTATAGCCCTGATCGCATCCATATACGCCGAAGTATTCCAGATCGAAGAAATTATGTCGGCATCTCCCCAATCACCAGAGAACCACTTTCTAATCCAATCTGTCGTAAAGGTGGGGCGTATTTCGAGATCAACGCCAATGCCACGCAAATCCTGCGCCACGGATTGATAAATTAGCACTGCCTCCGGAACGCCGGCCGACAACTGAACGTCGGCACGAAAACTCAGGCCGTTCTCATATCCAGCGTCCTTTAGCAGCGCGCGCGCCCGGTCTGGGTCATAGGGATAGGGGTCTATATCTGGGTTATACCCAACCACCCCCGGTATTGCGCCCTGCCCATTCGCCTCGACAGAACCATTCAGCAAAATGGAAGCGATCAATTGTCTGTTGGTTCCGTAGTTTAGAGCGCGCCGCACTCGAACATCGGCAAGGGGGTGTTCTGGGTCGATGTTTGGCAGCGCCAACGCCCCAACAATCGGCGTCTCTTTCACCAACGTACGATATCCATCCTCCTTCAATTGACGCAATGCCTCGAACTCAAGACCGTAGGCAATATCAATTTGGTCAGAAACCAATGCCTGAGCCCTACTCACGGACTCCCCTATGATTGCGAACTCAATCCCAGTGAGCTGCCGAACGTTTCGCCAGGATGTAGGGTTACGTACAAACCGCGCTCGTCCGCTGTCCATGCCCCAGTCCACAAGCGAGAACGGCCCCGTACCAATGGGCTGCAAACCAAAGTCATCAGGGCCTAATTCTAGCCACGCCCTCTCCGGCACCATCAGAATCATGACAAGGCGTTTTGGGAATATCGCGTCAGGTGAGTCGGTCCTGAATTCTACCGTGTAATCATCAACAGCCTTCACTGTCGCAATGCGCGCGACCTCGCCGGAAACGAAATAGCGTTGGGCAGCAGCGGTTTTGAGATAGGCGATGATTGCGACCACGGTTGACGCGTTGAAAGGTTCACCGTTTGCGAAAGAGATGTCTTCGCGCAAGCGAAAAACCCAAGTTACCGGTGACGTGTTCTCCCACGATGTTGCAAGCACGGGCACAACGCGACCAGCCTCATCAATCTGAACCAGGGCATCGAAGATCAGTGTGCTTGGGTGAACACCACCACTGATCATCGATGCGAATGGGTTCCCCAACCCAGGCGTTCTTGTCGCCACACCAATACGCAGTGTCTCGGCGTTGGGCGAAGCAATGGCCACCAATAACGCGCTCAACAGAGCGACGCATTTGGCGGTCATGTGATTCGCAATGCCCATGGATCAACTGCTTTCTAAGCCCGACGGTGTGTTGTCTCAGCATAGGACAATCAGGGCAAATATCTGTTCATTGGGCGAACCACGAGTCTTTGTCTCGACGTGCTCGAATCACCCGGACTCCTCTTTTCCTCTCCAGTTGCATAGAGTTTACCAAGCAATCATAGAACCATTCCAAAAGGCAGCTTGCTCGTATGCCGTTATTCGACCCAACTCTCGAACAACGCCGCTTCGTCGCGATCGCGGAGGATTTGGCAGAAAACCAGCTGCGCCCGCGCGCTGACGAGGTTGATGCAACAGCTGTTTTTCCTAAAGAGAACTTTGATGCATTCGCCAAAGCAGGTTTGCTCGGGCTCCGTATTCCAGAAAATTTAGGTGGTATGGGAGCCGATGTTTTATCGGCGGTGATGGTGATCGAGCGCCTGGCCCGGGCCTGTGGGTCGACTGGCATGTGCTTCAAGATGCATTGTGAATCCACCGAACCGATGTGGCGGCTGGCGACGGCTGAGCAAAACGAACGGTTCGTTAAACCGATTGCTGCGGGCGAGAGAATCACAACCACTGCCATTGCCGAAACCGGAACAGGGTCACACACCTGGTCATTGCAAAGCTCTGTAACACGGAACGAAGAGAGCTACGAACTCAGCAACGTGCGTAAAGGTTGGGTAACGTCGTCTGAACATGCCGATTTATACTTTACACCCGCCATGCTGGATGACGCGGGGCCTGGCCAGTTCACCTCCTTCGTACTGGAGAAAAACGCTGTCGATTGGTCCATAGATGGGCCATGGAACGGATTAGGTATGCGGGCCAATGCGTCCTCTCCCATGACCTTTTCTGGAACTCTCCCGCAAGGCAATCGACTTGGTGGAGAATCGGCATGGCAGACTGAAGTACTACCCGTATTTATGCCTTTCTCCATGATTACGTTCGCCGCCGTCTATCTTGGGATTGCCGAAGGTGCCTACGCGACCTGCGTCGATCACGTCACAGGACGGGCATACGGTGATACCGGGTCCAAACTGGCAGAGATTGATGGCATCCAGCGTTACATCGGGGAAATGCGGATCGCCCTTGATCGAACACGCGCACTTGTTTACGCGGTCGCCGATCTCATAGAGAGAAACGACATTGCCGATCCTGCGCCCTTTATTGAGAGTGTCTGCGCCGCTGATGAGACCGCGCTTTTTGTCACACGAACGGCAATGAATGTTGGTGGTGGACGCAGCTATGGCGGTCAAAATGCGCTGGGTCGATATTTACGCGACGCTCAAGCGGGGAGTGTGATGGCGCCGACGGACGACATAATCAAGTTGAGGGTCGGCCGGATGCAGCTCGGCCAACCTCAGTTCTAATTTCACCCTTGTATAAAACCTCAATAGCGACAGAGCACTTCTCGAAGCCGGTATTGACGGATCACCTCATCTCCAAGACTTCTCCCCCATGAGACGTGTCGGATTAATGGTGACCAAAAAGGCAGACTTTCTAATTCTCGATACCATCAGCAAATTCTGCCGCAATCTTTGCCCACCGTTGGGGCTGCGCCATTAACTCGAGCAAGTTGCCATCTGAAAACTCCATGTATTTAAAGTCTGGACGCATTTTAGACACGCGAACATCGATGTAATGAACGTCGTCCTCGGTGTCGGTCAAAATCATACCGGGGACGTTGATCGCTTTAAGATCGGGTTCCATGTCGTAGTGAAACGCGGCCCAATGGCCAATATCGGGGCCTTGAATGAACGACGTAATCGCCAGCCAGGTCTTAGCATCGAGGATTTTCTGCTCTTGCGAACTCATAGGGAAATTCATCATACGTGTTAGGTGAGAACCGTCCAGCACAGGCGTACGCGGTTTTCCCTTACCCATGCGAGACTGATAACTCGCTCTTTCCTCAGCGTTGAACAGCGCCGCGCCATGCAAGATGACACCCACGGCGCGGTCCGGATTATTAGCCGCGAACGCTGCAGCGATTTGCGCGCCTGTGTGGTGGCCTGCGACGAGTACCTTTTCAAGGTTCAGGTGATCCAGCACATACACCAAGTTATTGCCATACTCTTGAATAGTCGGCTGCTGCTGCGGCTTGTCTGAACTACCGTATCCCGGCGTATCGATCGTAATGGCACGCACGCCAAGTTCTGCCAGCGCATTTTGCACTTCGGCGAATTGAATCATCGACATCGGAGACTGGTGTAGTAGCACGATAGGATGTTCGTAGTCGCGCGGGCCGATATCGCGATAATGGACCTGACCCAAGGGAGATGCCGCATAACCCTTGCCACCGCTTAACACACCCCAACCTTGCCAGTCGTCGTTGGAGGTGCCGCGCATAGCCTCTTCGGCTTGCGATGGCACGACACCCAACATCGGCGCCATCATCAGCGCCGCGAGACCAAAAATGAACGTTCGGGTAGCCATGAGTACAGCCTCCTACAGTAAGAATTAGTGAATACCTTAAAATGCTGGCGCATGTGGAACATATAAAGATAGCATACAACCCGATACCGAACGAATGGAGTATTCGGCTGCAGAGCAGGCTACTATGGCTGCATCATCCATATTTCAAGCGATGGTTGACGCGGAGCTAAAGGGGACGCGAAATACATTAAACCATCTCCTGTCCTCAACGAGAGCTATTCCGCAATTGAGAAAGATGAAGAGTATGACCCAAGGCAATTTCTAGCTGCACTTCAAAAGCTGTAGAATTCTATACCGCGAATATAATTCTATAACTAAAGACACCTGACACTAATTAAATATAATGAGGAGGATAATATGAGCACGCAAAATGTACCTGATCTTGAGACATTCATCGGCGGGGTGCGTAAGCGTAACCCCGGGGAAAAAGAGTTCCATCAGGCTGTACAAGAAGTTGCAGCTGACATCATTCCATTCATTGCAGACAAACCCAAGTACCAAGAATGGGAAGTGCTGCGAAGAATGGCCGAACCAGATCGTATTGTTATGTTCCGTGTGTGTTGGGAAGATGATAATAAGAATATTCGCGTTAACCGCGGCTACCGCGTGCAAAATAACAACGCAATTGGACCGTACAAGGGAGGGATCCGGTTTCACCCCTCCGTAACTCTAAGTGTCCTCAAGTTCTTAGCTTTTGAGCAGACGTTTAAGAATAGTCTGACTGGTCTCCCAATGGGCGGAGGCAAGGGTGGGTCTGACTTTAATCCCAAAGGGAAGTCAGATTCGGAAGTGATGCGGTTTTGTCAGTCATTCATGACCGAATTACACCGTCATATCGGTGAAGATACAGATGTTCCGGCAGGAGACATCGGCGTTGGAGCACGCGAAATCGGCTACATGTTTGGACAATATAAGCGGCTGACCAATTCCTTCGTGGGCGTGCTAACCGGCAAAGGAATGGAGTTCGGCGGAAGCCTAATTCGAACCGAGGCTACCGGTTATGGAACCGTCTATTTTATGGAAGACATGCTTAAAGTTCGAAAAGATTCCTTCGAAGGAAAAACGTGTCTAGTATCGGGTTCGGGTAACGTTGCCACACATGCAGTGGAGAAAATTAATCAGCTGGGTGGCAAGGTAGTAACTTTATCTGACAGCTCAGGATACATATACGACAAGGAGGGCATCGATGCCGACAAGCTTGAGTATGTGAAAGAGCTAAAGACAGTACGCCGGGGGCGTATTGAAGAATATGCAAAGGAATTTGGATGCGAATTCCATGCGGGTAAACGCCCATGGGACGTGCCATGTGACTTAGCCTTTCCTTGCGCAACCCAAAATGAAGTCACTAAGGCTGATGCTGAAATCTTGGTCAAGAATGGCTGCCAAGGGATTTCAGAGGGCGCCAACATGCCAACTGAACTGGCCGGTATCGATGTTTTCAAAGAAGCAAAAATTATGTATGCGCCCAGTAAAGCTGCCAACGCCGGCGGCGTTGCTGTTTCGGGTCTAGAGATGAGTCAAAACTCAGCACGCATATCTTGGAAAGAAGAAGAACTTCAGCAATTGCTCCGCAATATTATGAAGGACATTCACGATAACTCTGCTGAATACGGTCGTGAAAGCGAAGATTATGTGAACTACGTAAAAGGCGCAAACGTTGCAGGTTTCGTAAAAGTGGCCGATGCAATGCTGGCGTATGGCGTGATCTAGCTATCACACTCGTCAGTTCACTGTATATCCTATGAAACAGTCTCACTTCATGCATTTAATTTAGCTGTGCATGCGGTGAGGCGTTTCTAGAGAGCTGTCAGAGGAAAACTGGCAGACATAGCAAGCCATTTGGCAACGCTCTCCACCTAAGAGGCTGCTGTGTGAAACGGCGAAAGATAGTATACATCCCGAAACTGAATGAATGGAGTATGAGAATACATGGCTAAGCACGACATGAACTTTAATGAGCGGATTCAAGCCGCCGCAAAGGCCCGACAGGCCACACTGGCGAATGCGAAAGCCAACGCGCCGATCAACGCACCTGACTACGCTGAACGACAGGCCGAGCGAGTGGCTGCTAGCATTGCCCGCGAAAAGCGCAGAGAGGAAGCCCGAGCGCAAAAGCTCGCTAAGGCCACCCGCACAGCTGAAGAAAAGGCAGCCACAGAACTTGCCAAACAGCGTGCGATTGAAATCGAAAAGACTGAACAGGAAGAGGCATTGAAACGAGAAGCAATCCAGGCCGCCGCCCTCAAAGTCGAACAAAAAGCGGCCCGTGATGCGAAATATGCAGCCCGCAAGGCCCGGCGCGCATAGTCACCGAGCCTCAATGCCAGCGCTCGCATTGTCAGAGCTAAGGGTTTTGTCAGGATAATTCGCCTCTTTTCTAGGCTCCTTATTCGGCGACCTCCAGCCCCTCTTCAGAAATAGCACGCAAGAACATTGGCCCAAATTCCTTAAGCTTTTTAGGCCCAACCCCATTGATACCTGACATGCCATCGAGCGTAGTGGGCCGCGCACTTGCCATCTCGATTAATGTGGAGTCAGAAAAGACGACATAGGCGGGAACATTTCGCGCACGTGCCAGGTCGAGACGGAGCTTTTTAAGATGCGAGAGCAAGGAAACATCACCTGGGCCAACCGGCTGATCGGTATTCTTTTTCGCAGACTTGCGCGCTGAGCGGGTTACGCCGCCCTCCCTATAAGAGAAGAAATCGTCGCCCAGGAGAAGTGCGCCTCCGCGCTCACCGAGTTGGAGGCCTCCGTATTTTTCAATATTTATGCTGAGGAAACCAGCAGCTACGAGTTGGCGAACGAAAATCGTCCATTCATCCTTGGGCCACTGCTTTCCCGCCGCAAATGTCTCTAGGTTCTGGTGTCGACGCTCAAGGACCTTTTGCGATTCCACACCACGCAAGATATCGATGACATGGCCGGCACCGAAGACTTGGCCCGTCTGCTGAATAGTCGATAAAAGCGTTTGCGCCCGCTCTGTGCCATCAACAACGATCGGCGGGGACAAGCAATTGTCACAGTTGCCGCAAGGACCGGACTCCTCATCAAAATATGCCAGCAAAGCAATACGCCGACACTCAGACGCCTCGCAATAGGCTAACAGCGCATCAAGGCGGTGATGTTCCCGGCGCCGATGAGCCTCGTCACCTTCGTTGGCGATGAACTGACGGCGCATCCCCATATCCCGAAGGCTGTGTAAAAGTAATGTCTCCGCCGGCGCGCCGTCGCGACCTGCACGCCCAATCTCCTGATAGTAGGCCTCCATGCTGCCAGGCAAGTTGAGATGACATACATAGCGAATATCGGGTTTATCAATGCCCATTCCAAAAGCAATCGTCGCGACCATCACAACCGCTTCTTCACTCATGAATCGATCCTGATTGATCTTGCGCTGGTCGGCCGTCTGGCCGGCGTGGTAAGGGATCGCGTTGAGCCCTTGCTCACTAAGATAAACCGCAACCTCATCCGTAAACTTACGCGACAAGCAATAAACAATTCCGGCTTGGCCGGCTTTGTCTTCCAGAAACCCCATCAGTTGCGATTTCCAATTGGCTTTGTTCGCAACCGTCAATCGCAAATTGGGGCGGTCAAAACCATGCACGACGATCCGACCATGTCCACGGAACAGCTTCTCTGCGATGTCATCTCGTGTCGCCTTATCTGCAGTCGCGGTAAACGCGGCAACAGCACTTTCGGGAAATAAATCAGGCAGCCGCGACAAGTGCTCATAATCAGGTCGAAAACTGGCACCCCACTTTGAGATGCAATGGGCTTCATCAACCACGAACATCGCCGGTTGGATTGCTGATATGGCGGCGAGCATCCGCTCCGTCATCAATCGTTCCGGTGATAGGTAAAGCAGCTTTGCGCCGTCTTGAACTCTCCGCCATTCGGCGATGTTTTGCTCGCGTGAATGCCCGGAATGGATACAGGCAACATCTACGCCATTGGTACGCAATGCAGCAACCTGGTCATCCATAAGCGCAAGCAATGGCGAAACGACAACCGTCAAACGATCGGCCATCACCGCCGGTATCTGGTAACAAATGGATTTTCCGGCCCCCGTCGGCATGACGGCAAGCACGCTTTGACCAGATGCTAGCGTCTCGATAACTTCTTCCTGACCTGAGCGGAATTCGCCGTAGCCAAAAACGTCACGTAAAATCTGTTGCGCGCTATTCATGAAATCCAAAACTCAACCTAATATCTGTGCCCCTTAGGTAAACCTCATATGAGCATTTGGTAATAGCACCATTCAAACATTCATGGACTACTCTGCTTGACGCCAGTCCGTATCGTTGCACGAGACAGTGGCTCCATCTAATGTACTGACTAAATCCCATTCAGCCTGATCGAGAGCTCACCCTCATGCCAGTCCCTCTCCCGCCGGACTCACGATCTCTCTATCGCCACGGGATGATGCCTGAAATCAGCCATGATGAATCGGCCCGGATTAATGCGTTGGCATCACTCAACGCCTCTGTTGCAGCGACCCTGAGTTCGGGAGTCAGGCTCGCCTATGAGCATGAAGCCGCACCAAAGTTGACTGCCGATGATCTCAACCTGAGTAATCCAAAAGCCAAGACCGGCGCGATAGTACGCAAAGCCATTCAGCCCAGCCCGATCTACCAATCCTGGGCGAGCCTGCGCCGCGCAATCCAAGAAATGAACCGCCAGACCGCACGGCATATCACCATCAGACAACTGGATGCTCTTCGACAGCGTGCAACCGCATTGAACCATTCAGAAAGCCAGGCCGACAACACGCTGCAACTTAATCCGTCACTGGAAGTTCCACACTATCTTGCTAAAGCTGACAATCATCTCCAACCCGGCGGATATCACACTGAAATTGTACCCGGCGATATGACTGCTGCTGCCACTTACGATATCGCCACCTTTGTAACTGCGATGGGTATGTTTGGGGCGAAGGGTGATTCAGGTGGGCGCGGAATGGCCAAATGGCTGGCGCAACACTATCCAGATTTCAAGCCGAAGCGCATTCTTGATATTGGCTCAGCCCATGGCAACAACACCTTGCCACTTGCTGCCGCGTTTCCCGATGCCGAAGTGGTCGCGCTCGATGCTGGCGCACCGATGTTGCGCTACGGCCATGCTCGCGCGCGCTCCATGGGATTCTCAAATGTGCGGTTTGTGCAGGGTGCCGCTGAAGATATTGATGAATCGTTGGGCACGTTTGATTGGATCCAGACAACAATGGTCTTCCACGAAACGTCGGGCTCTGCACTGCCTAAAATTTTAGAGCGGATTTACGCCGCACTAAACGCCGGCGGACTAACTCTCAACCTCGAGCAACCTAATTTCACCCCAGAAACTCCTATATTTGATCGTTTTCTGCGCAACTGGGATGCCTGGTATAATAACGAACCTTTTTGGGTTCAGCTGCACGGCATGGATTTTCAAGCTGAACTACAAGCAGCCGGGTTCTCGCCTGAGCAATGCATTGAAGGCGGCGTCAATCCAGACCTAGATCCTGGTCATTATCCAGCGTGGGCAGGCAAGATTAGCCGCCATGATCATGAGCATGCCAAACCTAAACCTCAAAAAAAGGGATATAATGGCGAAGCTTGGTATCTGTTCGGCGCACGGAAATAACCACTAATTTCTTTAATGTAAATTGCGCCGATGTTCTGTGCGAGTGGCGTGAGTTAGCGACATAGCTCATACGACGGCATTGTCTCAACCGTTCAAACGGTTGTGAGCATATGCTTCCACCCCGCGGTCAAAGTCGCTTGGAGTTTATAGATTCCTGACTTGCCACGTTATGATCTAAAGTTCACGAATGAACCTTAATCTTGCGAAGGAAACTTTCATGCGCCTTACCACCCTCGCGGCCGCTCTGTCGGTATTTGTCGTAGCATCCGCCGACGCTAAGACTGTACTCATTACCGGTTCCAATTCAGGGATTGGCCTTGAATTTGCCAAGCAATACGCCTCGAAGGGGTGGGATGTTATTGCTACCCACCGTCGTAGCGCAGCACCAGAGTCCTTAAGCGCACTACACGGCCAGTATCCTAATCTTATTCACATCGAAACCATGGACGTAACCAACCATGAACAAATTGATGCATTAGCGACGAAACTTGAAGGTACAGCCATCGATGTCTTGATCAGCAATGCGGGCATAACCGGCGATTTCCGCAACCCCGCCCCGCAGTCCTTTGGAACCCTCGACTATGACCAGTGGGAAAACTTCATGCGCATTAACGCGCTGGGTGGACTCAAGGTCGCTGAAGCTTTTGTAAACCATGTTAAGGCCAGCGAAGACAAGACTATCGTTTCCATCAGCTCCTTGGCGGGGACTTTCGGTTTCAAGGGCCCGACAATGCCGGGGGGATACTGGTACAAATCGTCCAAGGCGACCCTCAATATGTACGTAAAAGTTATTGCGAGCGATTTGAAAAAAGATGGCGTTATTATTGCGTCACTCTCGCCGGGGCAAGTGAAGGTCGAAAAGATGGGTGACGTCAGTTTTCCAGGTCTGATTGAACCACAAGAAAGTATCAGTGGTATGATTTCGGTCATCGAAGGCCTAACGCTGGAAGATTCAGGCACCTTGTTTAGCTACGACGGTTCACAGCACCCGTTCTAAACAATCCCATCATGGGGCGAGACTTCTCGTGCTCTGTTATCTGTAGTTTCTGGTGTTGATAGCGTCGTGCCCAGACTAGTTGGCGCGGCTATCGTCAGGTGAGTCAAACACCAGCGTTTACGTCAGGCTGTTGGTCCAATATTCATATATACGTCCAGCCCCTATACTGACGGCCTGGTCCCCGGTCGGCCATCAGAGAGAAAAGGTCCGTCTCCTCAGCAATTTCGGCTAGTACACGTTCGGCATCGCGGATCACTTCATCCTCATCCCAGATGGTCGAGCGCCCACCCTCGAGAAGTTTCCGCCCTTCTACAAAGATCGTATCGACGGCTTCTGCTGCACCGGCCCAAACAAGCACGCCAAGTGTGCGGCGGCCTTGCTGGGTGGGGCGCATGGTCGCCCGATTGAGGTCCGCGATGACGCAGTCTGCCGCTTTACCCACTTCGATGCTGCCAGTGACGTCATCCATAAACAGCGTGCGTGCGCTGCCAAGTGACGCCATCTCAATCACAGTTTCGCTGGTTGCCCACAGATGGGCGTCGGGCAACGGTTGGCCGTCTCGCTGTTCCCGCAGCGCTGCAAGGTTTTGTGTCAAGATTGTTTGGCGCATGAGTTCAAACACGTTTTGACTGTCTGAAACCATTGGCCCGTCCGTTCCGAGGCCCGGGACTATACCGCGGGCGAGAAAGTGATGAACCGGCAGACCGACCGCATCAAACTGGCGCAGGATCGGAACGAAGCCTACACGAGCATCATGTTCGGCAAGGATATCTATTTCATCAGCGCGTACATTGACGGCTTTCCCGGCGTACATCGGCCGCTCAAGAATACCATAATCCCGGTAGTACTCTACTTGACCGCCCTTAAACCCTCGCGCCTCTAAGGCTTTGCCGCGGGAATTATCGGTCATATCGACATCAAGGCGAATATTCGCCGCAGCGCTGGCTTCGGCGATCCGGCGCATGTCTTCCGGGTCAGCGAGGTACTGGTAGTTCAGAATCCCAGAGGCAACTTCAATCCGTGAAGAATCAAATTTCGCTTTGAGCCGTTGAACCTCCTTTAAGCCGACATCGACAGTCTCGCGGTCAGCCTCAGGGACTTTGTCACCATTGACGATACAGCGGGCCAGAAAGCCACGCATTCCAGACTCTTCGAGCGCCCGCCAACTCCCATCCACCGACCGCGGGTCCGCATTTGAAAAGTGCTCATCGTGAGTGCCAATGTATCCACTGTGGATCAAATCCAAAGCATGGAGACGCGCTAAAATATAGCTGCGCTCTTCATCCAAACGGCCAGCCACCAGCGCTTGCTGCTTGAGGAGCGCCGTAATGGCTGCGGGAAAATTAAGAACAGGCCAGCGGTCGTCGTTATAGCCGCGAAAGAAAACCTGGATAAGGTGGTTATGAGCGTTGGTGAATCCAGGGAGAACGACTTTACCAGTGCAATCGAGTACTTCACTGGCTTCAATAGAACAGTCCGACATGGAGCCAACCGCCACAACCTGCCCGTCGCGAAAAGCCACATAGCCGTTTGTGAAGACTCGCCGATCCGAATCGACGGTCACCACATAGGCGTTTTTTAAAAGAGTATCCGCAATTAATGGCCCGGGCATATTGGACTTTTTGTGAGTTCAGGAACGTTACTCATACTTTTTCCTAGGTGCTGTAATACACGGTGCACCACCGTCATTGGACTCGACCGCAATGCGGCAAGCACTCAGCCAGTCTTTCACTTTCTTGTTTACTACGAAAACTTAGGGGGTTTCCCTAACGTGGCAATCGTTGCAACCCCAATAACCAACGCGCCTATCGCAAATTGCAACGCGATGTCGTAGTTGCCATTGATATCGAACACGCGACCAAAAATTGGTGGCACGATACCGACACCAGCATAGAAAAACACAAACACCCAGCCATAGAGTTTTCCGTAAGCCTTCAGGCCGAAATAACGCGCCGTCAAGTACGGGACAAGGTCAACTTCTGATCCAGCGGCTAAGCCTATGAACATTGCTGCCACCACCACCAGCCAAATCGGAAGGGTGCTGCCTGAAAGTAGAACACAGCCGACGATCGGCATCGCTAAGAAAAAAGCAGCCACATAGGGTGGATGATACCGGTCAACGAGAAATCCTGTTGTCACGCGGCCTACAATGACGGCCGCCCCCATTACACCAGCGATGCGTATGGCCATGGAACGCGGCATGTTTGCGTCCGTGAGCATTGGAACGAGATGAATCATAAGCGATGAAATCATTCCCCCGATCAACAAGAAGGAGAACGCAAATTTCCAAAATCGAAGGCTTTTAAAGGCTTCTGATACTGTGAAACCTAGTTGCAAAGTCGGCGAAACTGGCTTGTCCACATTCTCGGGCTGCCGTCCGTTCTCAAAGAAAAATAGACTGGCTGGAATAATCGCCAGCGCAGCGGCGACGGCCATAAGAACATACGCGGCCCGCCAGTCGTACTTGTCGACCATACTGCCGAGCACGATGGGCACCAGGATTCCGGCAACGCCTGTTCCTGTTAGTGTTAGACCCAGCGCAAGGCCGCGTTTCTCCACAAACCAAGTCGCAACACCCCGTGTCCAAACCAAGGGTGTGGTGCAACAGCCAGCAACAGACAACGCAAAAATACAGGCATAGTAGACGAAAATATTTCCGTTCATCTGGGTTATGCCGAGCATAGCCAGCGAGAGCATCCCTAGAGACACCAACGCGATTTTCCGAACACCATACTTGTCTGCCACATAACCGACAAACGGCGCCGTTACGACGAAACCCAGCGTTAGAAATGTTTTTACGCCGGAGACTTCCGCGCGGCTCCAGCCAAAGGTGTCTGAGAGCGGATTAATCAAGATACCAAGGCTATAAACCATAGCGCCGGTAACGCCTGCGCCAGCGCCGACAGCGGCGGCTATTAAGACTTTCCAATTCGACCGAAACTCGCCGTACTCATTTTCCATTCGATAACATCCAATTCATAAGAAGGTGGACCAAGTAGGCGCTATTAATTCGCGGGCAATCGATTAGAGAATTCCTTCTCTAGTACCGATCCCCATCCTTTTCCTTGGGATCGACGAACCCTTCAGCGGCTTCATCATCTGGACCGGGCAATCCGCTCTCTATTGCCCATGCCTCATACTCTCTGACGTTTCGCGGGGCAAACGCATACATATCTGTTCCAGTTACTTTGGGTGGTTTTGGCCCTTTGTATTTACTGGATAGAAAATCCCCGCTCTCTTCGTCGTGGTAGGCGGCAAGCGTCGTCATCTTGTCTTTGTCTGGATAAAGCGCAACAGAAGTCGCACCATACCCTGCAAATTTCCCAGCGTTACGATACATGAACCAGACCACCCCTTCCCGCGTGATGGTTGTCTTTAGGGTGTCTGACCGCGTCGGAGTGGGGTAGTGCGTGAATTTATCAGCCACCTGATCATACTTTGACATGTAGTTATCGGTGGTGACCCAAATGTTATCGAACGGATCTGCATCGGCTTTGTAAGGAGAGGAATGCTCTATGCCCAGCCTACGCTCCATTACTTCGCCGGTTTCCGGGTTCAGCTTATAGAGCGCCCCACCAATATTCCTGCCGTCAACTTCGCGGTTAGGGCTCGCCCAGGTGCCGACCCAGACCATGTCTTTTGAGTCGATACCGGGACGCCGCATGACCGTGGGTTCTTCCGGCGTCAGTCTAAAGAATGTGAACTCTTCTGTGTCAGGGTCAAACCGTGTCATCCCGCTGGTGTAGTGGTCGGCAAACCAGACCTTTTCTTTCGAATCGACCACGATTCCATAGGGACCACTGCGCAGAACAGGCACGCTCCAATGCATCAACGAATTTGATTTGCGATCCCATTTGGTTATGCCGTCGGTTGTCATCCACAGGTTTCCTGCTCTATCGAAAATCTGTGTGTTGCTCGGACGACCCACCCAGTTGTCTACGAGACCTGTCTCAGGATCGAGGTGCTTCACCGTACTTCTTGGTTTACCTGGAGAACTACCGCCGCCGTTTTCTCTCGTGATATCGCCTGAATACCATACGGTTCCGTCGGATTGATCGACTTCGATGCTGCTGCCACCACCATTGTCTTCAAAGGCTGTGGCGTCACCGGTGCGCGGATCCGTCCGGATAATGCAGCAGCCCGTATAGGCATTCCAAACGTTGCCGTCGGCGTCAAATGTAACATTGTGAGACCACGGCCACGTTGGGTATTTCTCAGGGTCTTCCTTGTAGATGTACTCGATAAACATAGCCTTCTCGAGGGCCTCTAAATCGAGCTCTGCCTCACTCTCCAGCTCAACCAGCCGCGGCGGCGCGTCATAACCGAAGTTCTCAGCCAAATAATCAATCACAACGTCTCGGTCTATGGGCGGGAGCAATTCAGTTTTGAAATAAGATGCTTTCCCGGCAGGTGCGCCTTCAACACGTTGGTGCATACGGTCGACCGTCATCGCCCATGTGTCTTTATCCTGCGGTGCGCGGCCACCAGGATATCCACGCACTTGATTGTAAGGAAAAAACTGAACGTGATGGCATCCCAGACACGTTCTTTCCATTACGTCACGCCCCGGTCCAGGCGGGTAGGCTTCATCGTAAGACACGATTTCAGCGCCGCAGTCTGAATAATCCCGGTCGCACTTTTCCGCCGGGTATCCGCCGATGTAGTTTGGTACGAGGCCTATGTCCTTAATCGCGAAATCGACCGAGACACTTTGATCTGCGGCAACGGTTCGCTGCTCAGATTGACTCGTGAAACCTTCTAGCTGCTCTACGGCAGGACGAATGGTGATGTCATATTCACCAGGAATGAGATTGACGGCGCGGTACTTTCCGTTGACCACGAAAACGGTATAGCCGACATCTTTATCCGTGTTGTAGGCGTACACTACTGGCAGGACGCCCGGTTCGGACCCGGATACTGATCCTGAAAGCTGCCCGTACCCTGGGAGCTGAGCGGCAAGAACAGAAATAGGTAACACCAAAAGCGCAAACGCTGCCATCATACAGCGACGTAGTGTCTTAGAATTTCGCATTTGGTGCACCTATTTAGTAAAACAATTGGTCGCTATGAATTTAGAAAATGGATCATTTTACGACAGCGCTTACCTTAACCATGAACCACCCTTGTGGCAGCAAAATAAGCATTGAATAAAGATTCGTATTTTGTTGCTTCGTCGCCTCAATAGTAGACATTTTTTCTGATGAGATCGAGTTTGTAAAATGACAATTGAGACAAATCTCACCGACCTTGCTGACTTAACCATAGGCAACCCTGCTGTACAGGAGTGTCCTTATGGGTACTACAAACTCATGCGTGAGCAGGAGCCAGTTCATTACGACCCTCAAACTGATCTATGGATGATAGCAGACTACGATTTAGCCGTTGAAGTTTTGAAAAATTGGAAGACTTTTTCCTCTCAGATCGACATGCGAACTGATGTTGGCGGTCCGGATCTAACTGAGAGCAACGCCCTCTTTGCCAAGGACGGTTACACCGTTCCCGACGTATTGACCCAAGTTGATCCGCCCCGCCATACCTTTTACCGTTCCTTGATCGATAAGGCTTTTACGGGTCCCGTCGTCAAACGTATGGACGAGTATTTAGTGGATCACGCTAATGAATTAATCGACGCTTTTATCAGCAAAGGTCAATGCGATTTCAAAGAAGAATTCGCTGTGCCGCTGCCACTGGGTGTAATCGCAGACCAAGTCGGCGCGCCAAGATCTGATATTCATCGCTTTCGCGTTTGGACCGATGCGTTTGTAGAAACCCTCGGAATTATGCTGTCTCCCGAACGCCGGTTGGAATGTACAAAACTTATTATTGAGTATCAGCATTACTTTGTGGACCGGATCAACGAGAAAAAGACCAACCCTCAAGAGGACCTATTGTCCGGCCTCGTCGCAGCACGTCATGAGGATGGCCAGCCCCTCACCTATGAAGAAATATTAGCCATACTTCAGCAATTGATGACGGCTGGAAATGAAACAACGCGGAATCATCTGGTCGCTTCAATGAAGCTATTGATTGAGGAGCCAAACCTCCAAACAATTCTGCGCAACGACGCGGCAATGGTGAAAAAGTTTGTTGACGAATCCTTGCGGTTGGAAAGCCCGACGCAGGGCTTGTTCCGTATTGCCAATCACGACACAGAGCTAGGCGGGTATAACGTCCCGAAGGGTGCGAAAATCTACCTTTCCTACGGCAGCGCAAATCGAGACGACAAGCAATTCCCAAATGCCTATAAACTCGACATCACGCGGCATAATGCAACAAAACACCTAGCCTTCGGTTACGGCATTCACCGGTGCATTGGCCAGGCGCTGGCTAAAAAAGAGTTGGAGATCGGCATCTCAACCATCCTCCAACGTATTGAGAATATTGCCTTAAAGCCTGGTCATCCTCCGATTACCCATACACCGAGCTTTATCCTGCGTGGCATCGAGTCCTTGCACATCACGTTCGACAAAATCCGCTAGGTTCAGCCACAGGAAGCGCTGAGCGTCGGCGACGCCAAGCCAAATCCTACCAGTTCATCTCAGCCGCAGTTGTGACCGTTCCAAACTTCGTCATCGTCTTTAGGCTGTTGTCATGCTCTTCGTCGCTGGTTGCCGCACAACAGTCTGAGATAACGGTAACCCGGTAGTCTCGATCATGGGCATCTCTTACACAGGCCTCAACAGCCATATCCGTTGACACACCAGCCATCACAATATGGTCGACACCAGCTGCACGTAAAAGAAGATCAAGGTTTGTTGCGTGGAACGGATTGACGCGGTTCTTGGTGATGATCGGCTCGTCTTCCTTGGGAAGCACGCTATCATGAAAGTCCGTGCCCCATTCGCCAAGCTTCAAAGCACCAAACTCATGAGCTTTGCCGGTCAACGGTGAATTCTTGTTTTGCTCAATATACGACGGTGAGAAGCCAACCTTCACATGAATGACAAGGTGATTCGTTGAGCGAGCCGCCTCTTGCAATTTTCCGACCGCTTCTAGCGTGCCGTGCCGTCCGACGAAATCAGAGTATCCTTTGCCAGATACCTTGCCGTCGTCGTGAACAATGTCATTGATATAATCGATACAAAGAAGTGCTGTGCGTGACATTTGAATTTGAATCCCTGTGATTTAAACGAACATAAAAATTAGAGCCAACATTCTTGAACAGATACCACATATTGCTCAAATACAAAGGCCGCCCGTAGAGTCAGCGGTCTTTAATCATCAGTATCGGATAATGGGTAACCCCATCATCCAGAATTTACAGACCTAGAACTAATAGGGTGCCCGAGCCCCATAGAACGCTTGGGCCGAAAGAGCAGCCGAAAACCTTAATACTGCAGGCCTTCGTACCGGACCGCCTCATTCACGGATTCCGTTTCCAAATAGGCCAAAAGAGCGGCGCGATCTGTTTCTTTCGGTAGCCCTTTGTATATCATGTTGGTTCCAGGTAAGAATCCAGACGGGTCCAATATGAAGCGGTCTAACGCGTCCCTAGACCACACAATGTCTGATGTCTTCAAAGATTCTGAATACCCTTTGAAACCCGCTCTGGTGCCAGCTTTAGAATCGACAACGCCCCAGAGGTTCGGCCCGACCAGATGGCGGCCACTTTTAGTAACGGTGTGGCAGGAAATACAACGCATGTAGAGAATTTTGCCTGCGCCCAGAGTCGCACGATCATAATCCTGTGCAGCTACTGGCGATGGTGGGCCAAGAAAAACCGTCAGCACAGCAACTAGCGCCGTAACACGCACTCTCATCGCACCATCTCCAAATACCACTGCGGGACTCTAACGTCGGCTACTCCAAGAGCGCCCCAGAGTCGTCAACGCCTCTTGCCTTAACCCAGGCGGCATAGGCATCCGCATTCTGAGCCACAGCGGGTCCAGTTCTAACCTCGCCCTTCACCTTTGGCGCCATAGGTCCCCGGTACTTACTCAAAAAGTACCCCGGACTGTTCTCGGAGTGATGCGCGGCGAGCGTCGTGATTTTGTCTTTATCCGGATACAGCACCGTTGCATTGCCGCCAAATCCAGCAAACTTGCCAGCGTTACGATAGATGAACCAAATCCCGCCATTCTCGGAAATCGTAGTTTTCAAAGTATCGGAGCGGATCGGTATGGGGTAATGCGTAAAGCTATCCGCCTTCGGATCATACTTTGATAGATAGTTATCGGGAGCGACCCACACATTGTCGTCCGCATCTGGTTCAGCGTTGTACGGGTTGCTGTATTCGATCCCTAGTTTGCGTTCCAGAACCTCTCCCGTTTCCGGATTCAAACGATACACTTTGCCGTTTTGATGACCTCGACTGCCCCAGGTCGCCGTCCAAATCATATTCTTTGAATCAACGCCCAGACGCCTCATCGCCGTCGCGGCATCATCTGTTTCAACTTGGAAGAATTTATACTCTTCGGTTTCTGGATCGAACCGTGAGACCCCACCGTTATGATAGTCCGCCCACCAGATCTTGTCCTTGCGATCAACGATGATGCCGTATGGACGACTGCGGACGATGGGATTTTCCCAGTACATCACCGAGTCCGTTTTACGGTCCCACTTACCAATTGCGCCCCGACCAAGTAGCGACATCCAAAGATTACCTTTGGTGTCGAAGATCTGGGTGTTGCTGCCCATCCTTGTATCGCCGAACTCCCAATAGTCGACCAGTCCTGTTTCTGGGTCCAAGCGACGAACGGCATCGCCTGAGCCGGAGTACCACACCGTGCCATCGGTCTGATCAACGAGCACGCCGTGACCACCGCCATGACCTTCGAAGGCTTTCGATTCCCCTGTCCGCGGATCAAATCGGACGATGCAGCAGGCGGTGTAAGCAATCCAAACGTTGCCGTCGGCATCAAAATCGACCTGATGAGGCCAGGGATTGGTTTTTAGGAACGGGTCTGCGTATTCCTCTGCCTCATGATAAACGTAGTCAATGAACTGCGCCTTCTCCAACGCCGATTCATCAAGCTCCGGCTCACTGGCCAGCTGAACCACGCGGGACTCCGACTCTGGTCCAAAGTTCTCTATCAGATATTCCACGAGGGTATCCCTGTCCGCCGGTGGAAGTAGGTTGGCATCGAATAGGGTCGCTTTGCCGGGGACGCCAAATGCGGGTCCTTTGTGCATGCGGTCCACCGTGGCTGGCCATGAAAATTCATCATGGGGGGCGCGCCCCGCGGGATACGCGCGAACACTATTGTACGGGAAAAAATTAACCGCGTGGCAACCGTGACAGGTTCGCTCAAGGATATCGCGACCGGGACCCGGCGGATAAATTACATCATAAGGTTCGATTTTTGCGTCGGGGTAATCGATGCCGTTCACGTAGTTCGGCGCCATATTGATATTTTCGACAGTAAAATCAGCCGTGACATGCGTATCTGCGGCTACATTGACCTTGGTATATTTGGTTGTAAAACTTTCGAGTTGGTCGACAGCGGGTCGAAGTTCGACGTAGTACGGGCCCGGGATCAAATTAACCGCACGGTATTTTCCATTGATGACGAATACTGTGTAAGCGACATCCTTTTCAGGGTTGTAGGCGTAAACGACTGGAAGAACCCCAGGTTCTGAACCCGTTACCTCTCCCGACAGTTGGCCATAACCAGACAACACGTCGGCCTGCGCGGAAGAGAGCAATCCAAGCGCCACGAAAAGGGCCGTCCCAATGCGTAGTAAGGTTTTGTGTACAGCCATTGCGCATTCCTTCATGTATTCAAATTCAATTTCGGGACCGCTGGCCCCAACCCAATCGTTATCGCCGCATATATGGATTGGCAACACTGCTTCCTGTAGAGAGCCATATACTCTTCGTTTGAAGATATTCCTTTATGGCCTCCATACCGTTTTCTCGCCCCAATCCGCTCGCCTTATATCCGCCGAATGGCGTTGTATAGCTTGTAGAGCGGTAGGTGTTGACCCACACCGTACCAGCCTCAAGGCGATCACTGACGGTAATCGCCCGCTTCAAATTCTGAGTCCAGATGCCAGCCGCTAAGCCGTATTTAATATCATTCGCAATTTCAATGGCGTGCTCCTCATCGGTAAAGCGCAGCACCGAAAGGACGGGGCCGAAGACCTCTTCTTGCGCAATGCGCATATCATTGGTCACGCCGGAAAAAACCGTGGGCTGGACAAAGAGTCCCTTATTACCGTCTGGCGCCGGAGCAGAGTCTCCGCCCATAACGCAGACCGCGCCCTCCCCTTTGGCGATCTCGATGTAGTCCATGATCTTCCGATACTGTGGTTCGGTCGTGATTGGACCGACCTGAGTCTCGGGATTCATGGGATCGCCAATGCGCGCCTGTCCGGCCATATCCAATAACCGTTCAAGAAATTCATCATGAATTGAGTCTTGGAGCAGCAGCCTAGACCCAGCGATACAGGTCTGGCCGCTGGCCGCAAATATCCCTGAAATTGCGCCGCTCACAGCTTGATCCATGTCCGCATCATCGAACACGATGTTGGCCGATTTACCACCCAGTTCTAATGTCACTCGGGTGAAGTCGTCTGCCGCCGCCAAATTGACGCGCTTTCCGCCTTCTTCTCCGCCGGTGAAAGCCACTTTGCGCACCTTATCATGCCGCACCAGGGCTTCGCCCACATCCGCGCCGAGACCGGTAATGACATTGATAACACCCGGAGGAAAACCCGCTTCTTCGGAAATACGGGCAAACTCCAACGTCGATGCCGACGTGTACTCGGATGGCTTGATCACAATGGTATTGCCGGCTGCTAGCGCCGGTGCTGCCTTCCATGCCAGCAGCAACAAGGGCGAGTTCCAGGGTGTGATACAGGCGCACACACCAAGAGGTTCGTGCTTCGTCAGATTCAGTATGTTCGGCTTATCGATCGGCGGAACAGAGCCTTCAATCTTATCGGCCAAACCGCCGTAGTACTGAAACCACTGGGTCATATAGCGGCATTGATTGACCACCTCCGCGTAGAGCTTGCCGTTGTCGCGGACTTCGATTTCCGCCAGCGCTTCCGCATTTTCAGCCAAGATATCGCCAAACCTACAGAGTAATTTGCCGCGCTGAGTGGCCGTAAGGCTCCTCCATTCGCTCGATCTAAACGCTGTGTCGGCGGCAGACACCGCAGCATCAACGTCGGCGGCCGTGCCTTTGGGTATTTGCGCCCACACCTCTCCAGAATACGGATTAACCGTTTCAATCCATTCTTTAGAGGCAGAATCACACCATTTTCCACCGATATACATTTGGTACTTGTGCATTATCAAAACCTTATAGAGTAATGCCAGTCGATGGGCCGATTGACCGATTCGCGGCCTCACGTATCCCAAATTAGTCTGGAAGATAGAACATCAAACACATTATTCGGAACTGTTCAGTTCGTGAGCAGTTCCGGTAAACGTCTGATAATCGCGCAAGATGGCTTTATAGTTAACCTACTCATCAAGCATTGGTAATACGGTTTTGACCTCAGCGAAATTCTCAGCACTGAAAGTTGGCCTGACTTGGCAAAGGCTCGACAGCCTCATGGACGAGACGGCCTACACCTTCGTCCGGACGTCTTTTTCATCCGTTGTCCGTGACAATTGGGATCTTGCCGTTAGCCTAATGGACGGCCATGGCCGACAGTTCGCCCAGTCTTCCCGCAGTGTTCCGTCATTCATTGGCACAATGCCAAGCACACTTGCCGTCATGCTTGAGCGCTATCCAAAGTCTGAGCTCAAGTCGGGCGACATCCTCATTTCGAATGACGGCTATCACGGGACCGGGCACCTCAACGACATCACCATGGCACGGCCCATCTTTAAGAACGGTGAAGTCATCGCCTTTATTGGCAGTGTTTTTCATTCCGTAGATATTGGTGGTGCACCTTCGGTCAATGCGCGTGACTCCTATGAGGAAGGACTCACTATCCCCGTCGCCAAGATTGTACGTGAAGGGGTTGAAAACGAAGATGTCATCGCCTTTCTCACTGAAAACCTGCGCGCGCCCGAAGAAACACTGGGAGATATACGCGCGCAATTCGCTGCCTATGACATGGCCGTTCCGCGCCTCTTGAAAATCTTAGACGATGAAAAGATCGACGACCTAGATGCGATGGTGGATGAAATCCTCAATCGGTCCGAAGCGGCGATGAGGCGAGCCATCGAAGCGGTAGACGATGGTTCATATTATGGCGAAATCCAGCTCGACGGTTTCGACGAACCGCTAAAAATTTGCTGCGAAGTCACCATCTCAGGCAGCAATCTAACCATCGACTATGCTGGAACGTCAGCTCAGATCGATAAACCGATCAACTCCGTCATGAATTACACGCGGGCCTATTCGGCATACGCCATTAAGTCCGCTTTTGACGCAAGCACGCCCAACAACGACGGTTCTTTTCGGCCGATTGCGATCAAGGCTCCTGAAGGGAGTTTGGTAAATCCGCAGCGCCCGGCGCCTATTTGGGCACGGCATCTCACAGGACATTATCTTCCGCCCGTCATCTTTAGTGCTCTCGCAAACATCATTCCCGACCAAGTCATTGCCGATTGTGGTTCACCAATCTGGAATGTGTATTTTGCCGGTCGCCAAGAAGATGGGAAGCGCTTCATGAAAATGTTTTTCATGAATGGCGGCCATGGTGCCCGACCCCATCAGGATGGCCCGGCCTGCCTTAGTTTCCCGAGCAACATAACGACGTTACCGATTGAGCAATTTGAGAACAGCGTGCCACTGCTCATCACTGAAAAATCTTTGATTCCCGATTCCGGTGGAGCAGGAAAATACCGTGGTGGGCCAGCCCAACGCGTGTCTTTTAAATCTACTGGCGACCACCCCATTACCATGACAATTCGCCACGAGCGGGTAAAATTTCCGCCTCGCGGGCTTCTTGGTGGACAAGCTGGCGCTGCGGGAACGGACTACCTTAACGCCGAACGTATTCCTGCGAAGGTGCGGTTAGATATTCAACGGGATGATGTCGTGACGTTCGACACCCCAGGGGGCGGAGGCTTCGGCCCGCCAGATCAACGTGACCCAGAGAAAATTCGAGGGGACGTCGCAAGCGGTCTTGTGACAGCCGCGAAAGCAAAACGTGATTATGGCGTTGAAATTTCCGGGGCAGACGCCGATGGATAAGCCATACCGTATAGGTGTCGATATCGGCGGCACCTTTACCGACATCGTCATGATCGATACCCGAAGCGGGCGCCTATACAATGAAAAGGTACTCACAACACCCGAAGACCCATCCGTTGGCGTGCTAACCGGTGTCGAAAACATACTCGAAGCCAACGATGCAACAGCGCACGACGTCAACCAAATCATTCACGGCACGACTTTGGTTGCCAACGCAATCATTGAACGCCGGGGGGCCAAAGTGGCACTCGTCACCACTAAGGGCTTTCGCGACATATTAGAGATTGGAACCGAAGGTCGTTACGATTCCTATGATCTCTTTATTGATATGCCGGAGCCGTTGGTGCCGCGCCGCTGGCGCTTTGAAGTGCCGGAACGTTTGAGCCCGGACGGTCAAGTGCTCACACCCCTGGACGAGAGCGCGGTTGTTGCGGTGGCAAGAGAGATTGCAAACACCGACGTCTCTGCCGTAGCGATTTCATTGCTGCACAGCTTCCAGAATGCTGCTCATGAACAACGTGTTCTTGAGATATTCCAGCAAGAGGCGCCCAACCTCGCTGTTTGCATCTCAAGTGATGTCATGCCTGAAATTGGGGAGTACGAACGGGCGTCAACGACTGTGTGTAACGCCTACGTCCTCGCACTCTTTAAAAGTTATTTGAAGCGCCTCACTGACGGATTGCACAACAACGGTTTCAGAAAAGACCTCTTTTTGATGCTTTCCGACGGC
>JABJAH010000044.1 GCA_018666155.1 Rhodospirillaceae bacterium | reverse complement strand
GAGGTCAACGGCGATGTGGATTTTGCTCTTTCCAATAGATTCCACCCTTCGGCCATCCCCCTGGACCGTGCGGCCGAGCGCTTTCTTTCGCCGCTGCAAAAGTGTGCCAAAGCGCTGGCGAAGACGCTGAAGTCTATTCGGTCGGGGTAATCCCTACAGCACATCCAGCACTTCGAAGGCGCAACGCTCGGCTGACTCGGCTGCCGCTTCCATGCCTCGGTTTGATTGGGCGGTGTGCTCACCACAAAAGTGAATGCGGCCCGCCGCGCTGGCGAGATGGGGTTGGAATTGGTGTACCTGGCCCGGGTGCCATTCCATCCAGGTGCCCCCGGCAAAACGGTCTTTGGCCCAAGACTTATAGCCAACCGCCTTGAGTTTGCCTTTGGCGGCGGGACGAAGTTTTTCGTATTCCGAAATCACGAGCGCTTGTGCCGCATCCGGGCCGAGGGCATCCAGTTTTTCCGCCATGATGCCGCGAGAGCGGGCGATTAAACCGGTGACGGCGGTGCTGTTTTCCAGCTGACGCAACACAGCCACCTGCCCCATGGGTGTGTCGGTCCACATGCCCGGGCCAAAGCCATCCCCATCCCAGAAAGGCTCGGTCGCGGTGAGGAATACCTTGTTGATCTTCATGGAGGGCAGCAGATTGATCGCGGCTGCTTTTTCCGCCGGCAACAGTGGATCGAAATTGACCCAGCGCAGTGGCGGCAAGGGCGTGGAGTTGACCACCCGCTTGGCCCGGAAAGTCGACCCGTCTTCGCAAATGACATCAACACCGCTGGCATCTTGATGAATAGCCGCCACCGGCTTGCTCAAATGAACATCGCCGGGCAGAGCCTCGGCTATTCTCTCAGGAATAGATTGATTGCCGCCAACAACTTTGAGGGCGACGTTCTCAATATCCGTTTGCACCTTGTCCCAGCCGATGCGGAAGAACCAGGTGAGGATGGAACAATCGTGCGCCGACGTGCCGCGCCCGATATTGGTGTTGTAGTTGAGATTGATGGTCTCGGCATTCCACCCCTGCTCTTGCAGAAAGGCGTGGACGGAGCGGTCGTACTGTTGGCTTTCGGGATCGGCCCAACTTTCAAACGCCTCAAGCGGATTGTTGGCCGCAACCACGGATTCAAAAAACCGCCGTCCCGGAAAGGCTGATTTGGCATCAGCGGGCATTTTGTTGAGCGGGTGTGACGGCCATTGGTCGCGCGGGATAACAGACCCGCCGAGGGCAATCTCCGTCTGTGACAGTCTGCCGCGCGGGCGGTGGTTAACAACAGTCAGCCCCAGTTGATCGGCCAAGTCGCGCACTCGGCCGTAGCCGCCGAGAATGGAATCGCCTCCTGCTTCTGGTGACCCTTCGAGGTGGCGGTAACTCTCAAGGCGGCCACCAATGCGGTCGCGACCTTCGACAACGACGACCTTCGCTCCTTCGTCGGCCAACAGGCGTGCGGCGTACATGCCGGACAAGCCTGCCCCAATGACAACAACGTCGGCTTCGGTCTTGGCGTGGAGGGGCCGCGACGCAACCAGCGCTGCAGAAGTCGCGACAAAAGTACGGCGTGACACACTCATATTAAATGACGTCGAGCACTTCAAAGGCCGCCCGTTCGCCGGATTCCATGGCGCCTTCCATGCCGCGGTTCGATGTTGCCGTGTGTTCACCACAGAAATGAATGCGGTCGGCAGGATCGATCAAGGCTTTGACCATGGTGGTCACAGTGCCCGGGGACCACACCGCCCAATCACCGGCGGCGAAGGGATCGGACTGCCAGGATTTAATCCCCGCCGGTTCCAGTAATCCTTTGGCGGCAGGGCGAATGCGTTCGTAGTCGGCAATGACCCGTGCCATGGCGTCTTCATCGCTGAAGCTGTCCAGCTTGTCGGCGAGGTAGCCCCGCCCCCAGGCCATGAGACAGGTGATTTGGTTGGCGTCTTCGCCTTCGCGCAGGGCCCGTACTTCGCCGCAGTCGGTATCCGTCCACATCGCCGGGCTAAAGCCGTCGTCTTCCCAGAACGGTTTCTTCGGCACCATGATGATCTTGGTGATTTTTTGCACTGGCACCGTAGCAATCGCCTGGGCTTTGAGCGCAGGCAACAGCGGATCGAACTTGAGCCAGCGCATGGTCGGGATCGGCATGGTGCAGATCACCCGCTTCGCTTTGTAGACGCTGCCATCGCCGCAATGCACCTCGGCTTGACCCGGCTCGCTGCGAATACCAATGACTTCTTTGCTGAGATGCACTTCGCCGGGCAGAGACGCCGCCATGGCTTCAGGAATGCTCTGGTTTCCGCCGGGCGCTTTGAAGGCGACGCGATCTAGATCACCTTGCAACTTGAACCAGGCCTGGGTGAAGAACCACATCAGCGATGAAATGTCGTGGGCAGAGGTGCCATATTGTACATTGGTGTTGTAGTTGAGGTTGATCGCCTCATCGCTCCAACCGATTTCTTTGAACACCTCGTAAATAGAACGGTCGAACTGGGCACTGTCTGCATCGAGCCAATCTTCAAACGCTTCCAACGGATTGTTCTGGCCGATGACGGCCTGGAAAAACCCGCGGCCCGGGAACCGGTCTTTCGCACCTTCGGGCATGACGTTGAGCGGATGGGTCGGCCAGTCGCCTTTCGGGATCAGTTTGCCGCGCAGGGCGAGTTCCGTGTTGGTCGGGTCCTTATGGGCTTCCGGCGACAGATCGCGGCGGGATTGATGGTCGACTAGTTCGACACCCACATTGGCGGAGACATCCTGCATGCGGCCATAGCCGCCGAGAATGGAATCACCGCCCCACTCCGGATTGCCTTCCACATTGCGAGCGCTGAACAGACGGCCACCGACGCGGTCCCGTCCTTCAATCACCTGAACGGTGGCCCCCGCTTCAGCCAGCAGCATCGCGGAGTAGAGGCCGGATAGCCCGGCCCCGATGACGATAACGTCGGGGTCTTTCTGGGCCTGGGCTTTGCTGGCCGCGAGAGTCGCGGCGGCGGCGCTGCCAAGTTTAAGGGCTGTTCTGCGATTGGTAGTCATGGGAATGGCTCCGAAAAAACGTCATTAACCTGCATGCTGCAAGCCTAACACAGGCGTGGCCAGCGCTGCCCCTCTTATAGCCACTGTGTGAGTATGGTAAGTCAGGGACAGAGTACAAAAGGAAGAGCGATGTCACTCGACCGCTGCCATAATATTGAACGCTTGCGGGCCAAAGCCAAGCGCCGCCTGCCCGCGCCGATCTTTCATTATCTGGATGGCGGCGCCGACGATGAAGTGACCCTGCGGCGCAACACCGATGCCTTTAACGATTACGAATTGGTGCCCAACTTGCTACGGGACACCAGCAACATCGACACTAAAACCAAAGCCCTCGGGGTGGAGTTGGATTGGCCGGTGTTCTTGTCGCCAACGGGGATGTCGAAGCTGTTTCACCACACCGGGGAACGAGCCGCTGCCCGCGCCGCCCACAAGGCCGGAACGCTCTACAGCCTGTCGACCATGGCGACGACGACGATCGAAGATGTTGCCGCCGAAACGCCCGGGCCAAAGATGTTTCAAATCTACGTCTATAAAGACCGGGGACTAACCAAAGAATTCATCGCGCGCTGTAAGGCGGCTAAGTACGACGCGATCTGTGTCACGATCGACGTTCCCGTCCCGGGCAACCGCGAACGCGACCTTGTGACCGGCATGACCATGCCGCCGACCTTTTCCCTCGCCAGCCTGTTCAGTTTCGCAACCCACCCGGTGTGGAGCTTGAACGCGTTGCGCAATCCAAGCTTTGACCTCGTTAATATGTCGCAGCACGAATCGCTGAGCCTCAAGGACAAACAGATCTCGCCGGTCCAATATCTCGCGAGCCAAATCGACAGCGGCATGACCTGGAAAGATGCGGAATGGATGGCCCAGGAATGGGGCGGGCGTTTTCTTATAAAGGGCGTGCACTCAGCCCATGACGCCAAGAAGGCGGTAGAAATCGGCGCCCATGGCGTGATGGTCTCAAACCACGGCGGACGCCAGCTTGACGGCGTGCAAGCGTGCATTGATGCCCTGCCGCCGATTGTCGACGCGGTTGGTGGCGAACTCGATATCATTTTGGATGGCGGCATCCGTCGTGGCACCCACGTGATTAAAGCGCTAGCGTTGGGCGCAACCGCCTGTTCCATCGGCCGGTCTTACGTGTATGGCCTTGGCGCGGGTGGTCAGGCGGGGGTAGAAAAAGCACTGCACATTCTACGCAGTGAAATCGAACGCAGCATGGCACTGCTGGGCGTAACCAAGATCAGTGAGATTACCAGAGAGATGGTGGTGAGGCGGGGAACATGACTCAGACAGATATCGATGTCCTCATTGTCGGGGCCGGGTTTGGCGGGCTCTATGCCCTGCATAAAATGCGCGAATGCGGTTTTACGGCGCAGGTGTTTGAGGCCGGCGATGACGTGGGCGGGACATGGTATTGGAACCGCTACCCCGGCTGCCGCTGCGACGTTGAGAGCATCCACTATTCCTATCAGTTCGATAACGACCTGCAGCAAGAGTGGGTGTGGACGGAACGCTACGCCACCCAGCCAGAAATACTCTCGTACATCCAACATGTCGCAGAGCGCTTTGACCTGCGCAAAGACATCACCTTTAACGCCAGGGTCACGGCCGCGACCTGGCAGGAAGACGACGCCTGCTGGTTGGTGGAGACGGAAACCGGTGAACCGGTGCGCGCCAAGTACTGCATCATGGCGACCGGCCCCCTCTCAGTACCAAACATGCCGGACTTCCCCGGCCTCGAGAGTTATACCGGCGACACATATCACACCGGGCTGTGGCCGCACGAAGGCGTCGACTTTACGGGCAAGCGCGTGGCAATTATCGGCACTGGGTCATCGGCCATTCAATCGATTCCGTTGATTGCCGAGCAAGCTGATCATCTGACTGTATTTCAGCGCACCGCCAACTACGCCGTCCCCGCCGCCAACCGGCCGATGAAGCCGGGCGAATTGGAAGCGGTGAAGGCGGAGTATCAGGAACTGCGGACGCGGGGTAAAAACTTCCCGACAGCCATACCCGTGACGCCCTCCGGGCCGTCCGCCCTCGCCGTCTCGGAAGAAGAACGCAAACGTACGTTCGAGGAATGGTGGCAAGACAAGGGCTTGATGTTCCAAGCCGCGTTCGCCGACCTGATGTTTAACGACGATGCCAATGACACAGTGTCTGACTTCGTTCGTGGTAAAATCCACAGCATTGTCGAGGACCCGGCGACGGCGGCCATTCTAGCGCCGAAAAATCCGTTCGGCTGCAAACGTATGTGCGTCGATACCGACTACTACAAGACCTTCAACCGCGACAACGTCTCCCTGGTTGATGTGAAAGACACACCGATTGATCGCATTGTCGCCAATGGGGTGTTAGTCGGCGATACGACCTATGAGGCCGACGCTGTTATTTTCGCCACCGGTTACGACGCCATGACCGGTGCCCTATCGAAAATGCATGTTTGCGGGCGCAATGGTTTGGTGCTCACGGACAAATGGAACGAAGGCCCGTCCAGTTATCTCGGACTTGCGGTTCAGGGCTTTCCCAATCTCTTCACCATCAACGGGCCAGGCAGCCCGTCGGCCCTGGTCAACATGGTCACGGGCTGCGAACACCATGTCGAGTGGATTGCAGATTGTCTCACCCACTTGCGGGAAACCGGCTCACGCGCCATCGAAGCAGAGAAGCCAGCGGAAGACGTCTGGGTCGAACACAGCCGCGAAGTCGGCGAGGCCTCGCTGCGTTCGGCCTGCGATTCCTGGTACCTTGGGGCCAACATTCCGGGTAAGCCGCGGGTGTTTATGCCCTACCTTGGAGGCTTCCCGGCCTATGCAGAAAAGTGCGAGACAGTCGCACGCAACGGTTATGACGGGTTCTCTATTTTCTAGTTGATTGAGCCGACGAAGCGTTCGGCTCAGGTTGGCCGAACAGTCACATGATACATGGACCCGAATACACCCGGGTACGCCTGCTCAAAAGCATGCCAACAACCGGGATCCTTAGCAGCGTTCTGATCAGCGTACATCCGTTGAAACAGCTCCATAACAGATGATTGAATTTTGATTCCAGCAAATGCGAGTCCATTGTCAGACAATAACTCGGACAACGTGAGCAGGTTAAAGCGATGCTCTTGGATATTGAAGACGAGATCTCGGCAATCGTGAAGAGAATAGAAATCTGCAGACCTCAACAGCCCTTTAACCACATGCTGTTCAGGCAATTCATACACGAGCTTGCGGAACCGCCTGATTCCATCGGGAGTAGCGTCAAGCCCGTATTCCTTTCGCAGAGCAATACCTGCAACAACGGATTGGCGCCCACTCTCAGTGTAGACTGCCAAAAGAAACTCTCCTTTTCCGCTGTATACGCTTTTGAGGGCCTTTAGCCCTGCCCCCGGATCACGAAGATGGTGCAACACTCCGGCGCAAGAAATTTCGTCGAATATCCGTTCGGTCTCAGGCAGCCGGAGGATATCGCCGTGACAAAACTCGATGTTGTCAAATCCGAATATGCGCTTTTTGCGCATAGCATAAGCGAGACTGCTACGACTCAGATCGACGGCGGTAATGGAAGCGTTAGGTTGGGTGTTTCCATAGATAAAAGCGTTTCGACCGGTACCGCACCCAGCAATAAGGATCCGGTGCTCTCTCTCTTGGTCAGACCTCCGTGGCGTTGGCGCTGACTGCCGGAACCCAATGGGTAGCTGACCCTGCCCCCACTTGATTCCGGACCACCGGGGATATGGACTTTCCTCATACTGTTGCTGAATGGCGACCGAAGTTTCGTTTTCTATGCTTGTCAGTCTTGGTATCGATGCGCGGAGCCGATTTTCTTCGTCTGGCTCAGCCAATTGCATGCGTATCAATTTTTTCCAGTGAACGTTCTGATCAATGCCTTCGAAATCGAATGATGTACTACCGGCAATTCCTCGCAGGCTGCGCAACGGACGATACGCTGCATACATGGCAACGAGATTGGGGCGAAGTGGGCGACCACAATTAACGTCGTCTTGTAGCGATTGCTCTAAGGCGGCGATTAACTCGCTCTCAGTATCTGTCTCAAAGAATACGTAGTCCGTAAGAAAACATTGCGTCGCTATTATGACGAGCATTTCCATTGGTGGGCTTTTTGACAACGCACTGACCGAGGACAAAACCAACGATCGCAATCGCGTTAAGGCGTCTTCCATATAAGGGTCGGCGCATCGCACATTCTCTATATAGGTCACCATCAGCATGAGATTTTCTGAAGTTTGATGCGACAAGAGCCATCGCTTTAATCCATCAAAATCTGCGGCTGCAACATGTTGATTAAGGGTCGCCAGAGATGGTTTGATCAGAGCGCGGGCGTGAAGAGAGAGATTTTTGTGTTCTATTTCGGACTGGGTCAAACAGTCTCTAAGCGCTTGAACAAAGTCAGATTCTATTGTGTCCGCGGATAAGCGGCTGAGTGCGTGAACAAGGTCCTGCCAGTAGTCGAGTGTTTCAGCGTTGTCTTTGGCCGCACGATAGAATTGCTGCGTCGCTTCTTCGTATTGCTCTTTAACAAACAGAGCATGGCCATAGGTATTGGCCAGGCGGCTATCATTTGGTGACAACACGACCGCCCGCTCCAGTTCTAAAAGAGCAGCGTCGACTTGGCCTGACCGAAGCAAAGCCAATCCGTGCAAGAGGACGATGTCGGGGTTTTCAGATCGATTTGACGATAGCCGAGCAATTAGACCTAACGCTTCATCAAAGTTTTTATTATGAAGCGCGATGACAGCAAGATTGTGAATGACTACGAAATCACTATTCCCCGCCTCGATAGCCGTCTTGTACACGGGTTCAGCCTGCTCGAACCGACCCGATTCGTACGCGTCATTTGCTTCGGCCAAGGCGTTGAGCATAAAAACAGTTCTTCGAAACCAGGTGCTAAGGCGAAGCCTTAAGAATTACAGCATCATCCCTTAGCAAAGAGATCAACCCGCGGCTAGATAAGGAAGAGTCTTAGGCGTTTTCATAACAGAGAACCCCGTCTCAGGCTTTACCCCGGACGAGGTCTCTTATGGCGGAGGATCTTGGAACTCCGCGTTCGCTACAAAGAGCGAATCAATGTGTATTTTTCGAACGCGCGGTACCCGAAGGCCTACGCAATGTCATGTACTCTACTCAGGCGGAGCCATGTTTTTTACACACCCTCTCTGACCTAACGGTCACTTGCCACGAAGGATTGTGACCACTCGTAGATTCTTCGAAGGCCCATTTCAGGCTCCTATTCGCGTCTGTCTACATTAGGAATCTTGATCCGATGAAACAGGATCGTCAAGCACTTCGATCAATTTCTTTGGGTCGCATTGACTGACCTTTATTGCACCGAAAATTGTGTGCACTTACCCCTTGCGAGCGGTCGCGATAAACCAGCGCAGACTATTATCGAGCTGTTGGAACTTACCCTGCCAAACGGACTCTTCTGGGAAACCCGCGTCGCGCAACATCTCGCTCGGATTATTAGTCGCGTACACACGCCAAAACGGTTCGTTGTTGTTGACCTGATCCCAACCGCGATGAAACTGCATCCACGGGCTGTACTCGTCGTAGCGAATATTCACGTCCATATGCATCGCCACACCACCGGGCTTTAGCAGACGAAAGTTCTCTCGCATCATGTCTTCGGTGGTGCTTTGAGAAAATTCATGCATGGCGTTATGCGACATCACGAGATCGAAACTCTTGTCCTCGAAACCGGTGTTGGCCGCGTCGCGTTGATGAAAATGCACACCCTTGCCCATGGCTTCGGCTCGGGCGTGGGCGTAGCGCAGTATGGAAGCGGCAACATCAATGCCATGAACGTCGGCATCCGAAAACGCGGTGACATAGGGCACCGTTGAAGAACCGGCCGAGCAGCCAATATCCAATATACGGGTTGGGGTGAAATCAGGGTAACGTTCTTTCAGGAAGCGCACACCCACTTCGCCTTTACTTTCCGACACGCCGACACCGCGGCCCATGGTGTAGAGGTTGCCACCGTATTCGTAGAACGCACCGGCAAGGACGTCATCGTCCCCATAGTCGGAGCAATAGCCCCCGGGCTGAAGGTGAATATCAACGTCTGCCATGGCCCGCGGCATGTCGAAATCTGGGTCCAACTCAAGCGTGCCTTTGCAGTGACTGGATTGAGTGAATTTGGTGTAGTCCGCTGATAAGCGATCTTGTTCGCGATAGAGTGTATCAGCCACCGATGCCCACATCATTTCCTGACCATCACGATGCATACGGCTGAACATTTGATAGGCCGGATCATCCCACATCACTGTCCCGATTTCCTGAACGGACTCCGGTTCCCGGCCGTGCTCTTTCACAAACCGGGGTTTGGCGCGATATTCGTACAAATCCTCGTTGCGGGCCCGCACATGATCACGAACATAGTCCTTGAGCGACAACGTGTATTGCTGCCGCGCCAACTCATCGTGATTGGGCGACGCCAGCATAGTGTGAACGGGGTTGCGCGCCATCGGTTAGCCTAAAAGCGAGTGTTGCAGTGCCTGAAGTGTATGCGGCGTTGGGATTATTTCAATATCTACGGCTGGGCATCGGTCGATATCCGAACGCGGGACACCCGATCACCAAAGACAGTGCCCATATACAAGAAGCCCTTGTGGCTCAGCGCCACGGAAGCGCCCGGAATACGGCCATCCTTATGTTCGTAGATGATTTCTTGCTCCAACGTCTCGGGGTCTATGGCGACGACCGCGAACGGGAAGCTACAGGGAGCGCCTGCCATACTTTGGCACCCTCGGGTGCCGACAACGGGGATGCCGGTATGCCCGACCGACAACAAACGTCCGTCCGGCGCCATCGTTAGGTTGTCCGACTGAACAGGAATGCGGACGGACTTTGCACGTCCTCCAGTCACATCCGCCGCGACAAATGTCTGCCCATAGGTGGAGCCGACAAAAACACGACCGGTTGCGGGGTCCGCTTCTACACCATTGGGAAAAGAAGCCTCCGTCCCTTCCACTTTGGTCCAGCCCCTGGCCGGGTCCCAGGCGACGGCATAGCCGGTATCAATACCGAGTAGAAACTTGGCCTGCAGCCCAATGCCGCGCGGGCCATCGAACATATGGCTAACGACAAACCCATCACCACCGGTAGAGGCCACGTCGTTTGGAAATACAGTATCGGGCACGGCGACACAGCCTTGCCACGTTAGGGTGGGACCATCCTCTCCGACATCAACCCGGTAACGTTCGATGCGCTCGCCGTCGGCGGCGTTGACCACTAGCAATAGAAATCCGCCATCGGACAGATCGGATACATGAAAGCCACGCGGTCGGAGCTTTTCAGGCGCTGGGCCGCATTGTGAAAATTCCGAGTTGGACTCAATGCCGGCGTTTAGGCGCGTCAGCTGATCCGTCTCGATGTTGAGGGCAACAATGTTGCCTGGCACCGACCCACTGCCCAACTCGCTAATCAAAAGCCACGGGTGATCGCCAAGAGGCTCGATGTCTTCGGGCTTTTCCAAGCCGCAATAGACTTTGATATCTTCGGAGGACTCACAGCCCTCAATGATCATCGGATCACAAGCGGACAGACCAACAAGACTAAGGATTGCCGCGAGGCTTGCTGCGACCCTCCCCATTGTTCAGTCGCCTTTCAACGTCAGCGCCTCAAACACCACGCCAGTGGGTCGGGACACGAAATCAGCAATCCGATCATTGTACCCAATCGTGTACACCGCGTTGGTCAGCCAAATGGCCGGCGCCAGCGCATGTAATTGAGCCGAAATATCCTGGAGCAACAGATCGCGCTTTTGACTATCTATTTCTGCATTAGACCGCTTGATTGGCTCTATTAATTCAGGCGCGCAGAAAAACGGTGTTGCGCGTAGACAGGAATAATATTCGATGGGTCGAATGGGATCCTGAAAAGCCGAGTTGTTCCAGATCAAGTTGAACGCATCAGCATCGCCCCAGTCGGAGCTGGCGTACTTGCGCGAGTAGTCGGAGAACGGTATCGCGCGCAACGTGACGTCAATTCCGACAGCTTCTAAGTCCTGTTCCACTTTTTGGTACATCAAGCTATCGGGCGTTGTGGTGTCGGTCGCGACTTCAATATTCATCGCAAAGCCATTGGGATACCCAGCCTCTGCCAGGAGCGCGCGTGCACGATCTGGATCATAGCCATAGGGCTTAAGGTTAGCGTTGTAACCGATGGTTAAGCTGGTCCAGCCCTGGCTGGCAACCTCGGCATAGCCAAACATGATGAACTTGGCGATCGACTCCTTATCGACAGCGTAATTGAGCGCCTGCCTCACCCGGACATCCGTAAGAGGATGATCGTCACCATGCAAAACATTGGGCAGCGCGATTGATTTCACCTGCGGATTGGACTCAACCGATACGTTGAAACCCTGCCCTTCAATCACTGGCACGTCATCGACGTGCAAACCGGTGATGATGTCGAGCTGTCCAGAGAGCAACGCTTGAATCCGCGATGTTTTGTCGGAGACCAAGCGATATTCCACGGACTTCACATCTGTAGGCGCACGCCAGGATGCGGGATAGGCCTCAAGGGTTGCGACCGCGTTGCCACGGCCGAAACTGACCAAGCGAAAAGGCCCCGTGCCCACCGGTGCGAGCGTATAGCCATCCACACCAATCTCATCCCACAGTGCTGGATCAACAACCAACAGGGTCGCCAAACGCTTGGGAAATATCGCATCCGGTTCAAATGTTTCGATTTCTACGGTGAGGTTGTCGATAGCTCGAGTGCCCGCAACCATCGTCAAATCATTGGGAATGAGAAAACGCGCCATATCTTTGCGCTTCATCAGGGCAAAAAGATCAACAACGGCGTGGGCGTTGAACGGCTTGCCGTTGTGATACGTGACCCCGGGGCGAAGATGAAAAACCCAAGTATTCGGAGATGTATTCTCCCACGACAGCGCCAAGGCCGGCTCGGGCTCACTGCTCCAGTTCAATCGGGTCAATCCATCATAAATTGATAACCACAATTCGGCAGCCGGTAAACTCGCGCCGGTGAACGGATTACCCAAGGTCGGCGGCAAAGCCGAGACGCCGACGCGAAGTGGCTGCGCTCCAGAGATCGTGCAGTGGAAAACAAATATAATCGCGATGACGAAACCATACATCTGCCGCATTACGCGATCTCCGGTGAGTAGTGCGCTTTGTGACTCGAGGGCAAATCCTCGAACGTAATCATTTGCAATCTCGGGTCTTGTTTACGCGCAAGCCCAGCTTCAGGATCGGTTAGCACATTGATGATCGTGGTGCCATCTGCGGCGAAAGCACGTTGCAGCGCGGGCTTGATGCCATCGGGGCGCTCCACCCGCTCTCCCGAACAGCCGAACACCTGAGCGATGAGTTCGTAACTGGCCTGCCCAAGCTCACAGTTCACGTTGCGCCCGGCAGAATTAATCTGACCGTTCTTCTCAGTGCCCCAAGCGCCATCGTTGGAGATAACGCAAACAATCTTGAGGCCCGCCAGCACGGCCGCATTCCACTCACTGGCGTAAAAACCAAACGCGCCATCCCCAGTGACCAAAACAACCTCGCGCGGCGCACGATTTTCCTGAACGGCCAACTCCCGTTCACCGGCAGCGGCACCGATAGAGAGAGCCGTACCAATGCCCATGGACCCAAGGGGATAGTGATCTAGGTAACTGCGCTCGCCTGACATGCGGATTACGCCATGCATCCAATTCAGAGCATCAGCGCCGTCGCCGACAAAGATGGCATCCGACGGCATGACCTCCATAAGGTCGCGGCCAATGCGCGTGGGGTGAATTTTGCCGTCTTCGTTTTGGCCCAGTTCATCAATCCGCGCTAACCGCGCGGCCATCGCGCCATTCACCCATGTTGGATCGCCGCTCGATTTATATCCCTTAGCCGTGAGTGCGGCGTTGAGCTTAGCGACCGTTAGCGCGGCGTCGCCGAGCAAAGGAACATCAATAATACGATTGCGGCCGAACTCATCGGCGACCACGTCAATCTGCGCAAACTTCGCTTTAGCGTTAAATCGAGGTGCCAAGCCATAGCCGATACGTTGCGATAACCGCATACCGACAACGAGGACCGCGTCAGCGTCCTTCGCGGCAACTTGTGCTAGTGGCCAACTGAAGCCAAGAGCGTGATCTTCAGGCACGAGACCGCGACCAAGAGCATGGCCCAGCACCGGCAATCGATGCGTATCGGCCAGAGATCGCAGCGCTCGTCCGGCATTGGAAAGCCCCGCGCCGCTACCAGCCAAAACCAACGGACGCTCGGCGCTCAGAATCATTTCTGCAGCAGCGTCGACCGCGTCATCAGACGCTTCCGACACATTTGTATGCAGCGGATGGGGATCCAGAGCGGCATCACCCTCAACCATCGCGCCCTGAACGCTTAACGGCACCCCCAAGACTGCGACACCAGGACGACCGGACGCGGCCGCACGCAAAGCGGCGTGCACGAATTCAGCCAGCCGCTCGACCGTCGGCACAACCCGGCACCACTTGGCATAAGGCTTGGCCATCTCGAGCGGATCTTCGCCTTCGTCGCCTAAGGACTCTCTAGACGGTTCGGCATAGACCGAGGCGAACACAACAACCGGTGAGCAGGCCATTCGCGCTGTTTGAATCCCAGCCATCGCATTTGGCATGCCCTGCTTCCCGGCGATCATCGCGATGCCCGGCTTTCCAGTGACCCGTGCGTAACCGTCTGCTGCACCAACGGTCCCGGTTTCATGCCGACCGGAGACCACAGCCATGCCATCATCTTCAAAGGCGTAGAGCGTATGGGAGTGAGCCGCACCCGCCAGAACAAATGCCGTTTCAATGCCGTAGCCTTTGAGAATTCGGCTGATGACCTGACCGCCGGTCAGTCGATTGGTGGGGTCTGGCATACGTCCTCGTCTTGGCAACAGGCCTCTGCGGCCATCTTATTCACAGGCCAACGCGGCCATTGCTTTTCCTGTGCAGACATCGTTGCATGAATTTTGCCGTAGAAATATTCTTGACGGAGAACCACCGATGATTTCTCGCAGAACAGCCACACAGGGAGCAGTCGCCCTCGCCCTCGGATTACCTGCGTCGGGGAAGGCAGAAACGGCCGCCGAGAAACACCACACCTTTGTATTGGTCCATGGCGCGTGGCATGGCGGATGGTGCTGGAAGATGGTGGGCGAATACTTGCGCGCCCAAGGTCATACTGTGTTCATACCAACCATGACTGGGTTGGGGGAGAAGAGTCACCTGGCCTCTGCCGATATCAGTCTCGACACCCACATCGCTGACATTTCGAATCTGCTGATCTGGGAAGAACTCGAGAACGTCATCCTCGTCGGCCATAGCTACGGCGGCGGCATTATTTCAGGCGTGTGCGATGCCCATAAGGAGCGCATCGCGCACGCCATCTATCTGGATGCGATCGTGCCAAAGAGCGGCGACACCATGATCGGTGGCGCGACGATTGAGGACGCAGAAAAACGCCTCGGCCCGTTTGTCGACGGCTATCTCGCACCGCCGAGAGCGCCAGTATCCTTTGGTATCCCCGAAACCATGACGGAAGACCTAGCCTGGGTTCGCCGCCGGGTTACACCTCATTTGGTGGGGACGTGGACTCAAGCTTTTTCATTTAAGAACGGCGGATCGGATGGATTACCGCGGACATTTATATACTGTTCCGACAAACCGACCCCGTCGCCACAACAGGACGCGCGATTACAGTCCTATAGGGACGATCCCAGTTGGATGTATGACGAGCTACCCTGCGGTCACGACGCTATGGTGATTCTACCGACAGAAACCGCACAAATGTTTGAACGGATCGCAGACAGGGCTTAATCCATCAGTCGGAAGAGCCCTCTGATGAGCAAGACCAGAAAGAGCGTTGCAAAAATCCCTGCGTAGAGCGCGAATGTGCCGGCCAGGCTCTGTGGTCCACCCGCATAACCTTCGGTGACATCCAAAACCAAGTTAAACTTTGCGCCATCAATCTCAGCCGGCACGCTGATTGAGCGTGACGATTCCTCTTCGGGTTCGCTCCCGCCAATAATATATCGCGGCTGAGTCATCTCACTGCCATTGGCAAAGGATGCTTCAAGGCGCAAACGCATGCCATCGGGCACCCACTCTTCGTACATCCGTGCGACCAGGTTCTCATAATCAATCAGACTGACAACGACACCGAACTGGCGCGTGTTGCGAATTGTCACGGCGTAGTAAGAGTAAGGACTACCGGTTTCACCCTCAAAGACGGAACCGATCACGAGTGAGTTCTCGTTCCCCAAAGCCGTGTCGATAGTTGTGATGATCGGGCCGAAGCGCGACACATCGGAACCGGGGCGCAACACACCGCCGGTGTCTGTCGAGTAGGCAACCATCCAACAGCCGTCATCATTGCCACAGCTAGAGGGCTGAGACTTAGAGAGAAATCCCATAGATTCAGGAAAGGCGTCAGACTTGTGTCCTTTTAAATAGGCAATTGTGTTTTCGAACTCGTCTGCGGCGACGCGACCAGACCCGTTAAACAGTGTGGCGAGGCTTTGCAGCGGACTATTGGCGTGGTCAAGGAGGAGTACAAAAGTTGATGCCAATCTTTCGGCATCCGCGTCGGCTTGAGCATTCCAAACAGCGCGCGCTTGTTCGGGCATCGGACGGCTTAAGAAATATGACGCCGACAGACCGAGGACCAACACGAAGGTCATCGTCAAAACACCCCATATGGAGCCGCCCCCACTGGTGCCGGAACTTTCTTTTTCAGCAGCCATCGCGGCATACTCCTTTATAATTGCCTTTGGGTCGTGCACTCTTTGCTAGGCTAACGGAGAGTACGGCGAGGACACTATACATTATGATTATAAAACTCTCCCAGGTCATCAGCGCAGCTGCTTTTCTAATCTGCGCGGTGTGTTCTCCGCTGCTCTTCGCCCAGGAGTTGACCGCTGAGATAGAAATTCGCGTGCCCGCACAGGGCGGTCCATTAACGCCCGTGCGCTTAACCTTCGACCCGACTGACCCAAACCGCTTTGCCGTTGTTGATGTCGCAGACGGTAGCATTACTGTTTGGTCGTTCAACGGCACCTTCACCAAAGAACTCGATATTGATGCGCGGGCCGTTGGCGTTGCGATCTCGCCCGATGGACGAGTGATTGCATCTAGCACCATCCGCGGACAGATTTTTCTGTGGGATACTGATGGTGTTCAAATCGGTGAGCCGTTTTTGGGACATGAAGGCTCGGTTCAAGATCTTGATTTTTCCCCCGACGGATCAATGCTCGCGTCTGCGGGATACGACAGCACGGTCAGACTTTGGACGTTAGATGGGCGTCAGGTTGGGCAGCCTTTCGTCGGCCATACGGAATGGGTGCGCGCCGTCGCCTTCTCTCCGGACGGTACACGGATCGCCTCATCTAGCATCGACGGCACCGTTCGTATTTGGAATCGAAGCGGCAAATTGCTCGCTGGACCTCTCCTCGGGCACGAGCGCTGGGTAGAAGCGGTCAACTTCTCACCACGCGGGAATTTCCTTGCGTCTGCCGGTGATGACGGTCTGGTGCGACTGTGGAATCTGGATGGAACACCGCGGTCCGAGCCCCTGTCCGGACACCGAGCCTGGGTCGTCGATTTCGCACCACGCGGTGATGTCATGGCATCGGCCGGAGATGACGGATCCGTCCTCCTGCGCAACCTCGACGGATCGCTGCGCCGGGATGCCCTACGCGGCCATGCAGGGTCGGTCCAAGCCCTGGCATTCTCACCGAACGGAGATTTTTTTGCCACCGGCGGGTATTACGACGGCACCGTGCGGCTCTGGAATATTGACGGCTCACCACGCGGAGAGCCTCTACGAGCCCATGACCCGTGGTTCCGCAGTCTCGCATTCTCGCCTGATGGTACCATCATGGTCATGGCCGGCGACGACGGCAGCTTTCGATTCTACACAGAAGATGGCCTGCTTTTGGGTGAGCCGATTCTCGGGCATTCATCCTGGGTCGAAGCCGCAACATTTTCCCCCGATGGTGAGCGGGTCGCGACCGCCAGCTATGACGGAACGATGCGGGTCTGGGATATGGCAGGCGAACAGCTCATGATGTTCGATGACCATGAATCCCGCGTTACATCTGTGGCTTTCTCAGCCGACGGAACACAAATCGCCTCGGGGGACGAACGCGGATACATCCGCGTCTGGGACAACGAAGGGACACTCGTTGTTGGACCGATCAGAGCTTATCCGAGACCGGTGACCGCACTCACGATTTCACCGTCCGGCAGAACGATTCTGAGCGGCAGCGACCGCGGTGAAATGAAGCTTTGGTGGCGCGACGGTGAACTCCGGGCCGCAACTTTGTCTGCCCACAAAGGCGCACTAAGAACGATGGCGTATTCACCGGACGGCACCATATTCGCAACCGGTGGTGATGATGGCTTGGTTCGTTTATGGGGTGCAGATGGTACGCCACGTACTGGTGCTCTCTCCGGGCATCAAGCGTGGGTGCGCGCGCTGGATTTTTCAGCTGATAGCATGCGGCTTGCGTCAGCAGGAGACGACGGCGCGGTTCGTCTTTGGACAATAAAGGGGGAAGCCTTGGGTGAACCCATGCGCGGTCACAATGGCTCGGCCAGCAGTGTCGTATTTTCAGATGACGATAACACCATCACATCCGGTGGATACTTCGATGGAAAAATTCGTCAGTGGGCGCTGTCCAACTAACAGTCGTGATTAGTCCTCAAGCAGCCAGTCAGTAAACTTTTCGACCCAGGACTGGGGATTATCAAACATCAGATGTGCGTAACCATCGGGGTACTCCCGGTAGGTAAAGTCTGGGCGAAGGGTCTGGACGCGCGCCGTCTGTGAAAACAGCGCATCGCCCTCGTAAGACATGACAAACGTCGGCACTGAGATTTCTTTGATGGCCGTTTCCATGTCGTAGCTGAACGCCGCTTGATGGCCATACCATTCGGTTTCACCGGCGAGAAAAAAGGATAGGGTCGACCACTGCACGCCTTGCAGATCATTGCCCTCGGGCATCAGCCGAACTCGCCCGGCAAAACGATCCGCCAAATGAGCGCCATCTGCCTCGATCCACCGATCCCAATGAGGTCGGGCCAGTCGTTGCTGGCGCTCGTCCGCCGTATAGAGAGGCGTGCTATGCAAAACCACCTTTGAAACACGGTCTGGATGCCGGTGGGCAAATGCCGCTGCGACAGAAGACCCGGTGTTGTGTCCGACGACCACCACTTTGGTAAGACCGAGCGCATCAAGAACATGGATGAGATTGTCGGCGTAGTCCTCGATTGTCGGTGGTTTATCGGGCACATCGGAGAGGCCATAGCCTGGTCGATCGGGAGCGATGGCACGGAACCCTTTGGCCGCTATATGCGGGAGGACCGTTGAATATTCGACCGAGAACCAGGGTGTTTGATGCAATAGAAGAACCGAAGCACCCTCACCCCGTTCCTGATAGTGCACCTGCCCCATGGGAGTATCCACATACCCTCGATGAGTGCCTTTCATGATGCCAATACCAGGCCAAACGGAGACAGACTCTGCGCGGGCCGCATGGACAGCGCCAAAGGCGATACAAAGACCGAGACAGGCGTGCAAGACGTGCTTGGTCTTGCCTTGACTTGTCACCGTGTCGCCCCTCAATGCTGGTTCGCCGGCACATCGAGTGCAGCGCGATCAATCCATACGCCGCCTTTGTAGACGGAGTGAATTTCTGTGGTGTTGTTGATATCGACGGTGGGGTCCGCGTTGAGCAGTAACATGTCCGCTAGTTTCCCCTCTTCGATCGACCCTATTTCATCTTCAACACCGATATAGGCAGCGGCGTTCAGGGTTCCCATGCGAATGGCATCCACTGGCGTGATACCTGATTCGACAATCACTTTGAGTTCTTGGTGAGGCAGAGGACCAAGAGAGCGATCCGTCCCCATAGCGAGGATCGCGCCAGCTTCATGCAAAGTTTTTATGTTCTTCATGATCGCTGGCCGCAGAGAACTCAGCCAGCCCGTATAGGGCGAACCATTGAAACGTTCGCTGGCCCGAATAGCCGCCCGAGTTTCTTCCGAAATGGTCGCGACATAGAGGGGCTCATCGAGAAAAGATGTGTCGGCCTCAATGCGGGTCATGGTGGTTGAGAGAATGATTCCTTTGTCCGCGACAAGAGTGGCAAAGTCCTTGTTGGCATCATCCAGATAAACCGTATGCGCAAAAGCATCCGTTCCCGCTTCAATAGATTCACGCGCTAACGCGACTTCAGATACATGGACCGTTGTTCGAATATCGTTTGCATGGGCATACGCGACCAGCTTGTTCATCAGACCTTGCTCAAGCAACGGGATGTTGCGGCCAACAGGGCCCATGCCCCGGCGCTCCCGTGTGAACTTCAGAAGATCGGGTTTCATTTTGAACAATGCGTCGAGTTTCTTGACGCCGTCCTCGTAATCATTAACCACGGTACCACCGGCACAACAGCCATGCCCGTCCGGCGGTGCTATCAAACTCACAGTCGCGTAGATACGTGGGCTCAATATGCGTCCGGCGCGTTCGTCTTCACGCATCTGGTAAATGTACTCAGCGTTGTTACCGGAATCGTAAAACGCGGTAACACCGGAATACAAATAGGCGGCAAGGGATTTCAATCCGACGGATCGATCAATCACCATTTGACGGTTGCCAGGCCCCGCGCGACCACCCGGCAAATGAATATGGCTGTCGATGATGCCAGGCATAAGAAACTTGCCCGTGCCGTCGACCACCGAAACACCCGATGGCGTTCGCATTTCGTCCTGCGATATTTTGACGAAGCGGCCCTCTTCGACAAGGACGGATACCCCTTCGACGGGTGCCGCACCGGTACCGTCAATCAGCGTCACGTTCTGTATGAGAAGCGACTGCGCGGCGATCTGCGGCGCGGCCACAAATAGCGCTGAAAAGGTCAATACGAACAAAAAGTGGCGAGTGATCTGAGTGGTCATTCTATGTCCCTGTGTCACGGCGAAGTCCCAAGAATCATAGTCTAGCGGAAACTGCCCGGGTAAGCCCCAGCGGTATATCCAGAGGCGCGCACCACGCGACCATCATAGAGCGACTCTCAAAGCAGGCCGCCTGTTTCACGGCGATGCACACTTTATGCTAAATTGATCTTCGATCAGAGATCATACGGAGGCCTGGTGATGTTAGTCGGTCAATTCGCATTAGTCGTAGCGGCGTTGTTTACGGGGGCAGCCGCGTATATCAACATTGCAGAACACCCCGCACGCTTACTGCTGAATGACGGACCTCTACTGACCCAATGGAAACCGTCATACAAGCGCGGCTTCGCGATGCAATCGAGTCTTGCTGTTTTAGGGTTCGTGCTTGGCCTCGGGGATTGGTATCTGACGGGAGAACCGCTTTGGGCTTTGGGGGCAATCGTACTTGTCGCTAACTGGCCATTCACCCTGCTGGCGATCATGCCGATCAATAATCAGCTTGCGGCGATATCGCCTGACTCGGTCGGTGCAGAAATGCGCCCGCTGATGGAACAGTGGGGCCGACGACATGCTGTTAGAACCGCGCTTGGCGCTGCTTCAACACTAATTTTTATATGGGCGATGCAGTAACGCCGCTCTAACAATCGGTATATGTAAGATTACTCCCTACCCCATCGTCAGAATAATCTTTCCGTCTCGCTCTGCGCCACGACGCCCAGCATGAATGACGGCTTCTCTCACATCACTCAGCGAATAGGTGGCGGCGATTTTCGCCGTGAGTGTGCCTGCCTCAAACAGCCGCGCGAGCTCAGCATATATTTCCCGAACGGCTTCTGGTGAGCGCTTACCAAACTGTCGGACCGTATAAAAACCTTCGAGCCGGATATCATGGAGGAAAGCAACGTCGGGCGGAATCATACAGGGTTCGTTGGTCAACATGCCGTACGCCAGAACCGTACTGCCGTCGGCCAAACACGACGCAATGCGCGCGGTAGCCATGCCATTGACAGCATCGACGCCAAGTTTCGCTTGCACACCGCCGGTTGCTTTAAGAACGCGCTCCGATAAATCGTCGCCGTCGACCAACACAATATCACCACCAAGCGCTTTGAGTTCGTCAATCAATTCGGGACGACGAACAACGTTGATGGTTTTGATACCGCGCAATTGAGCGAGCTCAATTAAATATCGTCCGCAGTTGGAATTGGCGGCATTCTGGATAATCCAATCGCCTTTCTGCAGATCGCCATAGTCTTCCAAAATAAGATAGGAGGTCGGTGGGTTGATCGGGAGTAACGAGAGTTGGACGGCATCGCCGGGTGGCGCCGGCAATAGGTTTGCCGCGTCCACAGTCAACTCGTCGCGCCACGCCCCACACGCGAGCGGTGGAAAAACGCGATCACCTACGGACCAATCGGTGACATCGTCGCCCACGGCACTGATCTGCCCCACGCCCTCAAAACCGGGTGTCGCCGGCAATGGCACGCCGAAGCGTTCCTTACCGGACATGCAATAGAGGTCGGCGAGATGAATGGGCGCCGCTTCCATGCGGATCGTGACCTCACCGCGCTGCGGTGCTGGCGTCTCTTCGTCAACGAGTTCGATAACGTCGGCCGGATCCCCATTGCGGGTATAGCGCGCTACTCTCATTGTGGCTGGGTGCTCCATCTTCGTTTTCGTGGCAGGGTGCCTGTCCACACCCTTTGCATACGACCACCGGATTAGAATCTATGGAAGCAGAAAAAATCATCGCTCAGCTCGAATCCATACTCGGTGGCGATCACGTCCGCACAGACGACGCCAGCCGGACCCAATTCGCCGAGGATCTGTATTTCTCTGGGCCGTCCCCCCTAGCCGTTGTCGCACCTCGCTCTATAGAAGAGACCCAGGAAGCAATCGGGGCCTGTACGAACGCGGGTATCGCCCTCCTCCCTAGAGGCGGCGGGCTCTCTTACACGGGTGGCTATGTGCAACGCGAAGAAGACGCGGTGCCAGCCGTTGTCCTGGATACGCGACGGCTTGACCGCATTGTCGACGTCAATCCAGACAACATGACTGTGACCGTTGAAGCTGGCTGCACATGGGAATCAGTGATGACGGCCACCGCCGAACACGGTTTGCGAGCCACGATGTTCGGTCCATCGACAGGACGCTATTCGACCATCGGCGGTAGTCTTTCAAACAACTGCATGTTCTTCGGGTCAGCAAAGACTGGCACCGCGGCAGACGCGGTACTCGGCCTTGAGGTCGTTTCGGCAGATGGCGCGGTCGTCGTGACCGGCTCGGGCGCGATAAAAAACTCCGTTCCCTTTTTCCGCAACAACGGTCCTGATATGACAGGCCTGTTTCTCAACGACGCTGGCGGCCTCGGCATCAAAGTTGCAGCCACCCTGCGCCTCGAAAAAATTCCTGCCGGGCAAGCCACAGCTTCGTTCTCGTTTGCATCGTTCGAGACGCTCATCCCTGCCATCCGGGCGATTGGGCAGTCGGGTCTTGCATCGGAATGTCTTGGTGTTGGTCCCGCCCCACTGGGCGAGACCGCTGTAAACGCCCCTAGCCTGCACGTGGTGTGTGAAGGGTGGACCCAACAAATCGCCGACGCGCAGTTGGCAGCAGTCGTTGAAATGATCGGGGCGGCCGGAACGGCAATCGATCCTGTCGTGCCCAATTTCATCCGGGGCAATCCGTTCTCATTTGTGCAGTCTCCGCTGGACGCCAAAGGCCGCATGCAGATCTGGACCCACGGGGTTTTCCCCCTGGGCCGGGTCACGGATGCCTATGACGGCTTCATGTCCGTTCTAAGAGACCAGCACACCGATATGACGGCGCTGGACATCGACGCCTCCATGTCCTTCGCCTGTGCCGGACAGGCAATGATGGTGGAACCAGTCTTGTATTGGCATGGCCAAGCCAAAAAACTGCATCACTCCGGCATGACGCCGGTCGAAAACCCAGCGCCTGAAGACGCAGATGCTGAGCACAGAGATAGCCGCGTTCGAATCATTCGGGACGCGTTTGCGGCGATGATGGATAACTTGGGCGCGGCCCACATGCAGTACGGACGGTTCTATTCCTATGCGTCTGTCACCAACGACGAGACGGTTTCGCTGCTCCGAAACGTGAAACGGGCGATGGACCCGGACAATTTAGTCAACCCGGGTGCCCTAGGTTTGTAGATAATTGGCCGAATACTGCCGGTTGCAGGCGTTCATTGGCGCTCAGACGTACAAATCACATTTTTGTCCGGTGCTTCGACGGCGCTGCGCGATGTGACCTGAAAGCCACAACCGCTCACTAGTGGAGCATAGCTTCCGTTTAGCCTTTGATTTTCATGGGTTCTGAGGCGAAAGTGTCAAATCTTTAGAATCGTTTTCTAATCTATTGGGGGAGCATCATGCTCAAGAAGTATCTAGCAACTTCCGTTGCAGTTTTATCCGCCATGGCGGTTGGTCCAGACCTTTCGATCAGCTCGGCACAAGCGCAGACTTTAGCCTTGGAAGAGATCGTTGTTACGGCTCGTAAGCGTGAAGAAAGTCTTCAGGACGTTCCGCTTTCGGTAACCGCGTTCACCGCCGACCAAATTGACCGGGCCGGATTTAAAAACCTCGAAGATATTTCGATGCAAACCACGGGGATGCAGTTCAACAACGACCTGGCCGGTAACCGCCCGGGCCGCTTGAACGCCAACATTCGCTTCCGTGGCGTTGAAGGGTCTGAGTTCTCGACCCTGCAAACCGCGTCTTTGTTCATCGACGGTGTGTTCGCCTTGCAAGGTGCACAGTCAATCGCCCTGATGGACCTTGAACGGGTTGAAATTATTAAGGGCCCACAGTCCGCCCAATTCGCTCGCAACTCTTTTGCTGGAGCGATCAACTACATCACCTCGACCCCTAGCCTTGATGAATATGAAGGCAAAATTTTGCTCGATGCCGGGACCTACGACAACCATGAATTCCAGGCGAGTTTCGAAGGGCCGTTAATCGAGAACAAATTAGGGTTTCGTGTTTCGGGCCGCCTCTATCAAAGAGGCAGCTACTTTACCGCAACCGACGGTACTGAATTGGGTGAGCAGGGTTCAGATTCAGTCAGCGTCCAGCTCTACGCAAAACCAACTGAGAATTTCACATTGAAATTGCGTGGCTTCTATCAAGAAGACGATGATGGCCCAGAGGCTGTTGCCTTCCTGCAAGGGCGCCTCAACGACACCTGTACTGGCCTGACTCAGCCTGGACTAGATAACGACCGCAACCCCATTACTGTGTCCCCGACGCTCTTCACTTGTGGCAGTTTGCCCAACCCAGGAGACGCAGGCGCGCCATTGGTTACAAGTAACGGCAGTCTGTTCCCCCAAATTCTTGTTGGAACAGACCCCAATATCGTTGCTGATCAGTTGCTCAATGGTGGCCAGGTTCCTGGTGTCCCGCAGATCGACGGGTTCGGCCTGGTTCGTGAAATCAAGCGGCTTAGCCTGACCGGTGACTACGAAATGGATAACGGCATTACCATTACAGGGACTGCCTCCTACAACGAAAACACGTCAAACGGCCTCCGCGATTGGGACATGACCGATGTTGAAGCTTGGTATGTGACCAACCCGCAAGCCGGTGAAGACTACGGCGTCGATTTACGCGCCGCATCATCGGGTGAAGGTCGTTTGCGCTGGGTTGCCGGTGCCAACTACTACAATCAGGATTACCTCACCAGCGCCGGTGGCGGCACACTCGTGTTTACCTGCGCAAACTTTGGTGCCCTGTTTGGAATTGGCACCAACTGCGATAGTCCGGGACTGTTCCCCACCAGTGTTGACGGTGGCGATACTGTTGATGTTTGGGGTGTCTATGGGTCCGTATCTTATGACCTGACCGACCAACTCACTCTTGACGTCGAACTACGCTACCAAGAAGACGAGCGTGGCGATGGCGTTGGAACGTTCACCAACAAATTCAAGAACTGGCTGCCCCGCTTCTCCGCAAGCTATAAAGCAACGGAAGACGTCAATCTGTATGTGACGGCGTCCCGCGGTATTCTGCCTGGTGTAATCAACTCTAACTTGGTCAACTGTCAGACGATTGTTTACACAGTGCCGTTTATCGATCCACGGACGGGTCTACCGAGTACTCAGTCAGAATGTCAGCAATTCGAAAGTGCTTTGGGTGATCAATTCTCCCTCCTGACGGCAGATCAAAAACTAGATTCGATTGAAGGCGGCATGAAGTCCACATGGATGGATGGACGCTTGCTTCTTAACGTCGCCGCTTATTATCAAGAGTGGAAGAACTCACCGTCATCATCCTTCATCACCATCTTCCGTGATGATGACGAAGACGGTGTGCCAAACGTTAATCCTAACTTTGATAGCGCCGCGACATCAGGAAGCTCCAAATACTATGGGGTAGAAGTCGAATCTGCGTTCCAGATTAGTGATCAATGGTCGGCGAACTTGAACGTGACCTTTAATGACAATGAGTTCACGACATTCACCACAGCGACCGCGTCACAGGAAGCCACGCTAGGCACAGCGACCGTCGACGGTAACCGTGCTGGCCGTTTCCCAAAATGGTCTGGGAACTTCTCCACCACCTACACAGCTCCTCTGGTCGGTGAATGGGAATGGTTCGCACGTGGTGATGTAAGCTACATGGGCAAAGCCGTGATCGGCGTTACCAATCTCGCGTCCTTGGATTCTTACTTCCTGGTCAACACCCGTATGGGTGTACAACGAGATAACCTCCGGCTTGAATTCTACGTCAAGAACCTGTTTGACGAAGACAAATGGCGCGGCGGCCAGGAGTTCACAGACTTCTCGCTCATCGACGCTCCAGGCATCTTTGACTTCGCCAAACTGGGTGCGATCTTGCTACCGCAAGACAAGCGGACCTTCGGTCTTCGCTCTTCGATTACATTCTAATCCAGAGCACATTGATCAAAAGAAAGGGCGGCTCTTTGGAGCCGCCCTTTTTTATGCCCAGTCGCAAAATCTCTAGAGCAGATCAAGCACCTCAAAGGCAGCGCGCTCACCAGACTCCATCGCCCCTTCCATGCCACGGTTCGACATCGCTGTGTGCTCACCGCAGAAATGAATGCGGCCTTCCGGCTTACCAATATCAAGCAAGTGGCTAGCGATTTGACCTGGCTGCCAGACCACCCAATCCCCACCGGAAAACGGATCGAGCTGCCAGGACTTAAAGCCACCGGCTTCGATCTTACCTTTGGCGGCTGGACGGAGCGTCTCAATGTCTCGGACCACCCTCGCCTTCGCTTCTTCTTCTCCAAGGGTATCAAGGTACTGGGCGATATGGCCCCGCCCCCAACATAGGAAGTTGGTAATCTCATCATCGCTTTCGCCAAAGCGCTGCGCTGTCACAACACCGGCGGGCGTATCCGTCCACATGGATGGATCCATTCCATCTTCTTCCCAAAACGGTTCTTTGGGGATGATGTGGACCTGAGTGATCAACATCTGACCGATGTTCAAGATCGCCGCCCGCTTGTTCGCCGGAAGAATAGGATCGAATTTGACCCAGCGTAGGGGCGGCAACGGGGTCGAGCAGATCACTCGCTTCGCTTTGAACACCCGGCCATCATCACAATGAACTTCCGAATGATCTTTTTCGCTACGGACGCCGACAACCGTCGTTCCCAAATGGATATCTGATTTCAGGGTATTGGCCATTGCCTCTGGGATGCGTTGATTGCCGCCAATCGCCGAAAGAGATACAGGCTCGATTTCATCCTGTGTGGCGAACCACTTCTGGATGAAATACCACATCAACAATGACGTATCGTGCGCCGACGTGCCGTATTGGGCGTTGGTATCATAGGCCAGGGCAATAGTTTCGTCCGACCATCCTAGATTACGCAGGAGACCGTAAACCGGCCCGTCATACTTCCAGGACTTTGGATCATACCAATCCTCAAAGGACTCCAACGGATTATTGCGGGCGATTACTCCCCAGATGTATCCGCTGGGGCTGCGGTCGCGCGCACCCTCGGGCATTTTGTTGAGCGGATGAGACGGCCAATCTGCTTTCGGGATCACTGATCCGCCGAGTGCGATCTCTGGTTTCGACAGCGCACCGCGTGGCTTGTAGTCCATCAACGGTACATTCAGGCGATCGGCCATATCCCGCATGCGGCCGTAACCGCCAAGAATCGAGTTCCCACCTGCTTCTGGATTACCCGGAAGATCCTTTAGCGTATAGACGCGGCCGCCAATACGGTCTCGGCCCTCGATGATCGAAACCGAATACCCGGATTCTTCAAGCAACATCGCCGCGTACAGGCCAGACAGACCGGCCCCGATCACAATCACATCGCTTTCTGTCGCCGCATGTATTGGCCGTGATGCCAAGGCAGCCGCGGAAGCCGTGCCGGCAACGGCCGCACGGCGGGAGATAGACGAAGAAGATTTGCTCATGGGGAACTCCACATTTTTCGGTTCGGTGAGCAGCTTAGGATGAAGTTTCAGCCGAGACCACTTTGCCTTGCATAATAGCCAGACGAATAAGAAAGAAGGTGGGGAGCAATAAGGCGATGGCAACGATGAATGCTGCGGTCGTGCCATAGGACGCGAATATAACACCGGAAAAGGCGGGCGTTAGAACCCGGCCCAGGTTTCCGGCCGCTTGAAAGACGCCCAATGCAGCCCCCTGCTCCGACCCCGGCGCATGCTGGGATGCCAAGCTGGACGACGCCGGAACAAATAGAGCGTTCCCAATGGTCAGAAACGTGAGAGAGAGCAGCACCGAATACAGCCCAGTGGCAACAACCATGAGGCCAAGGCCAATCGTATAGATGAATAACCCGGCCCGTAGGACCTGTGCGTCCCCAAACCGCCTGGTGAGTGGCCCAATCGTGCCGCCCTGAACAATCGCCATGACGATTCCCATGTACGTAAACAGGAAACCGATATCGTTAGGCCCAAAGCCATGTTCCTTAAAGGCGTAGAGCGCGAATGTTGAATCCATCATGGACGCGCCGGCGACAAACATAAAATTCAAACCGATGAGAACGCCGAGCACCGGTAGTGTGAGGTAGCGGCCCGCGCCTTTAAGAGAAATCAATCGCAAGGACACCGGCTTGGCGCTGCGTTTCTCTTTTGGATGGGTTTCGCGGAAGGACACGATGGTGACTAAAACTGCGAAAAGACACAGCCCAGCAGCCAGCATCGCGATCAATAGAAAGTTCGTCGCTTGCGGATTAGGGCCAGCCAGCAACCCACCGATGGCCGGGCCAAAAATGAAGCCCAAGGAAAATGCGGCACCGACCCGGCCCATGATCATCGACCGATCTTTGCCGGATGTGACATCGGAGGCCGCAGCGAAGGCGACCGGAATATTCCCCGCCATCAAGCCGCCGACGAGGCGCGAAAAGAGTAGAGCTGGGACGGTCTCAGCCATCCCAAGCATCAGATAAGCCACAGCCGACCCAGCCAATGTAATGATGAAGATTGGCTTGCGACCGACCCGATCGCTCCACCAGCCCCAAAACGGTGCCGCGACAAATTGTCCGAGGGCAAAAACGGCCATAAGCATGGTGATTTCTGCCGGCGATGCACCGACTTGCTCGCCGAAGAACGGGAATAAAGGAATGATGATGCCGACACCGGTCAGGCCGATGAACACGACAAGATAGAGAACGAACATGTAAGAGAGCAGCCTTGGCGGGAGTTGTTAATAGTCCCGCTTATACCGCATATGACCTATTCAACGACGCGATTTATGGTCGGATTGCCCAGTCTTTGGCGATTTTCATCGACGGCCCGAGACATATTGGCGACCAGACGCCAGTCTTCGTCGCGTTTGACCCAAACGTGGATATTCTCGAAACGCTCATCGACCGCCTGCCCACCAGCCCGTTGCGTCCGATGAGTCTCAAAAAAAGCCAGCGCCGTATCGCCATCGAAGGACAATCCCTTCTTGGTCACCGTGATGCGTTCCCCGGCTTCCATCAACTGACCGTCGCCGATCCGGGCCGACAACTGTTTATAGCTGAGGGGCACATCAGCGGGTGCCGGCCAGGCCATATAACCAGGGTTGGCCAAGGACAGGTAGTAGCCCATGTCACCGCCTCGTCGCATTTCATAGATGTGTAGTTCTTGCTCCCAGATCTTTTCTGCGTCTGTAATCCGCTCTGGAGGGACATTAAGATTAGAACCTTGTGCCGCTGCCGTTGAGATAGGCATTGCCAACAAAGCCAGCATAGACAGAACAATGGTGAAAAACTTAGTGGCCATGATGTCATTCCCTTCGATAGAGACGCGATGGATTAGACAGGTCTGATCTTCAGACTGGTATCCATAGAAGACAACGCTTCAAAACCATCTTCGCGGACAACGATCATATCTTCGACGTGGGTGGTGCCCCAGCCTATCTCGCTATAGGGCATATCGAGTGTATAGACCGTGCCCTCTTCAAAGATGAAATCGTCATCGAATGTTCCAGGCGGCTCGGCGCCCGTAGGCCACGGCTGATCAGTGTGTTCTAAACCGACATTATGAGGCGCACCGAAGCCGTTGGGCACGCCCTCTTGCTGCATTAGGTCGTAGAACATTTTTGACGCCTCAGAGAACTTCATCCCCGGCTTCACGGCGTCGTACACCAAGCGGCTGCATTTGGTGTCTGCCTCAATACGCTTGACCAGACTATCGGGCGGGTCACCGACCATAACGGTCCGGCCGACGTCACCATGATACCCTTTGTACACACCGACGCTGTCGAGCTTCATGAAGTCTCCCTTGGAGACAACACCAGAATTGAGGCCGTCGATGTTGGCGATCATCCATTTTCCGCGACCGTCTAACTCTCCCCATTTGCGGGCGTGAGCAAGCTCGATGCCTTCCAGCGGAAAACCAGGTTCGATTTGATCGATTGCGTAGTTAAGAGCGATCTCATTGCGTTGCGCGGCTTCACGAAGAAGATCAATTTCGTTCTCGGTTTTGACCATGCGAATTTCTTTAAAGATATTCAGCGCGTCGACGTCTTTGATGGCGGGCACGCCCTGATCCCGTAACCATGGCGCGATACGTGGATCGTCGAAGCCGATCGTGCCCTGCGCTGCACCACCCGCTTTGATGGCTTTGACGAGCGCGGTAAGTGGACTTGCACTCGTCTTACCCTCATAGGCGGAAAATAAAGCGAGCTGGAGATTGTCGCGATCACTTTTCTCGCCGTCGCCAACGGGCCAGAAGCTGGTTTTGGGGTTACCAACCGGGCGGCCGGTATCATCAAGTAAAAACTCACCATCATCGCCACGCAAAGGCGAGGTGAACGGTTGTATCGACGGCATCCATGTCGGCCGATAATCCAGGTGGTACAGCATGACCGCGGATAGAATAATGGCCGGTGGGGCGTCTTCTTTGCGCGGAAAAAACGCGAACGTGGAAAACGGCCGCCCCATCCACTGCATGATCCCACCATGGCTGGACAAATAGTAGATGTTTACCGGCGTGGTCGCGACCAAACCGTCGAGCCCATGCTTATCCATCACGTCGTAGGCGCGCTCCACATTGAGGAGACGCTTCGCCGATGTGATGTGATCGATTGAAGGAGACGTTTTAGACGACACGGTTTTCACATCTCCTATTGTTGGGGGAACTAAGCCCTCCGCCTCACCTTCATAGGGCAAGGCCCGCAAACAGAGTAGCCGATCCGCCTATTCAAATCTTACCCGTTCGGATGCTGAACTCAAGATTGATCAAGGAATGCGCGAAAGTCAGGTGCGAGATGGCATAGTGGAGGGTGACACCTTAAGATTAGAGACAAGCCGAGGCCGATAGAGAGAGTCACATGAGCCAGAGAGAAGCCTTAAAGTCTGAGTTATTGGACCTGATCGAAACCCACAAAGAAGGGTTTGCCTCTGGAACGCCAGAGTCTCAGCGGATCAACGCGCTGATCGACGAGATGGTCGAAGAAACCCCCTATCCAAGCGCGCTGAATCACACCGACGTATTCAAAGGCCATTGGGCCGGGAACTACTACAATTTTGGCCGCCTGGTCGGTGGCGATGGCGCACAAGATCAAGGTGTCGGAGTCTCAGCATCCCTAAACGTGTTTTCCATGGGACGTCTGCCCGATGTTCCGGCGACCTTCGTCAGCAGTGGATTAGAAATCGATCCGGACGCCGGACAATATAATTTCTATACGCGACTCAAGGTTGGCGAAGCGCAAATCGATACACATCACTTCACCTATGGTCGCTATATCAAGAAGGATGAAAACCTGGACCGATTCTTTGTTGAGTTTGACAGTTTCGAGATCATGGCCATGGACCCGGATATGTCAGCAGAGGACTATTGCAAGGCAATCGGTATCGACAGCCCGGAAGAGTTGACCGCCACCCTTTCGCCATCCCCTAAGCTATATTCCCACGTTGCCTATATGGATGACGACATGCGCATTCAATTGGGGCAGTTGGGCGGGCACTACATCATGTTCCGTACCGATCAGCCGATGTATTCGGTGGAACACGCCAAGGGTAATCGCATCAACCCACCTGCTATCGCTGCCGAATAGTTCACCGGCACATGAAAACCACGAAATGGGTCTCGGCCGGTTGGGCGGCGGGCACGGTGGGCTCGAGCACGCTGCTCGGCGCTATGAGCCTGTTGGTGCTGTTTTACCTCACGGAATACTTGGGGATACCACCTGCCGTCGCTGGCACTCTAATTTTTATCTCTCGGCTGTGGGATATCGGCGCCACACTGTTGATTGGTCAGTGGAGTGATCGGACCCAAAGCCGCTGGGGCCGACGCGTCCCTTTTCTGGTGATCGGTGCTCCGCTGGCTGCACTGGCCTATGCCATGCTGTTTGCCGCGCCTGAAAGCCTCAGCGGGCTCAGCTTGGAGGCTTACGTCCTCGTCGCGCTTCTGCTTTATGCCACCGGGTACACCATTTTCGTCGTCCCTTACTTAACCATCCCAGCAGAGATCACGACGCACACCCATCAACGAACGACGATGATGTCGTACCGCGTCGCATTTATGACAGTCGCTGGACTGAATATCGCTGTGCTCGGCCCGATACTAATTGGGGCGTTCGGGGGCGGGCGTACGGGATATGCGGGCATGGGTATGGTTCAAGGGGTGATTGTCTTGGCCTTTATGTGGGGCTGCGCCGCCGCCATGGTTCGTGCGCCGGTAATCCCGTATGTGGCACAACCACGGTCCGGGTTTTTTGCGCCCCTAAAGATCGCATTTCGCAACAAGCCATTCGTTATTTTTATTACCGTAAAGTTCTTCCAGTTGTTCGCAGGAGCATCCACGACAACGGCATTGCTTTATCTCGCCCGCTATATTCTGGATCAAGATGAGAGCTTTCTCATCCGCTTCGGTCTTCTGCAAACCATCGGCACATTGGTCTCTATTCCGCTTTGGGCGTATCTCGCCAGACGTTACGGCAAACGCAACGCCTATATGGGTGCTGGGTTTCTCTACGCGCTGATCGCCCTGTCGTGGCTTACGACTGCTTTAGGAGAGGCCAGTTGGATAACCGACATACGTCTGTTTGCTGTTGGGTTCGGCGCAGCGGGGCTAATGGTGGTGGGGTTTTCGATTTTGCCCGACACGATGGAGCACAACACCAAGACCAGCGGCATCTCCCAAGAAGGAACGTTGGCGGCGCTCTACAGTATGGTTGAAAAAGGCACGGCGGCTCTCGGACCCTTGATCGCCGGATTCCTGCTTCAAGCATCTGGATTCATCAGCGCGGCGGGCGGTGAATTACCGCCGGAGCAACCACAGTCAGCGATCGTCGCCATCCTGGTTCTGGTCGCGGTGATACCCGCCACCTGCAACATCGTGGGATCCCTGTTGCTGACTCAGTTCGATCTAAAAGAAACGACCACCGACCCATAACGAAAATGAAACGAGGAAGGGATATCGTGCACCCTAAAGTGACCCAAGAGATTATCGACTCGTACAATGAAGTCGGGGTTGCTCATGTCCCCGGAGCATTTTCCATCGAATGGGTCACGGGAATGACCAAGATTATCGATGAGGCGATCACTGGGCTACGAGCTGGAACAACTGAATTTGGACCGCACCAAACACAGCGCGATGTCGAGTTTGAGGATCACGATGGCTATGTCCGCTTGATCAATCTCTACAATCGTGTTCCCGAAATGAATGCCTTGGTTGAAAATTGTGACTGCGCCGAAATCGTCGCCGACGTTATTGGCTCAGATATCATGCGACCATGGATGGACGGCACGTTTATGAAAGAGGGAGTTGCCGCGGAAACAGCGACGCCCTGGCACAATGACGAATGCTTGTTTCCCCTTAGCGGTCATCACAGCCCCTCTATGTGGGTCGCTCTAACAGATGTGAGTCGAGACAACGCACCGCTAAAAACGCTCGCCGGTTCAAATAAAGACCCGCATCGCTACGTCAGTTCCTGGGCCCTAGACGGTGCAGAAGCGCCACCAAATTTCCACCCGTGGGACGAACTGCTCGAACGCACCGCGGCACCCGATGCGGACATTCGGGTGTGGGAAGCGAAGGCCGGTGACATACTCATCATCCACCCAAAAACAATCCACGCCTCCCTGCCGCGTACGGCAGGCCAAAGCGGTCGGCGTATTGGGTTCTCATTACGCTGGATCGGCAGTGATATCCGGTACGAATTTAACCCGACAGCCAAACTTTCGCCTTTTCAGAGCAGCGCCCTGCTCAAAGAGGGAGAGCCACTTCCTGAAGAGGTGATGCCGATCACCTGGCGGCGAAATAGCGATAACGCGACCGCGTAGGACCTGGCACCAGAGTACCATGCCCAGACAAACCGTTACCCCAGGAGTTCTAATCAATGAGACACGTTTTCCGCGTCACGCTTGCCGCCGCCCTGCCAGTCATGGCGTTCTTGATCGCGACGAGTCCGGCCGATATCGCCGGCGCGCAAGAGAGCGCAGCCGAGGTCGATGTAGACGCTAAATACCCACCAGAAGCCAAGGCTCTCTACCTGTCGCGCTTGAACGCCATGTTCGGTGGCAGCGGCGGCCAAAATGGTGGGCTGCGATACGACACCTTAGAAGATGTTCCCGGAGTAGAAACCTTTGCCCCGTTGCCCGGGACCGACCAAGGCAAAGCGAGCACGATTTCACGGGACGCTCTGGATACGACCGAAGCTTTCGCGGCCGCGCGAAACTCACAGGCCTTTATGGTTTGGCGGAAAGGCAAGCTAGAACGAGAGGCGTACTTTAACGGCGCCGATGCAAACACCTTGATCGTCGGCCGCTCGCTCTCCAAGCCGGTCACTGTTATTGCGGTCGGACGGGCGATCATGGAGGGCCACATTCAATCGGTGGACCAGCCGGTCAGTGATTTCATTACGGAATGGAAAGGCACAGACCGAGAATCAATGCTTATTCGGCACCTCCTGGATATGCGCACCGGGTTCTTACGCCAAGGTATGGAGCGTGGGCCAGAAAGCATCCTCAACCGGTCTTATCTGCACCCCTACCACGCCGACGTCATTATCAATGAATACCCGCTAACCCATGAGCCGGGCGAACGGTACGACTATTCAAATGCAACATCGGAGATGGTTGCGCCACTGATCGAACGGGCGACCGGCATGAGATATGGCGAATGGGTGTCGGAACAAATCCTAAAGCCGTTGGGCGCCAAAGGGGGGCAAGTTTGGGTCAACCGTCCTAAGGGCACCGCTCATTCCGGCTGCTGCATCTTGCTGCCTGCGGACACATTCCTCCGCCTCGGAATGCTGTCGCTGTTTGATGGCATGTGGAACGGCGTGCGCTTGCTGCCAGAGGGCTACGTTGCCCAGACCAAAATCGCCACACCACAAAATGAATGGGCGGGCATGGGGCTGTATGTCGCGGGTCGCTATATCGAGTACCGCGGTGCCGCCAACCCTGACGTTGCCAACATGCAGATCACCAAACATGCGGAGCGCTACCTGGCAGCAGACCTCTATCTCTACGACGGCAACGCCAACCAGGTGGTCTACATCATACCGTCGGAAGAGATGGTGATCCTACGCGTCGGCAATACTCCTCCGAAAGACAACCCGTGGGACAATTCATTCGTGCCCAATACGCTGATGCGCAGCATTATTCGCGCACCTGGTGAAACACCGCCCACACCACAATCTTAAAGGGGATATCTGATGATCCGTATTATTCTTCTCGCGATCGCGGTCACAGCAATGGGACCGCTAGCCGTGGCCCAGGCTCAGTCAGCCAAGGAGTATGAGGAAGCCCGCGATATCGTTTGGGCTAAGGAACAGGCGATCTACAAAGCTAGGGCAGAAACCGGGCTTGATTACTACATCGCCAATGCCTCCCCCAATTACGTAGGATGGCCACCGGGCGTGCCAAAGCCTTCGCCGCTATCGCAGCTTAAGAAGAATCAGAGTCTAATTACGGCACCGAATTCAGAAAATATTCAGTTGTTCTTTGATGACTTTGCCATGCACGGCGATACCGGCGTGATCTATTACAACACCCATCGCACGATGTTGCCGAATGGAACCGAGGTCGATCAGCGCTATCACACCATTCATGTTTGGGTGAAAGACACGGATGATGATTGGAAACTGATGGGAGCGATGGCCCGCCAGATTCAGTGACGCGTGTCAGATGAGAACGGTCGCCGGATCGTAGTCATTAATAGTCTCGGGGTCGAATTCCTTAGCCCGTTCCGCTAACGCCTTCTCAATCGTCCCATGCATCCGCAGGCCGTTATAACGTGCGCCGATCGTGACTAGCGTCGTCCGCTCAATGCGTGCCGCCTCATAGCGCTGAAGGCCTTCTTCGATACTATCTGCAGCCTCGAGGCACCGCGCCAACACCACACCATCTTCAATAGACATCCCGGCGCCCTGTCCTAAGAACGGCAACATCGGATGGGCTGCATCACCGAGTAGAGAGGCACGGCCAACAGTCCACGTCTTCATCGGCTCGCGGCCAAACATGCCCCAACGGAAGCAGGTCTCGGCCGGGATATGTTTGATCATCTGCTGGACTTCTTCACAGGTATCCGAAAACTCTTCAACCAGTTCATCTTTACTTGCAGGGACGGACCAGCCCTCGTCTACCCAGTCTGATTTCTGAGCATAAGCCGCAAAGTTGATGGTTTTTCCACCCCGGATTTTGTACCGGACCACGCTACGGTGTGTGCCGTTAAACACTGACGTATCCGTATCGATGGTGCCTTCGGGCATAGCATCGAGAGGAACGAGGCCACGCCAGGCGACGTACCCGAGGAAATCTACCTTGTCGTCGCCGAACAGAGATTGGCGCACAACGGAACGGTTTCCGTCACACCCTATTGCGACATCGCCGCGAACAGTTTCGCCGTTCGTGAAGGTAACCTCGACACCATTTTCATCTTGTGTGAGAGAAGAAAAACAGTGACCTAATTGGATGGCGTCGGGATCATGGACATGGACCGTCTCTGCCAATAGCCCATGAATGTCGGCTCGATGGTACATCCAAAACCGAGCATCTGGGTCGGGATCTATCTCCCCCCTATCCTGACGTACATCCCCGGGCGCAGACGAGCGCGTGTGAATAATTCCGGTGATCAGATCCTTGCTGCCCGAATGTTCTGGTCGAAACCCGATTTCTTCAAGTTTCTCGATCAAACCGAGGGACCGCATGGCCTTATTGGCGTTTTTAGCGAGGGTCAGACCCGCACCGACTTCGCCAAGCTCTTCAGCTTGTTCATGCACCGAAACTTTGAACCCTGCCCGCTGCAGGGCTATGGCAGCGGTCAGCCCTCCAATTCCGGCACCTATTAAAACAACATGCAAATTTTTCAAGGCGCTCTCTCGTAGACAACCGGTGACCGACGCTCGAGTGCGCCGCAATCCAGTGACTGTTTTACTATCGCTTGAGGTAATCGACACCGGCGACCGATCTAAAGACCATCTCGTGGACAGTGACATAGGCCAATGGACCTCAAAAAATGGGTCTGATCGGGCGATGAACGGATCAATGTGTTAGACAGAGAAAGACAGTCACTACCGTTCCGACCAGAGGCAGAACTATGGCCGAAGCCCAACACGAACACGCGATGATGACCAACCGCAGCCACGATGAAGCTGAGCGACAAAACAATGTCCGCACCCTCCGCCAATCGCTGTTGCGGAAATTTGCCGCAGGCAGCCGCGAAATGTTTTACCGCGAGATCAAGCCGGGTTTCGAAAAACAGACTGGCAAAGCATTAGACGACTACCGTCAGATCCGCACCGAGATGCTCAAAAACAATTACATGAAATTCCAGATGGGCTTTCATCGGGTTGTTCAAGAGCTGATGTTTGAGTCCTTGATCCCACCGGTAGAGCAGCAATTGCCCGACCTGGTTGAAAAATCAAAAGAAATGAATCGCAATATAGGAACACTCGATCTTGACCCTGACTTAGAACTGCCGCGCTACATCACGGCCGTCGACATTCACTGTCAGCCGGGTGGTTATACGGCGGATCATCGCGCCGACGACGTTGCCGCCGGGGCGATTTATGATCGCGCCATCCATATCTACAATTCCGGTGCCAGCGGCATGACTGATATGGCTGGACGCACCATCACAGGGTATCTGGACGCTGTCTTCCCAGACCTCAAACCAGTCCGCATTCTCGATATGGGGTGCACCATTGGCCACAGCACGGCAGCGTACGTAAAGCGCTGGCCCGATGCCGACGTGCATGCCATTGATGTTGGCCCCGCCCTGCTACGCTACGGTCACGCGCGCGCTGAGGCTCTGGGCTTAAAGATTCATTTCTCACAGCAGTCAGCTGAGCACACAAAGTTCGAGGACGGCAGTTTTGATCTCATTGTCTCAAACATTCTAGCTCATGAAACGTCAACCAAATCCTGGCCAACGATCATCAAAGAATGCCACCGACTGCTTAAAACCGGCGGCGTGATGATCCACGCCGACCTACCTCAATTAGATGAAATCGATCCCTATCGGCAATTCATCTATACAAACGAAACCCATTACAACAACGAGCCGTTTTGGACGAAATACCGAACCTTAGATCTCAAGAAGATCGCGACAGAGGCCGGATTTTTGCCAGAGAACGTAATTCGGGATTTCTCACAAGTTAAAGCTGGCAAAGACCAAGCTAAGATTGACGAAGCGATTGAGACCTCTCGTGCCGTCGGCCACGGCGCACCGGCAGGGTCCCCCTTGGGCATGGCCTTCATTGTCGGCATTCAAGGAATAGGAGCCGAATATGAGCAACGATGAAAACGTGAAGCTCCCACGGGTCGCGAAGGGCCCTCGCCCGATGATGTTTGAAGATGAGGCTAACGACATTCTATTGTCTATGAATGTCTCCCTCCTCAATGAATTGATTGTGACCCGGCAGCGATTGGACGCGGTGGAACGTTTGTTGGATAAAAACGGCGTTCTAAAGCAATCTGAGGTGAACGCCTTTTCACCGGACGAAGAAGCCGCCGATCAACGAGAGACCCTGCGAGAAGACATCAGCAACCGTGTTTTCTATCTCCTGCTACAACAAGCCGAAAGAGCAGAAAACGCGGTTCCGGAAGAGGCTCCCGGCGACGATATTTAAACGGCAATGCCTTCAAGACTGAGAGGCAGAGAACGCACCCGTTGTCCGGTGGCTGCATATATAGCGTTGCATACGGCTGGCGCGACCGGCGGCAGCGCCGGTTCACCAAGGCCAGTTGGCTTATACTCAGACTGAATAAAGTGCACATCCACGTGCGGTGCATCTGCCATTTTTAAAAGCGGGTAGTGATCAAAGTTTCCTTCTTTGATCCTGCCGTTCTCGATACTCAGTTGCTGTCCCATCATCGTGCTGATGCCATCGATCACCGAACCTTCGCACTGGTTCTTTGCCCCGCTCATATTGACGATAGGGCCAACGTCAGCAGCAACTGTAACTTTATGTATTTTAAGCGCGTTACCAGCTTCGACACTGACTTCGGCGACTTCGGCAATATGCCCCGAATGGCTAAAGTAAAAGCCGAGACCAAGATGGTGTCCGTCGGGCAAGGGTTTTCCCCAACCCGCTTTTTCGGCGGCCAGCTTAATGACATCGGCGGTGCGACCTGTATGCAGCGTTCGTGTATTCCCAGGGTCTAACCAGCGCGGTTCGCCCAACATTTCCAGCAAGAATTCGACATGGTCGCGGTCAGCTGCCACGGAGAGCTCGTGCAAGAACGACTGAAAGACGAAACCAAATACGTTGGACCCAGGCGCACGCCATGCGCCGCAAGGTGTATGCCAGGGCAATAGCGTTTGGCTGAGCTCGGCATTTTCGATCAGCGGCACGGGAAATTCACTGTCGCGTAAATTCCCACCGGTCACGGCTTTCTCGCCGTCGGTGGTAAACGTAACGTTATGATCACTCAAAGCGGTCAGCTTGCCGTTAGCATCCACCGCACCGGACATATGATGGAAACCGCCCGCGCGGTACATGTCGTGGCGGGTGTCGTCTTCCCGGGTCCATTGCAGTTTAACCGGCGCACCAACTCTTTCGGAAATGGCGACGGCTTCGCATACGAAATCATTGTAGAGACGACGGCCAAAGCCGCCACCGACCCGCAATTGGTGCAAAGTGACTTTATCGGCGGGAATATCAAAAATGCGCGCAACAGACGACACGCCCCGCTCAGGCGTTTGCGTCGGTGCCCAAATTTCAACTTCATCACCTCGATGCCAGGCGAGACAGTTTTGCGGCTCCATCGGCGCATGAGCGACAAATGGATAGCTGTAAAACGCTTCAACCGTGTGCCCGGCCTCAGCCATCGCTGCATCCACATCACCTTTGGCAATAACAATGGATTCACCCGTAGTGCCTGCCAACGCGCGCGCCTGTGACAGCGCATCCGTCCAACTATCCTTGGAGGCCTCGGTTTCATCCCACTCGACTTCAAGTGTAGCCTTCGCCTGAATTGCAGCCCAAGTCGAACTGGCAATAACAGCGATGCCCGGCATGACCTCACTGGCAAAGCCGGTCCCTTCGAGCACGAAAGCGTCGAGCACGCCATCTAGAGTCCGGACATGATCAAGATTAGCTGAGATAACTTTGCCGCCGAATGCCGGGCACTTGTGATAGGTCGCATAAACCATGTCGGGCAACACCTGATCGCTTCCGAACAAAGGCTGTCCGGAGACAATCTGATCGTTCTCTACGCCACCAACCCAGGTGCCGATGAGGTCATAGTCTTCGCGCGCTTTCAAAGGTACAGACTCAATATCGGGCACCGGCAATAAGGCAGCAGAAGCCGCAAGCGACGCGTAAGAGAGCCGGGTTTCACCGTTCGGATGAACAACTGAACTGTCCACAGCCGTGCACAGTCCAGCATCAACATTCCATTGCTCCGCAGCAGCGGCAACAAGCATAGATCGCGCAACTGCACCAGCTTGGCGCAACTGATCCCATGCTCCAGGTATAGAGAACGACCCACCAGCACTTTGGCGACCGTAGACATCGGGATTGATCGGCGCTTGCTCGACGTCAACATCAGCCCAAGCCGCGTCCAGTTCTTCCGCAATGATCATTGGGAAGGCCGTCTTGATCCCCTGCCCGATTTCAGGCCCTTTGGAATAAATCAGAATACGACCGGTGGGGTTTACTTCGAGAAACGCGTTGGGCGCAAATGCCGCGTCACCCGTCGCAGCGTGCGCTGCGTGCTCAGATTTGCCGGTCAGGACCACACCGAGAACTAAGCCACCGCTGGCCGCGCCTGTCATTTTCAAAACAGCTCGTCGCGATGTCACCTCAGGTGTTCCAAAAACCAACTCTTCGGGCGGGATGATCTTATTCATGGGGCTCTCCGATCAGGGGGGACGTGAGCAACAAAGCTATGTCTATAACCAGTATACACGGAATCGGGCCGATTGAATTGGAACCAGATTACCCCGGGGCTAAGGCTCGAAAAGCCTCACATTCCTGGGATTCCGTGGCAGCTCTAGCCTTTCTGAAAGCCATCAGCGTTGATGAGTGTGCCAATCGCAACCGGGTCCTGCGAAATGTCGTTTCCTGCGAGCGCATTCAGGGACTGCCAGGCTGCATTGGCAGACGGGCCTATGGCAACGCTGGGGAACAATACGATGCTAAAGCCGTCAGCCTGCAAATCGGCCGGAGATGGCGCGCCCAGCGAGTCGGGCTCCAAGAGATTGAACAACAACACCACTTTACTTCCGAGTGCATCACAAAGCCTAGTCCTGTCTTCGGCATTCTCCATGCCAGGAACAAACACCATATCAGCGCCAGCGTCAGCATAGGCAACCGCTCGTTCCATCGCAGCATCGACACCTTCTGTGTATACCGCATCACTGCGCGCACTGATGATGGTCTTGTCCGAGGCCCGTGCATCGAGCGCCGCTTTTATTTTCCCGACCATGGTTTCGGTCGACACCAGAGGCCGCTTGGTCACATCTGCGACGGGTTTCGTACTCAGTTGATCTTCAATCTGAATGCCCGAGGCCCCGGCCCGTTCGAACATCCGTACAGTTCGGTCAATATGATACGCGTTACCAAAACCCGAATCCGCATCGACGAACAAGGGTATCGCAACTCGATCGTGGACGCGGTCTACGACTTGCGCCATCTCAGTCATGGTGACCAACCCAATGTCGGGCCGGCCGAGTTGACTAAAAGCCACCGCAGATCCCGATACGAATACGGCTTCAAATCCAGCTTTTTCAGCCAGAGTCGCTGAGAGCGCATCATAGATGCCAGGAACTTTGACAATCTCCGGCTGAGACAATCGTTGTTTGAGAGAGATCACGTTAAGCGTCCTTACCAATCTACCGCTGTACCGAAGTCATTCGCCTTCGCATTCTCAGCCGCAGCCATACCGGCCGCCAGGTCCTGCGCTGCCACGCCCAGAGATTTATACACTGTAATTTCATCGTCGGATGTCCGGCCGGAGGCGTCACCATTGAGCACAGCACCGATCTCGCCCACGACATGGCTTGCGGTAATCACGCCGGCTTCTATCGCGTTGACCAACTCACCCGCCTGTTCCAGGGCTGAGGGCAGGTAATCGACATAAAACCTGCTGCGCTTTACAACTTCGATATCGGCCTCTGCAGACGCGCGAACTGCTGCACCGACCAAATTGACGTGGACACCGGGTTTTAACCACGCCCCCTTAAGGATCGGCTGGGTAGACGAAGTCACAGTGCAAAGAATTTCAGCTTCTTCTACCGCCTTTTGGATATCGGGCTCGACTTCGATGGAAACACCTGCTGGCAATGCCTGCTTGGCCGCAAATTCGTTGGCGCGGTCAACGTTGCGACCCCAGATCACAATCTTTTTGATCGGACGCACTGGCAAAATAGCCTGTATGTGATGACGCGCCTCTTCACCACAGCCGATGAAGGTTAGCAATGCCGCGTCGGCGCGGGCTAACACGCGCGTCGCCATGGCCGTGGTCGCAGATGTGCGAATGGCCGTCAGCTCACGGCCATCCATCAGTGCAACGGGCAAACCGTCTTTGGTCTCGAACAGCAGAACTGCACCAACATGACTTGAAAGGGGACTGCCAGGCTCGCGCGGAAATTTACTGACGACCTTAATACCGAATACTGACTCTTGCCCGTCAGTCACACCGACATATCCAGGCATCATACCGAGCTTACCCTGAGTGTTGGGCACCGCCATAAACTGGCGCAAAGGCATGACGACGTCGCCGCGAGATACCGCCCGCATCGCACCTTCCATCAGGTCAACGCATTCCGCATGGCTTAGGCTTGCGGCAACGGCCTCTCGATTAAGAACCAACATAACGTTTCCTGATTATTTTGTGGTAGGGCGCGGCGGCACGAACTTCATCGCCTTCATGACATCCATCACATCTTCAGGCCGTGAAAACTTGTCGGGCACAGGATCACCCGGCGTGCGCACCTTGCCGATGGCGCGGAACCAATCTTCCAATCCTGGCGGCATGAAAACCCAGAACAGCTTCATATCGATATCGCCCGTATTCTCGAGCAGATGTTTCGCATAGCGGCCGAACATTACCGTCGAACCGGGCCCGATATCATAGGTTTCATCTTCGATTTCGCAGCGACCTGTCCCTTCATAAATGAAGATCAACTCGTGGTTCTGCAGGTGGCCATGTTCACGAACATGACAGCCGGGTGGTAAAACCTGAATACCGGACGAGAAACCATCGTAAGGCGTGTTTTCAGGAGTCAGATTGACGGTGACGTAACCCTGAGAGGGTTCCGGTTGCCAAATGGACTCGCCTTCTTCGGGACCAATAACGGCCCACCACGGGGCTTTGACATCAACCTCTGTCGCCATGATTAGGCCTCCGAATTCGAGTCGGTGAGAAAGGATAGGACTGCTGCATTGTAGTCTTTAGTCGCCACACGGGGCACGAAGTGTCCGCCATGGGGCAAGATAACGCTCCGGGCATTTGGAATTTTATCGATCAACTCATGGGAAAAACCAACTGGTGTGATTTGATCATCCGCCGCGCAGATCACCAGTGCAGGACTCGTGATTTGTGAAATCTGATCACGCAGGTCGTGAGCCAGCACCGCATTCACCCTCGACAACTCAATCTCTGCACCAGGGAAGGACGCTAATCTTTCCTCCCTCGTTCCAGATAGTATGTCTGGGTTTTCCGTCAACGTATCCGGCGGGTAGGCCCTCATAATCCCGTCAACGAGATAAGCTTCAGGCCCAACGTCCCGCAAGATTTTCGACCGAAGATCAAATAAGGTCTGAAAATAGATGCTCGGTCCCGCCCAGGTGGCGCTTAAGACAATTTTGCTTAGACGGTCTGCATGATTGATAGCCAGATACTGTGCAATTGCCCCTCCGGTGGAATGGCCGACCACCGCCGTCTGCGCAATGCCCATTTTATCCATCAGTTTGAGCACATCAGTCGCCATTTGAGGCACGGAATAGGCGATCTTGGATTTTGTACTAGACCCAGTCCCACGATGGTCATGGGTGATCACGTCAAAACGGCTCGACAGCACCGGCACCAACTCAGACCAGAAGGCGGCTCGCCCTCCTAAACCGGAGACTAGAAAGACTGGATCTCCAGTGCCTTCACGCCAAGTCGCCAGTTCCACGTCTCCGATATCTATTTTATCCATCACCATTACTTTCTAGCCGCCCAGAAGCCTTGCGGAGTGTGCCTTTTGAGCGGACGAGGCACCAATTCAAAGCACGAACCAAGCCATTCAATATTTTTATACATAGAACCATTTATTTCATTGGAAATTATAGTAAAGGAGTCGGCATACTCCACCTGAAACGCGGGGTAGACCTATGGAATTCAAGCAATTGCGCCATTTCGTGGCTGTGGTTGAAAGCGGCACGCTATCGGGCGCGTCCCTCGTTCTACATATTACCCAACCCGCCCTGACCCGCAGCATCAAAAACCTGGAGGCGCAGCTTCAAGCAGAGTTGTTTGAACGCGGGTCTCGCGGCGTCACCCCGACAGAGGCCGGCACACGGCTTTACCATCAAGCCAAAATGATACTCAACGAGACCGCCCGCACCGCGAGCGATGTCACAGCCACCGCTAAGGGGGAACGCGGATCTCTCAATGTCGGCGTCGCTGCGATGTTTGCAGGAAACCCAATGGCAGATGTCCTGATCCGATTGCGAGAAACCGTCCCCGACTTGGCCATCAACGTAACTGAAGGTTTCTTTGAAGATTTGATCACAGACCTAAAAACCGCACATGTCGAAGCCCTGATTTCTAATTTTCCGCCTGGCGTCGCCGATGAGGGTCTAATCTTCGAGCCATTAATTACTGTGCACTCCCATTTCGTCGTGAGTGCAAAACATCCGTTGGCCAACAAAAACGATGTATCAATGGCTGACCTTCAGGAGCACCACCTCGCTCTTGTAGGCCAGGCGCACGTATCCGTGCTTGTTGCCGATCTCTTCGCGGCCGAGAATCTGACTCTTCTCAAACCAGCGATAGAAACCAACAGCTTAGTGTTGCTACGGTCTTTGGTTCAATCTAACGGTTACGTCAGTTTGTTACCGGAGCACCTGTTGGAACAAGACGTCAAAGACGGTCGGATTGTGCCCTTGGCCATGGAAGGCACACCGTTTAAACGGTCTTCGGGTCTCATTCTTAGAGGTCTGGAAACACAACGGCCTGCCGTAAAACACTTTGTCGACGCAACACGCGCGGTATTTGCGGACTGGCCCGAGGTTAGTGCGTGACCGAGTTTGACCATATTGTCGTCGGCGGTGGGTCCGCAGGGTCAGCGCTCGCCTTTCGTTTGGCAACGCATCGTCCAACTGAGACCGTTCTCTTATTAGAAGCCGGTGGACGCGATCTATCCCCGTTCATCCATGTCCCAGCTGCCATCATCAAGGCGATGGGCAATCCAAGTTTGGATTGGATGCATATGGCTGAGCCGGACGAAAGCCGCAACGGTAAGGTTGACCTGTGGCCTGCGGGAAAAGTCCTTGGCGGGTCCAGCTCAATCAACGGCATGCTTTACGTTCGAGGTCAGGCCCACGACTACAACCGGTGGGCAGAAAACGGCTGTACAGGCTGGTCCTACGACGAACTGCTTCCGGTTTTTCAGAGACTTGAACGCACCTTGATCGGCGACCATAAGGTGCGCGGCCGCACCGGCCCAGTTAACGTTGAAAGTTTGCGCACGACGCATCCGCTTGCGCATGTGTTTGTTGAGGCCGCGAAAGAGTCCGGCATACCGTTCAATGACGACTACAACGGCATCGAGCAATTTGGCGTGGCCTACAGTCAAGTCACCCAATCCCGCGGATGGCGGTACCATGCCGCACGGGCTTATCTGTGGCCGGGGAAAAAACCGAGCAACCTAAAAATTATCACCCGAGCCATGGTGACGGGACTCACCTTTGATGGAACGCGATGCACCGGTGTCAGTTTCAAGAAAGGAAGTGCGCTCAAGACAGCCAAAGCACGCGCTGGTGTGACCGTAAGCGCAGGCACACTCGCCACACCGAAGATTTTAATGCTCAGCGGCATCGGACCAGAATCCGAGCTGAAAAGACACGGAATCGACGTGAGGCACCACGCACCAGGCGTTGGGCAAAATTTGCAAGAGCACCCCGAAGGCATGGTGAGTATTGAGGTCAACCAGCCGACCTACAATACGGAGATCAACAGCTGGAAAATAATTCTGCATGCCGCCAATTGGCTGCTGTTTGGTCGAGGCCCAGCAACCAGCCCCTACCCACACGCGGTGGCGTTCACCAAATCAGACCCAGCACAGGATTTCGCCGACATCCAAGTGCAACTGGGCCCATACGCCTTTAGTTTCGATGAAAACGGGGTCATTCCGCACGACAAGCCCGCGATTTCCGCCGCCGTTAACATCGCCTATCCCAAGACTCGCGGCACTGTACGGTTAAAGTCAAACGACCCGTTGGCGTCACCGATCATCAGCCATAATCTTTTCGACAATGAAGACGACTTGGTGAAACTGATTGAAGGATGTCGATCTGTGAGACGCATATTGTCAGGACCCGCCTTTGCCGCGCACCGCACGGCTGAGCTCCTGCCAGGGGAGGATGTGCAAAGTGACGAAGACTGGGCAGAATTTCTCCGCAAGACAGCGTTTCTTGGCTACCACGTCGTTGGCACTTGCCGCATGGGGTCGGATGCCGACGCCGTCGTCACCCCCGACCTAAAGGTCAACGGATTCGACGGCCTAAGAGTCGCCGACGCTTCAATTATGCCGGATTTGATCAGCGGCAATACCAACGCAACAGCTTTGATGATTGGTGAAAAGGCCGCCGATCTCATCGTCGCTTAGGATGTTTCATGAGTAACACGTCAACATCGACCCAACCCGATCCAAACTTCGCATTCCGCACTGATGGATACGCGTGGTTCGTGGTGTTTATGTTGTGTCTGGCTGCGGTCATTTCTTTTATCGATCGCCAGATCATCAGCCTTTTGGTCGACCCCATCAAAGCCGACTTGGGCATCTCTGATACGCAAGTGAGTTTGCTGCAAGGTTTTGCCTTTGCTTTGTTCTACAGCGCTGCGGCAATTCCCATGGGTCGATTGGTGGATGCCAAAAACCGCAAGAACATTATTCTTGCGGGTATGGTGCTGTGGTCTTTCGCGACAGCCTTCTGCGGCCTTGCAAAAGTGTTCTGGCAACTGTTCGTTTCTCGCATGCTTGTTGGCGTTGGCGAAGCGACCTTGTCTCCTGCCGGATTTTCCATACTGGCCGACTATTTCCCACGTAAGAGTTTAACACGAGCCTTGAGTGTATTTACGGGGTCAAGCTTTCTCGGCACTGGGATCGCGCTGCTGGTCGGCGGCTTCGTCATTAGTAAAATGACAGAAATTGGACCTGTGGACTTGGGCATACTAGGGACCATTCGCCCATGGCAAATGACCTTTATGATCGTGTCTGTTCCAGGACTTTTGTTTGCACTGATGGTGTGGCTGTTGGTGCGTGAACCGCCACGCCTTGGCGTCGCGAAGAACACTCAACAGAAAGACGAAGCCCTGTCTATGCGTCAGGCGTGGCAGTATTTGATCGATCACAAGACGGTTATATTGCCAGTCGTCTTTGGCTTTACCTTCTTAACAGTTGCGATGTTTTCCGTGAGCGCCTGGGTCCCCGCATACTTTATGCGCACTCACGGCATGACTGCAGGCGAGATCGGTAGCATTTTCGGACTCTACTTTGTGACACTTGGGTCGGCCGGCGTTATCTCCGGAGGATTGCTATCGGACTGGCTCAAGAGCCGCGGCTATAATGACTCAAACATGCGCGCCGGATTTATCTCCGCGCTATTGGCAACACCCTTTTTGGCAACATTCACCTTGGTTCCCGATAAAGACTTGTCGCTGATTTTACTGGCGCCCGTGGTTTTCTTTGGAACAATGCCCTTCGGAACCGGGCCATCAGCTCTACCGTTGATTGTTCCCAACCGGCTGCGCGGTCAAATGGTCGCCATATATCTGCTAGTCGCTAATGTCATAGGTCAAGGCGGAGGGCCGTTTCTTGTGGCAGTTTTCACCGACTATGTGCTTGGAGACGCAAACCTTATTCGGTACTCAATAAGCATTGTTTGCCCGACCGTCATGTTGATTGGTGCAGCCATATTGTTTTTCGGTAAAAAACCATACGGCGAGCATGTCAGTAAAATAGATGCAGAATTCGCTTAAAGGAAAAAGACCGATGGATAACATGCCTCCAGAAGACCCCCGCTTTGTGTTCGGCGATGAAATCGACGGCGCCGGAAAACAGTTCTTCGACAACCAAGTGATCGACAACCTTCACGACTCGTTACTGGAATTGACGGCGGCCGTATGGACCTATCGGGATCGTTCGATGATCCTTGAGCGCGTGTTGCAAGACGTCGTGGGTAGCAGCAAAGATATCGGTGCGCTGATCGAAGCCTACGAACCAACCCCAGAAGACAACGCCGCACGCGCAGCCGAGCGCGCTGAACTTGTATCTAATGTCTTTAGACGTATGTCTCGCGGTTCAGTTGACGTTAAATTCGGCATGGACACTGCAGATGAATCAGGAGATCAATCATGAGTACCTCTGTTGCTTTATCCCGCGGCTATAAAGGCATTCTGCCGCGCACGACCAGACTCTCGGACGAGAGCTACCTTGATTTCGTAGAAACGTTCCGCGGCATTGCGGGCTATGGCACATTTCCAGCGGTCGCAGCCGAAGGCGAAAAAGCTGTGGCAGAAGCCCTGGGGGAGACGGACGACACCACGGACATCAACGATATCAAAGAGGTCATCAACAAACTGCCAATGCCCGCCACCTGGCAACGCTACATGCGCACCCATCAGGAAATGATGTGGCGCCGCACACGGGGGTCTTTCAAGCCGTTTCTAGACGACCTGACTAAGGCCATGGACGATGCCGAGACCAAAGGCCCCGGCAAGCTCACCGTCGATCCCAATTTTGAAGTGCCAGCTTACGCCCGGCGTGAAATTCACTTGCAACCGGGTGGTTATACGGACGATCCAATCGGCGGCATCGTTTACCACTACGGCACAAAAGTGTTCTACGCAGGTGCGAACGACCAAGACGAGCTTCATGCTGAAATCGTCGATACGCTAACCCCACCAGAAGACGGCAACGTCGATAAAATTCTCGACCTCGCCTGTAGCATTGGCCAGGGCACGATCATCCTCAAAGATCGCTATCCAGATTCAAAAATAACGGGCTTAGACGTCGCGTTGCCGATGGTGAAGTACGCCCACTGCCAAGCGGTGGAACGCGGCGTTGATGTCGACTTTGTCCAAGGTCTCTCTGAAGACACCAAATTTGAAGACGGCAGCTTCGATATGATTTTATCGTACATCTTGTTCCATGAGATTCCGGTGCGGGTGATCAAAGATACGGTCAACGAGATGTTCCGTATTCTGCGACCTGGCGGCACCTTCTGCATTTACGAATTCCCGAGTGCTGGACCTAATATGCCGGCCTCACAACGGTGGATGATTGACTATGACTCCATCAATAACTGTGAGCCGTACTCTCCGGGCTTTGTCTACATGGACTTCCACCAAGCACTCAAAGATGCGGGATTTAAAACAGCACCCGGACCTAAAAACTCCAACGGGTTTCTACAAACGATCGTCGCCACCAAGCCCGCTTAGGTTCGGGCAGGAAGAGCTATGAATACCGTCGCCCCCGTTCACAACGACGTCGTTGCCGAGACTCTTGAATCCACGCGTCGGGTCATCGGCGACGAAGCCGTTGTTACGGATGAGGAAACCTGCGCCTACCATTCTCAAGACGTGTTCGCGACAGGTCCAACCGTGGCTGCTGTAATCCGCCCAACCTCGGTCGACGGCCTCGCCAAAGCAGTCAACATCCTAACCACCGCAGGTATTGCCGTATTTCCCCGAGGCGGCGGTTATTCCTACACGGATGCGTATCTACCCACCGGGCCCAATGGGGTCTCTCTGGACATGACCGGCCTTAGCGAGATCACCGAGGTCAACGTCGAGGACATGTTCGTGACCGTGCAGGCCGGCTGCACATGGGAAGCCTTGGACCTAGCGCTCGCGCCACATGGCGTGCGGGCCGAATTCTGGGGTCCATTGTCAGGCTTCAAGGCAACCATCGGCGGCGGAATGTCACAAGGCGCGGCGAGCCTTGGGTCATCCAAAGACGGTATATCCGCTGAAGCCGTACTCGGAATGGAAATCGTGACGGCGGACGGCACCGTGTTCGCCACAGGCTCAGCGGCACAACACGGCAAATCGCCGTTCTTCCGCAACTACGGACCAGACTTAACAGGATTGTTCTGTGGCGATGCTGGCGCGTTGGGCATTAAGGCGACGGTCACGCTACGGCTACAACGCCGGGCCAAATTGACCCAAGGCCTCTCGTTTGGGTTCGACAGCTTTGAAGCCGCCCATAAAGCAATGTCAGGCATTGCTGCATCCAACCGCGCTACGGAAGTCTTCGGCTTTACCAGACGCGCGATGGAGGGCGTTGTCGCCAGCAAAGGACTTTGGGAAGACCTAAAAATTATGTACGCCGTGGGTCGCGCTTCTGGCGGTGTTCTGAGCGGCTTCTTTCAGGTCATGAGAATGGCGCTGGCTGGCCGTCGCTGGTCTGCAGAGTCCGAGTGCTTTGTTCACTGTGCTGTGGAAGCCGACAACCGGACCGAGCTCAAAGGCCACATTCAAACCATTCGCGATGCAGTTGGCGGCCGAGGACGAGACATTCCGAACACCATGCCAGCGGTCATGCGGGCATCTCCGTTTATGCCCTACCCCGTCGTTGGTATGGACGCAAAACGCATGCTGCCGCTGCACGCTATTTTGCCATTTTCCAAGGTGGTCGCTTTCCATGCCGCGCTTGAATCCTACTTTGCCAAACGAAAACCCGACATGGACGCGATCAATATGACGACGCCCTCCATATTCGGGACACTCAGCACCAACGGTTTTCTATATGAGCCCGTTCTGTACTGGCCCGACCAGCCCGACATTTTTCATGAGCGCAATACGCCCGAGGAACTCTTAGCCCCGATGCGAGAGAATGAGCCCTGTGTGAAAGGCCGCACCTTGGCCAAAGAGATGTTTAAAGACATGGTTACGATCATGCATGAGCATAGCGGCGTGCATTTACAGATCGGCAAAGCCTACCCGTATTTGCGAGATCGCTCCGACATGACAATCAATTTGGTCAAACAGATCAAAGCGCAAACCGATCCTGACGGCCTTTTAAACCCCGGCGCACTTGGGCTTTAGGGCTATGCGACGGTCCTCATGCAGACCACGCATAGCGTAGACTCAATTTTCTATTTGTAAGACGGCACGACACGATCAAAATTAGACCACGTTAAACGAAGAGACTTATCATGCCCCTGAACACAACTCCGCTGCGTGCCATCACCGATGAAGACCGGGAGACCTATGCCCGCGATGGGGTTGTCTGTCTGCGTCAAGTATTCGATCCAGAGTGGATTGAAAGCATGGTACCGGCGGCGCGACGTATTTCGGTGGATGAGGAAGATGTTGGCCTGCTGCCTTCCGCACCAGGACGGTACATGTCGCGCATTATTCCGGAATTTCGCAACTTCATATTCAACTCACCGATGGGACAGGCTGCGGCCGAGACCATCGGATCAAAGACAGCACGGTTCTTCTTCGAAGAAATCTTCGCCAAGCCCCCTCAGTCGGATTCTAAAACTCTTTGGCACTGCGACCGCATGGGCTGGCCAGTGAGCGGGCAGATGGTTCCCTCTTTATGGATTCCCTTAAACCCGGTCGCACCAGAGAATTCTTTAGAAGTGCTCGCAGGGTCTCAAACCCAAGACGTGCCGTATTGGTTGTTCTCACCCAATGCCCGCAAGATGATCAAGCCGGACGACAGAGCACCGCACCCAGATGAAGCGAAACTGAGGGCTGATCCCGATGCTCGATTCCTGAACTGGGATATGAAGCCAGGCGATATGCTGGTTCTTCACCCTTGGGTACTACACTACTCGTCTGGCAACACCGCAGATGATTGGCGCATCGCCATCTCTGCCCGTATTTTCGGCGACGACATTCGATGGGCCCCTCGTCCCGACTGCCTCAACATTGCCGGGGTATCATTTGACGAAATGGTCGAAGGTAGCCCGCCAGCTGGACCGCTGTTTCCAACGCTTTGGTCCGAAGATGGAAGCCGAGACAGTGACGACGCCTTTCTACGTGGTTTTGCAACAACGTGGCAAGCTCAGCGACGCGACACTGTCAACGAAGACGCGTTGTTCACCGCATTGGCGAAGCAAGCGAGTTAATTGCCAACGTAGCCAATCTGTTCATATACGCTACCATCAAGACGAAACCGGCCCACTTGGTAGCCAGGTTGCAGCCCATTCGCCCCCGCAAACTCGACCAGCCATAACGCAGCCGCCTGATCCCTAAAGCGCAATACAATGTCCTTAAGCATCGCTTCTCGTTTAATCGGGTCCATTTCGGTGCGAGCGCCGTCTAGGAGAGGCATCATACCTTCATCGCAATAGAACGGTGCAGTGTAGTCGCAAGAGAATTGCTCAAAAGATTTCTGCGGGTCCCACAGCTGCATGTTCAGCCAACCGATGGAAAAGCCATCGATGTCGTCCCAGTCCGCATTGAACAGACGTCGGACGTAATCTGGGAATGATATCTGCCGTAATTCGGTTTGCACGCCAATAGCGGCCAGGTCTTGGGCGACCTTCTGGAAAATCAAAGTGTCCCCAGGCAGAACTCCACCGTAGACGGCGAACTTAAGCGAAAAGCCATCGGGATACCCGGCATCGGCAAGCAGTTGCCTTGCCTTATCGGGGTTGTAATCGAATGGCTCAGCCTCGGGGTTGTACCCTATGAGGTCAGGCGTTGACGGCTGGTGCGCGACACGGCTGGTTCCACCCAAAATAATATCCGCAATAGATTGTTTGTCGACGGCATAGTTTATGGCTTGCCGCACACGCGCATCTTTGATGGGTGAATCATCAGGGCGTACGGTTCTGAGTGCGATGGATAGGATGCTTGGGTTGGTCGTCATCTGGATTGTGATGTCGTTGGCCTTCAGCATTGCGATATCATCACTCGCCAAGCTAATCGCCATATCTAGTTCCCTAGACAGAAGGCCACCCACCCGTGTTCCAGGGTCGGGAATGATGGTCATTTCCACCCGTTTGATGTGTTGCACTTTGCGCCAAGAGCTTTCCGCCACAACCAAGGTAGGTTTGGTACGGTTGTTGCCCCAGGATTCGACGGTATAGGCACCTGTTCCAATCGGCGTCCGGGCGTAGCCATCCTTGCCCAGCGCCAGCCATGCCTTAGGCTCGATCATAGGGAGCTGAGACATCCGTTTTGGAATCAACGGGTCGGGTTCCGACGTCGTAATCTCAACGGTATAGGGATCGCGCACACGGTACCCATTGATTGTTCCCATATCGGCTTTTTTGGGATGCAATACCTCTGGATTGTAAAGTTCCGTCAGTGTGGCAACGACGGTGTCTGCGTTAAACGGCTCTCCATTGCTGAATACGACACCTTTCCTGAGTTTAAAAACCCACGTCGTAGGCGTCTCGTTTTGCCAAGATGTGGCAAGCGCCGGCTGCAATTCACCGACTGGAGTAAATCGAGTTAAGCCGTCATAAAAGGCAAATCGGAGGCCGCCGCCATCGTCGCGCGCGAAGGGGTAACCTCCTGTCGCGGCCGCAACCGGAAATCCAACACGAAGTGTAGTGGTGTCCGCTACCAATGGCGCGGCCGTCAACAAAGGGAACACCGCAACGAAAGCGGTGACCAATATTTTGCTACGCGCCCAACCCAAAATAACTCTCCCTAACGTGCTATTTCCGACCATTAATGGTCGTAGTTTCAGGAAGACTATATGGTCAATGATCCTCACGCTACCAAATGCCTTTTGGGAATCGCTTTGTTCGGCGCATGCATATTCAGAGAGGCACTATTTCGGCTGCCGATCCATACGACCTGTGGCCAACGGATCATCGCCGATCGTCTGATAGACTTTACGAATGGTTGAGTCATCGTCATAGGCACCGACAACCATGTCAGCAAGATCAGCCCGCGTGATAGGACCCGTTGGTGCTGGTTCTAAATCCATACGGATAATCCCAGACCTCGGATTAGACGTGAGTTGGCCCGGCCGAATGATGGTGTAATCCAACTCACTCGCCATGATGTAGTTCTCGGCTTCCTCTTTGAGCTTAATAATACCACCGAGTTGAACAACCTGCTGCTTCGGCACCATGCTAATGCTCTTTCCCGGGCCGATGATCGTCACCACAAGAAAACGCTTCGGGCCAGTTATAGCCATTGCATCAACCATATTGATTGCACCGACCACATCTGGTGGCCGCTCACCACGCCCACCGCCAAGAGTCGAAATGACGGCTTTGAAGTCCTTCGACGCGATGGCCCGTGCCACATCATCGGCATTCATCGCATCGCCTTTGAAATAGGACACGTCCAACGACTCAAGGTTTTCAAGATTAGACGTTGGCCGAACGAAAGCCGTCACTGGTTCGCCCCGGGCAACGAGAATCTTCGCTATTTCGAGGCCCGTATTTCGGGTCGCTCCGAAAATGAGAACGCCTTCCGCGGCCATCGTTGGCATTGCGGTAATGACTGCGGCCATCAACGCGATAAATCCTAGAATACTTCGCTGCATGTCTCGTGCTCCAAGTGAACTGGCTTTTTACTCATTATCTACTCTAATCAACTTAGCCTACATCGCGGATTGAACAAGCTCACAATTAGAGCTAGCCCCGCTCGGCAATGGTGACTAGACACAAGGCCCCTTACCTATTGAGTAGTATGGCCAGCACACGGAGAGATCTATGTTTGAGCGCTTTTCATTAACGATGAGTCTTGGCACCAATATTTTAGGGATCATGACGACTTTCTTCCTCGCCATGGCTTTGAACTCTTCTACAGGTTTGGCTCAAATGGCCGCGGGAGACGTATTCACTGACTGCATTACCTGCCCAGAGATGGTGGTCATCCCCCCTGGCGAATTCACCATGGGGTCTGAGCGCGGTGAGTTTGTTTTAAATGAAACACGCCCGGAAACGCCCGTGCATCAGCGCGAAATTCGCACCGCCTTCGCGGCCGGGAAAACGGAAGTGACCAACGCCCAATTTGGCGCGTTCGTCGCTGCTACGGGATATCGTCCGTCGACCGCCTGTACGAAATGGCGCGTACAGGTTGAAATGTTTGGCGGAGATTGGACCGACCCTGACTATGGCCGTGCGCCGAAAGCCAACGAGCCAGTCGTTTGTGTCTCCTGGCACGATGCGAAGTCGTACACGATTTGGTTGAGCGGAAAAACCGACGAACGCTATCGCTTGCTGTCTGAGGCAGAGTGGGAATACGTCGCCCGAGATGGCACCCAGTCGACTTGGGCCTGGGGCGAAGACTCAGACCTCGCATGCAAAACCGGCAACGTGTTTGATCTCGATGCTGCTCAAACTGAGTACGCCAAAAAGTCTTCGTCATGGGAGCCGGTGAACTGTAGCGATGGTTTCAGCCGCGTTGCGCCTGTCGGATCTTTCCCGGCCAATAGATTTGGACTGCATGACCTTGGCGGAAATGTTTGGGAATGGAACGAGGATTGTTCGTTGTGGCTTTACGATGATGAGGATGTCAACGAACAGCCCAATCAAGTTTCAGGCCATTGTGATCGCCGCAGCGTTAAGGGTGGCAGCTGGTTCTCGATGATTTCTAGACACCGCCCGGCATTCCGCGGTCGCGATCCAGAAAACTTGGCGTCCCATATATTCGGATTCCGGGTCGCCCGCGACTTAGAACAATAGGATAGATATAGAATGAGGCGTAAACGATTCCTGGATTGCCGGATAAGCTCATCTGTCGAGCTTATCGATTAGGGAGAGCCGGACCGCGTGACACGGATGTTATCGGCTCTGAAAGACGAATGTCCCGGATGCAGTTTCTTCTCGAGAGACTTGTTCGTCACACCATAGATAATTCAGGTGCGCCAACGTTTCGCCGAGGGCAAAGAAATACTGGTGATCGTCTAGGGCCCTCGGAAAAAGAACGGTCGTCGCATCCGCGGCAGTTGTGGGATCGACGCAAGCAGTAAACGCATCGTCTAATCGATCCATATGGTGAGATTTGAGAGCATCAATCCTATCGTGAAGACCGTAAAACGGCAGCTTGTGCGACGGTAGGACAAGAGTATCGACAGGCAGAGTGCGAAAACGATCGAGGCTGTCGAGAAAATCCTTCAACGGGTCCGCGTCTAAGGCGAACGGCATAACGCTCACGTTAGGTGAAATCCGAGGCAACACCTGATCACCTGAGATCAACACCTTGTCGTCCGCTCGGAACAGGGCGGCAAGCTCGGGTGCATGTCCGGTGCCGATATTCACGGTCCAAGGCCGACCATCGATTTTGATCTCATCTGCCTCTTCAATGCGAGCGAATGCTATGGGGTCTGCCCGGTCCCGAGAGGACATGCTCTTGCGGCGTCTGAGGTCAATTTCCCCACGATCTCCAGAAACACCTCCACGCTTGTAAAAATGCCCCATCATTTCAACGACGGCCTCGGGCTCAAGCCGAGACCAAAGATGATAGGCGTCCCATTCTTTTTGCGTGGTCGAAAGAGGAATGTCGTAGGTCTCGGTAAGCCAGCCAGCCAAACCCATGTGATCGGGATGGTGATGCGTGCAGATCAAACGTTTGGGCGGTTTCCCAGCAAACACAGTTTTAAACAATCGCGCCCAGATTTCTTGGGTGATAGACGAATCAAAACCGCTGTCGACCAGAACCCAGCCATCGGTTTCTTCAAGAACCCAAAGGTTGATGTGATCCAGGGCGAATGGCAGTGGCATGCGAATCCAGTTCACACCCGGTGCCACTTCGATGCACGTTTCCGACTCTGGGGCGTCAGACCACGGAAAGTCTAACGGCGTCTCATTGGGTCTGGCAGGCGTCGGCACGATAAACGGGTCCTCGGTTCGGGAAACACACTCAATAAGCAGTTGAGACTCAGTGCATAATCTATCTGGCACCCCTAGTCTATTTAGCCCGACCCAGCCCCCTCTTGGGCGGTGTCGCAAAAGTGCAGTCGGGAGCTGCGGATCGCCAGCAGCTTTTCCATCCTTTGCACCTTCGCTTGCGCCCAGCGAAAAATAGAGCCTTAGACACTTCCCTAGGCCTCATCTAGCGTGCAATCTACTGGACAAAGGGTGGGTTAAACAGAGATCTGCAATACTCCAACGCCCCCCCTCTCGTCGGCCAAATCAGGGGGATGCCAATCCAATGTCCAATCAAGCTTTACCGAACGCACTGCCACAAGTTACCGCGCTCTCCATCTATAAAACGATGACGCGTATTGAGGCATGCGACCAACGCATCCAGCAACTACTAGCCGCCGGTGCGCTGCAGTTTCAGTACTACCCTTGCGGCGGACAAGAGGCCATTCCGGCAGCGATCGCACCTCTCCTCAATCCAGATGACCAAGTGGTGACAAACTATCGCGGTGTCCACGACATCGTTGCCAAAGGCACCCCAATGGTCGAGATCATTGCCGAAATGATGGGCAAGGTGAACGGCACATCCAAGGGCAAAGGTGGTGCGATGCATCTATCGGACCCCAACGCCGGCATTATGGTAACGACGGGCATCGTCGGTGCAGGTATGCCGATCGCCAATGGCCTAGCTCTGGCCGCGAAATTAAAAAACACCGGGCGTGTGGTGATCGTCAACTTCGGCGAAGGCGCCTCCAATATTGGGGCGTTCAATGAAAGCATCAATATGGCTGCCCTGTGGGACCTGCCAATCATATTCCTGTGCCAGAACAACGCCTACGCCGAGTACACGTCATTTGAAGACTCGACGCGCAGCAAAAGCATTGCTGGGCGAGCCGCGGGTTACGGATTAGTCGGAGAGACCGTCGATGGAACCGACCCTGATGCAATTCATGCCGCCGCCAAAAATGCGGTCGACCGGGCGCGATCCGGCAAAGGGCCAACATTGCTGGAATGCACCGCCTACCGTTTACAGGGTCACTCCTTCGGCAGTGAAGAAGACCATATGGATCAAGAAGAGTTGGCCGCTGCTCGAGCCAACCCACCGATCGCAAAATTCCGTGCCGCGCTAATCGAACGTGGCAATGCTACCGCGGCAGACTTAGACGCAATTGAAGCCGCCGCTAAAGCAGAAGTCGAAGATGCTGTGGAGCAATCCATGGCTGCCGAGATGCCGGGCGAGGATGAGCTGTATAAAGACGTATTCGCGGACCCGGCAGACATCCCCTATGTGGGAACCCCTTCCGCCAAAGCTGAGCCGGATCTCTCGGGCCGGGCCATGCAGAACATCACGATGTGTCAGGCAATCACCCAGGCCCTTGATCTGGCGCTTGAAAAAGACCCCGATGTGTTTCTGTTGGGCGAAGACATTGCCGACCCTGCTGGTGGTGTGACTAAAGCCACCGTCGGTCTCTCCACCAAGCACGGTGTGGACCGGGTCCGGGCAACACCCATTTCGGAGCAAGCCATTATCGGAGCGGCTATCGGTGCGTCCCTGTCTGGCATGAAGCCGGTGGCTGAGATCATGATTAACGATTTCACGATGGTTTGCATGGATCAGATCGCGAACCATGCAGCGAAGCTGCGCTATATGTCTGGCGGTCGCACCAGTGTGCCCATCACCATTCGTACCGTCACCGCTGGCAACATTGGCAACTTTGCGGCCCAGCATTCCCAATCGTTGGAAGCGTTCTTCACCCATACACCGGGAATGAAGGTTATTGCACCGAGCACTGCGGCAGATGCCAAAGGCCTGCTCTTGGCCGCCATCGCCGACCCCGACCCAGTGATGGTGATCGAACCTATGCGCTGTTACTACGTGCCCGCCGAAGTGCCGGAAGGCTATTACGAGATTCCCTTGGGCAAAGCGGCCGTTCGACGCGAAGGCAAAGATGTGACGCTCATCTCTTACGGCTGGGCTGCGGTAGAGGCCAGTGCGGCGGCCGAGGCGCTTGCCGCTGACGGCATTGATGCAGAAGTCATTGACCTACGCTCTCTGGTGCCATTGGATTTCGCAACCTGCCTCGCGTCAGTAGAAAAAACAGGTCGTGCCGTCATCGCTCATGCCGCGGTTGAATTCGGTGGCTTCGGGGCGGAGTTAGCAGCGAAGCTGAGCGAAGAGCTTCATGGTAAACTCAAAGCGCCGATCAAGCGGGTTGGCGGAACATATACACCGGTACCATTCACCCCTAGCCTTGAATCCTTGCACTTCTTAACAGCCGACCGGATCAAAGATGTTGCCAAGCAAATAGCTGGTTAGGGCCCGTACCGATGGCAAAAATAATGTTGAAATTGCCTAAGCTCGCGGTCTCCATGCAGGAAGGCACGCTACGAGAATGGTTTGTTGAAAGCGGTAATCAAGTCACGCTTGGGCAACCGATCTATGCCCTGGAAACTGAGAAAACAACCGTAGAAATCGAAAGCCCCTTTGAAGGCACGTTCACCTGCATCGGCGAAGTCGGGGAAACGTACAAGGTCGGAGAACCGATCGCCGAAATCGTGCAATAGCCTGGAAAGCGAACATCATGACAAAACCTGAGTCTCCCGTCTCACGCCGTACCTTTGGCACCCTTTCATCCATTGCGGCGACGGCCACAGTTGCCGGGCTGTCCGGTTGTTCAGAAGCAAGTGAAGAAACCGCAGCGAGCGTCGACGCACCCAGGGACCATCTCATCAACACCATTTATCAAACCTGTTTTGTCGTGACGGACCTTGAGGCCAGCATCAAAGAATGGACGGAAAAGCTAAAGATTGGTCCGTTCTTGGTCTTCGAGAGCTTTGTTATGAACGACAAAGAGGGAGCGCCGCTACCGTTCGATATCAAAATAGGTTTGGCCTATTCCGGCGACAGCTTCATCGAACTAATTCAACCGAATGATGACCGCCCCAGCATTTATTCTGAAGTCGCGGCCAATGGCGGCGGCTTCCACCACATCGCCAAGTTGACGAGCGATTTGGACGCCTCTATCGCAGAGTCAGAAGCAGCTGGACACCCCCTCGCCGTGCTTGGGCATTTCGAGCCGAACAGTCGACTGGCTTACGTCGATGCCCGCTCTACCTATGGCGGATATATGGAATATGTCGAGTACAACGAATTCGTTGGTGGATTACTCCACTATATGCGTGACGCAGCCGAGAACTGGGACGGCGTGACGCCGACTATGCCGTTTCCCGAAGGGTAGCGTCAGCTTTCTGCCGCCCCGCTTACACTTTTGTGGCAACGAGAAATCGGCTCATCGAGGATGCCGGATACTGGCCGACCTCAGTCAACTGAAACCCTCCACCGGATATAGTGACCTCGAGTTTATCGAACTGAAGGCAGTTGACGTAGGGCACTACTCGTAGCTTTCCCAGGATATAGAGCGGAATACTCCAAAGCCGCGTTTGCGCTGCTAGGCACGGCGTCTTGGAAATCAACAGCCCCCCTGGCTTTAACAGCGCGTTTATACGACGCACGACAGCTGGAAAATCTTCTACCAGATGCAACACATTAAAAGCTGTGATGACGTCGAACGATCCCGGCGCCAAGGTGTCACTAAAGACGTCTGCCTGGACAAAGCTGGTGTTCTTTATGCCTTGATCATTCGCCTTGGATTGAGCAATTTCGATCATGTTGGCCGATATATCACTGGCTGTGATGTGCTTAACGCTGTCAGCCAATAGGAGTGCTGTAGAGCCTGTCCCGCAGCCAATCTCTAGAACGCTGTCTTCATTCGAGAGATGCGCCTTGGCGCGATCCATCGTCTGATTGTAGGCGTCCATATTCTTGATCGGCGACTTCGAATACTTCTCTGCAGTTTTATCCCAGAATTTTGCTGAATTGGGCACATGGCCTCCATAATTTTGAACACACGAATCTGCGACTTCGCCGTTGAACTTGTGGGTATCACACGTCCATGCTTAGTGAATACCTTAAACGGGGGATAGGAGAGTGGGCATGGCACCAGAATCAATCGACCGGCGATATCTCCAGACACCTTTTGGCAATGTGCATTACTGGGTCACCGGAAACGGGCCGTTCCTCACGCTGATCCATCAGTCAGCACAGTCGTCAGAAGAATATGTGATGCTGGCCGCCCAGCTTGCAGACTCGTTTCGGGTTGTGGGCATCGACCTGCCCGGACACGGCAAGTCCAGCGATCCTGATCATGAGCTAAAATTGGAAGAGCTCACCGATGTTGCTTTGGCCGTGCTTGATGAACTAGGCGCTCAGCGCACCCACATTCTTGGTCACCACGGCGGCGTCAGTGTTTCGATTGATCTCTCCAACCGATATTCGGACCGGGTCGACAAAGTCGTTATGTCAGGCGGCGGAACGCGCAGTTCTGAACAGCTTGAGGCTTTGAAGAACACACCCATGACCAGGGACCTCCCTTTGGATTCTGACGGCGACTTCCTATCCCAGACCTGGGCTGTCTACCGGAAGATGAGCGCGAGCAAGACACCGCCAGACGTAACCGTCCGCCCCTTCGCTGTTGGGCTACAGGCCCGGCTTCGCCCCTTCGACATGCACCACGCTCTTTATCGCTGGGATGGCGAGAAGGCGCGAGAAGTATTCGACAAGGAAACATTGTTGATCAGAGGAAAAGAGGACCTGTATAGCGGCGACGTTGCCGCGCGGCACAAACAGATGGCGAACAGCACCTATGTGGAAATCGCGGATGGCGGTGCATGGCTGTTCTACGAGCAGCCCGAAGCGTGCGCTAAAGTCGTACGTGACTTCTTGGCGGCATAGACGCCTACTCGCCTACAGGGCTTTCGCACTCATTTGTGCCGCGATGTGGTCTGCCTGGCGGATCGCTAAGGCAACGATGGTCAACGTCGGATTCTCGGCCGTCGCCGTCGTGAACTGACTGCCGTCTGAGACAAAAAGGTTTTTGACCTCATGAGTTTGGCCAAAGCTGTTGACCACACCCTTGTCTTCATCCGCGCTCATCCGGCAGGTTCCCATATTGTGAGTCGCCGCCGCTGTAACCACATGGTGCTGCTTGGTTGACCCAGCAGCGCCCAATAATGCTTCGGCCTGCCCCTTGAAGTGCGCAGACATCGCATGGTCGTTATCATGTTCTTCGACGTGGATGATTGGCACCGGCAAGCCATACTGATCCCGCTCCGTATCATGCAATGACACGCCATTTTGTGAACGTGGCATGTCCTCGCCATTAAGGAGGACCCCAGCTAGATGGTCATACTTCTCCAGGAACCCGGTGTAATTACGGCCCCAGCCAGCAGCGTCACCGACCACGGCCAAGTTGGTCAACCCGAGGCTGACCGCTTCGATGAGATACCCCCCAGCGAAGCCTCGAGAAGGATCAAACCGCGCTTCATCGAACACCGTTCCAGGAACAGTAATGCCGCGGTGCATGTTGACCGGCTTATCGAATTCGCCAAAGACAATGGCACCAACGTGACGAACATAGTTGCGACCCACCTCACCCGATGAGTTGGCCATGCCGTCTGGGAATAGAGAAGAATTTGAGTTCAACAGCAACCGTGGAGTCTCAATAGCATTGCCCGCGACGCAAACCACGCGCGCGCTTTGGCGTTGCTCGACGCCGTCGCCGTCCACATAGATAACCCCGTTGGCGTTACCCGCTTTGTCGTGCTCGATACGCAACACCATGCAGCCCGACCGGAGTTCCAGATTACCGGTCTCTTCTGCTTTCGGAATTTCCGAGTACAGGGTCGACCACTTGGCGCCCATTTTGCAGCCTTGGTTGCAGAACCCCAATTGAATACACGCGCCTCGGCCGTCGCGGAATTCCGAGTTGATCGCTTGCCGTGCGTTAGAAATCTGTGTGTAGCCGATCCGTTGCGCGCCGTTGTACAGCACTTTGTAATTGTTGTTGGCCGGGTGCCGCTTAATACCGTGGGTCCCAGTGACGCCCATTTTGTCTTCAGCTCGGCTGTAATAGGGATCAAGTTCGTCATAGGTGACCGGCCAATCGGCCAACGACGCGCCCTCAACTTCACCGTAGGTCGTGCGAGCTTTGAATTCATGTGGCTGAGCTCGAAAACTAAGGCCGTTCCAATGCAAGGTTGATCCGCCAACCGCTTTGACGATCCAGTTTGGGCCTTCGGGCGCCAAAGTTGCCGCCGGCCAATCCCCTGTAGCATAGCGTTTGTCTGCCCACGTCAGCTGTTGATAGGCCGCTAATTCATTGTTGTGAAAATCATCAATGGTGAATCTCGGCCCCGCTTCGAGCACCACAACCTTGATGCCTTTTTCGCATAGCTCATGGGCTACGGTCGCGCCGCCAGCACCGGACCCGATGACAACAACCACACTATCGTCGTTTTGATCAAACTGAGTCATGACAGCGGCTCCGGTAACCAATCAAGGTCGTCGAAGCCCCGAAACAGGTATCCTCCTTGCTCGTATGATGCGCCCTCATACCCAAACGCGGGCCAAATCGCCGGATTTCCATACAGCCCGAATAACGTCATGACACGGACGGTTAAAAAGAACGGCGTGCTCTGTATTTCTTTAAGAGCCGAGACACGATCAACTTCTGTACGCTCATGCCATGCGCCCTCTGCCACGGCGTCGAGACTCGCTAAACCATCGCGCAACAGCGTCAGCATATTGGGATCAGCCGCCGCGCCCGTTAACTGACCGACGACAGCCTGGTAAGGATCGTCGCTTAAGGCGTCATGGGGAAAAATATCCTTCACTAGGCGCAACAAGGCGGCGGTTTGCCCGTCTGTAAAAGGCTCCCCTGCGCGCGAGGGATAAATTGGAAGGGCGAGCGCAGCGATGGTTAGAACGCTAGACCCGGCAAGAAAATTGCGACGCTTCATGTTGAGGCCTCAAACAGAAGAACGGTAAAATCAGATGCAGGTTGTCGGGTCGGGATGGCGACGTTCTGATACGTGTCCGAATACCAAAAATCCCTTGGTTCTTCGATCGAGGGCCATTCTGATAACACTAAATATTGCGGCTGCCAGTCGCCTGCCAGAACACGGGGACCTTCTGGAGTCGTCCACGCCCGATACACACCACCACGCTCAATAATCATTGGAATAATCGTTTCCATATACGTGCCTATGGGCTCGGGATCGGTGACCGTGCCTTGCACCAGCATGTAGGCTTTAGGGCCATCGCGCTGCGGGATCGTGACATTGGCTGTTGTCGGAAGAGGTTCTTCAGGAAGCCCCTCCTCGGGAATACCTGGTACTGAAATTGCGTGGAGGAAGGCCTCGTGGGAAAACAGTTCACTAAAAGCCTGCTGGTTCTCCCCACTAGACCAAAAAACCGATGCATCTTCGTCCGTCGGAAACTTTAGAACGAGAACCGCATGAGGGACACTACCATCTTCCAAAATCTTGGCGGCTTTGGCCGGTGCTGCAAAAATGGTAGAGCCGCCATGCGCCTCGATCACCGATGAAATAAGCTCGGCATAGCCAAGGACTGCGCCGCTTGCGGCAACGTCTGCTTCAACAATAATAAACTGAGGTGCGGCTGGGTCTGACATAGCCTCTACAGTGCCGCCATGAAGGAGCTTGATCAAGACCGCAAGCAAAATACAGCCAAAGGTGACTTCACGCGGCGCCTCGATCGGCATACCCTGGTTAGTGGATTAATGAGCTGAAATGGGGCCCAAAATGACACCTCGTGCTTTCTGTGAACGTGCTGTGATCGTTCTAACCGCCATGACCTGCCTATCTCTTTCTGGCGGTGGATCTGTGAATGCAGAGACGCAATCTACACAATCCGACGCCATGGTTATGACTGAGTTAGGAACCATCGATTTTCCGAACTCAGGAAACGAAGATGCCCAGCAAGCGTTCATGACCGGTGTCAAAGCTCTCTACAGCTTTCAATTTGACGATGCGGCGGTCGCGTTCCGTGCGGCGCAAAACACCGACCAAGATTTTGCCCTCGCCTATTGGGGCGAGGCGATGAGCCTTAATCACACCTTGTGGGGTGAAACGGACCGGGACGCTGCGCGTAAAATCTTAGCTCAATTCGCTGCTACTCCAGATGCCAGAGCTGACAAAACTCCAGCCGGAAAAGAACGCGGATTTATGCAGGCCATCGACGTGCTTTATGGCGAAGGGGACAAGCTCACGCGAGATAAGGCTTACTCACAGGCCATGAAGGACCTTTACGAGGCTTACCCGGGCGACAATGAAATTGCGACGTTCTACGCATTGTCCGTTCTCGGCACCGTGCGACCCGGCGATAAAGGCGTGGCCAGGCAGATGCGCGCAACCGCAATTTCACAGGCCGTCTTTGCAAAGAACCCTAACCACCCCGGCGCAGCCCATTTCATCATTCATGCTTTGGATGATCCGGAGCACGCAATCCTCGCTCTCCCTGCGGCGCGTACCTACGCCAGCATCGCACCCGATGCCCCGCACGCGCTTCACATGCCATCTCATATTTTTGTGCAACTAGGAATGTGGGACGATGTGGTTCGTTCAAATATTGCGTCTTACAACGCGGCCGTTGCAATCGCTGAACGAACCCAGTCAGAGCGCGGCCGTTCTGAATTCCATTCTCTGTCCTGGCGGCTTTATGGAGATTTGCAGCTCGGCAATTTAGACGGGGCAGAAGAAGCATTGGCTCTCGCTCGGGCGACGGAAGAGGTCAGCCCGACCAACCGCGTCCATAACGGCACCATGGGAATGCTCGCTCGCTACGTCATCGAGACGGAAAATTGGGATGAGCTCAAAGGTTTGGCGCTAGAGAAACGAGACAACAGCAACCTGGCTCTCCAATTTGCAGTGGGTTTATCCGCAGCAAAGCGAGGCGACCTTGCCGACGCAGAAAAAGCGCTCGAGAATTTGATTGCTCTACGGGAAAAGAGCGAAGCGCGTACCAACGGCGTCTACCGTGCCAAAATTATTTCAGTTTCTGAGAAAGAGTTGGCCGCAGCCATTGCGGACTCGCGCGGTGAGTCCACAGCCGCGGAAGCGCTATTGCGGGATGCGGTTGCCATTGAGACGACGCTCAACGCGCCGTCAGGCCCGCCCGTGCCGGTAAAACCATCCTTTGAAATGTATGGTGAGTTTCTGCTGGCAGCCGGCCGCTTGAGTGAGGCGGCAGAGCAATTTGAGTTTGCTTTAACGAGAACACCGAATCGCACCAAGTCGGTTTTGGGATTGGCTAAGGCTCAGCCCGTGCAGTATGGCGAAGCGCGTTAGTCAAAACTGAACCTGGTTAAAACGACCAGACACAATCCTCAATAGGTGTAGCGCCAGATAGACTAGCGCGCGCCAGGTTTCTCGGCGTGACTGTCGCGTCAATTTCAAACGACGGGTTTTCGCCGTTAATTTGATTAGCGCCAGAATCGGTTCTCACCGCACCTAGTACACTTGCCTTTACGTCTGGTTGAATGAGAAGCCCGTCGACGCTTTCACATCGGGATAGCAAGTCCATACCCTGCACGTCGCCCATTACGAAGGCGGCCGTTGAGAGTGCATCAGCCGTCGTCGCGTTGGGTGCGACGACGGTCAAAGAGTAAATGTCTTCAACTGGCCAACCCACGCGCGGATCGAGGATGTGGCTATACCGTTTGCCCTCGAATTCGAAGTAGCGGTCGTAATCACCAGACGTGGCCACCGCACCGCTCATGAGGCTCACCTGGCCAATCAAGCGATTCTCCCGCGGGTGACGAATCCCAATAAGCCAAGGCCGCCCGATCGATGCCTGCCCAAATACGCCGACATTGCCGCCTAAATTAACCAGGCCGGCCCGCACACCACGGGCCTTCAAGACTTTAATCGCCCGGTCGACCGCATAGCCCTTTGCAATACCACCGAAATCCAATCCGGTGTTTGACGCTAACGCAACTTGTCCACTGACTTCGTCCAGTGTGACCCGATTAATGCCAACGCGTTGCAACACGGTATCTATTTCGTCTTGCGATGGGATCTTGGCTGCGGAAACGTTGTAGAAACCCCATAAATCTATGAGCGGCTGCACGGTGACGTCGAGCGCGGAGCCCGATAGTTTGGCGTAGTGCACTGAAGCCCTTAATACTTCAGCAGTCGGTGCACTGACTGGCAACAGCCCCTCACCTGCTCGGGCGTTAAGCCGCGACACCTCGCTGTCCTCGCGATAGAGGCTCATCAATTGATCTATTTCGACCACTTCTGCATAGGCAGCCTCAAGGTCTTGAAGGCCTACAGCCTTCTCCGTCTCTGGTCGGTAGACAGAGATTTCCAGGGTCGTGCCCATAACCACCCAGGCCTGGCGCGTCGGCACAAGATCATCCGGCGGGTCACTACAGCCGAGGAGGAGGGAGAGCGACAAAACAAATGTCGCGATTGGTGAGTGATTTAAGCGCACGTTATGGCGCCTTCGAGGCCTCGAGTTTGGCGGTGGTCTTCTTCAGCATGAGCCAATGAGGGCACTTGTCTTCATCGTCGTAGAGTATTTCGCAATCATCACAGCGGACACATTCTGTGACGGAAATTTTAGGCCCCTGAATAGCACCCCACTCACAGGCGTTCTCGCATATCTTACAGGTATTGCATTGCTGCCATCTCTTGATGCCAAAGATTGTGAGGTTGGATAGGAGTCCCAACCCTGCCCCAACAATGCAGAGATACCGGCAGTAGAAATTTCTTATGAATATGGTGGTGACAAGAAGTGCCGCTAGGAGCGTCCACATCACTGTCGAACCGCTTAGTGTAAACATCCAGAACGGCTCGACGTATTTGTAGACAGAGTTATCCTTAGTCACCAAGAAGTAACCTAACACCCCAACCAAAAGAACATACTTGACGTAGATCGCGCGCCTCTCCAGCCAGGGCGGCAATTCAACCCGCCACCGAGAGGGAAGCAGCCTATCCATCAACTGGGTAAGGGACCCAAAGGCGCATATGCGCCCGCAGTACAACCGCCCCCACAACACCGTGGACACAACGGTGAAGAGCATCAAAACGTACCACGCCACATTGTACTGAAAGAGCGGAAAGGACCATTCCATCAGCGCAAAGATGTGGACCACCGAGACAAGATTGCCCTTCATGAAACCCATGTAGGCGATAGCGACAACCATGGTCGCATACTTAAGTGTCGTGTTTTTCTTTAGAAAGCTCACCACGGCCAAAGTAAGAAAAGCGATCAGCGCTAAAAGGTCTATGAGCCCGCGCTGATCAAAGGTCGGCGCGGTTTCATTGTCTTGTTCTATCAAGGCATCAAGGTCAGCCAGGGAAAGCGGAGGCGCCGCGCCGTCCTGCGCAAAGGCGGCAGAGCTCACAACAAAACAAAGCAATACCGATTTGATCAACAGCCACACCCGGATGGTCACGGCTTAGCTTGCTCCTGCTGGAGGTGCTGTTTAGCAACCCGCCTGGCGGTTTTTTTTACCACCCGCGCCGCGCTTTCAATAGAAATTGTCGCCCGCGAAACAGAATCGATGTCCCGGCCCTCTTCAAACCGATCGAGAATACTTTTGTTATCGAACTGTTCAGAGAATTCGGGTGGGTCGATCGAGAAATATCCAAAGGGTTCGTAGTGGTCAACTATTTTGATACCAGTGATGACGCCCCCGACAGTCACACCAACTAAAATCTCGATGGGTCCTTCGTAAGCCCATTCATCGGGTTCAACCTCATGGGTCATAAAGGCGAAGCCAAGCAAAGTATTGGCTCCGGTGTCCGGATCTGTCTTGTAGACCTTGTGATTTGGAAGCTGGCCGGACTTTACGGAAAAGATATCTGCGTCAGGAAAAACTTCCCGCAACAGAGCCTTTTCTCCCTCAGTGACCTGTTCGATGGGTTCAGCGCGAGGAGATCCCATGAATGTCTGCACGCCGACGAGACCCAGGAGAACGACAACGCCCACCAGCACCGTTATGACTTGTCGCTTCTTCGGCACCATGAATTCTCTCTGCCCTGCCTGCCATACCGGTCGAGTAGATAGAGTACAGGCATCGGTAGCCTGTCTTCAACTAGCGCTTACGGGCCAATATATAGGGGCGGTTACACCGTGGCCGACCGAGCTGGCTCAGAAGAGATTGCCAATACGCTCGATGGCCTCACGAATTTTGCCTGTCGAGTTGGCGTAGGACAGGCGGACAAACCCGTCGCCATGAATACCGAAGCTGGTGCCAGGCACCGTCGCCACCCCGGCGACTTCAAGCATTTCGGTTTGTAATTCTTTGCCTGTGCGCCCCGTTTCCTCAATGTTGGGAAAAACGTAGAACGCTCCCCCCGGCTCGAGGCATTTAAATCCGGGTATCTCATTGAGCAGCGGTACAATCAGTCGCCGCCGCTCATCAAATTCCACCATCATGATATCGACTGCATCTTGTGGCCCTGTGAGCGCTGCTATACCGGCGAACTGGGTGGGCGCGTTGACGCAAGAGTGATTGTTAACGGCAAGCCTGACAACTTTCTCAACCAGGCTATCTGGCCACACAGAATAACCGAGCCGCCACCCGGTCATCGCATAAGTCTTCGACCACCCGTTTAATACGATGAGTCGATCTCGAATAGCGGGGTAATTGAGAGAGCTCACATGTTCGAGCCCGTCGTACAGCATACGGCTGTATATTTCGTCGGACATGATTGCGACATCGGGCCAGTCCGCTAGACCATTCACAAGCTTCTCGACTTCTGCTTGGGGCGTCACACCGCCGGTTGGATTGCCGGGTGAGTTTACGATAATCAAACGTGTGCGATCCGTCACATTCGCCAGAACCTCATCGGCAGAAAACGCGAAGTCGTTTTCCATGCGAAGCGCAATGGGAACCGGCGTAGCACCAGTAAATTCAATCATTGAACGATAGATGGGAAACCCGGGATCTGGATACATAATCTCAACACCGGGCTGACCGAACATGAGAATGGCAAAAAACATCGTCGGTTTGCCGCCAGGCATGATGACGATGTTATCTGGGCTTACACTGGCTCCGTGATGTGTATGGAGATCAGCAGCGACAGCCTCTCTCAAAGGCAGAATACCTTGGGCCGGGGTATAGCCGTGGTGACCATCCCGCAACGCTTTGACAGCCGCCTCAACCACATGATCCGGCGTACGGAAATCGGGCTGACCAATACCCAGATTTATAATGTCTCGACCTTCGGCCATGAGCGCCTCGGCCCGGGCCAGAACTTCAAACGCCGTCTCTGTTCCGAGACGGTCCATATTGTCTGTTAGCCTCACGCGCGCACTCCATTCACTCGAACTAAACTATGATTATATCGGTAGTCCGCCATGCGTGACATGGCCAACACTTTATCTATCCAGGTTGCAGGCGCTGATTAGAATTCGGGTGGACGTCGGCGCATGGTTGCTTGCTCAAACGCATAGGCCAGTGCGAGCAAGCGCGGCTCACTACAGGCGGTGCCGCTAAAACTTACGCCCATTGGCGCCGGCTTTGGGATGAAACCTTCAGGGAACCCATCCCCATTCGCGACCATACCGAATGGCACGTTCACCGATGGATATCCGGCCTTGGCCAGGAAACTGCTCCCCCGGCTGCCTGCAAAAATAAGGGCGTCGAGATCATGGCGCTGTAAAATCGCATCAGCCCCCTCCGCCCCAGCTAAGCGCACGTCGTTGGCACGATCAGCATCGTACCGCTGGCGGTCCACAACCGAGTTGAGATCCTGCTCATCGGAGACATCGAGAGACCGTTGTGCATACTTGAGCGTACCGAGATTGGCGTTGGCGGTGTTCCACTCACGCAACTCGGTGAGGCTTTTGACCGGCGCGCTTGCCCCTAGGGTTGCGACCCAATCTGTAAAATCGCGCTTAAAGCCATACTTCAGGACAACTGAGCATTCAGCATCATCGCCCCTAAAGCTCGGCTTGCGCGAACAGGACCCTCTAACCAGCACGTTGTCTTCCCATGTCTCAGCCATAGCACTGGGTATATCGGCAGGATCAATGACAGTTGCACCCGCGGCTCGAAGAATCGCCACAACCTCGTCCATCATGGCCTTTTGGTCCGCAGGAACACCGCCACTCGGCGCATCACTGCCCGGCAGAGTGTAAGGGTCAATGAACCAGGCTCGGGGCATACCAATGCGAGCGCCTTTAAGCGCATCGACTTTGAGATACTTTGTGTAGTCATTGTCGGATGGTGGGGCGCAGCGCTTCGTCTCCGCGTCATTGGGGTCGGGCGTCGCCCCCTCCAGCACACCGAGAAGAATGGCGGCATCGGTAACTGTGCGCGTCATCGGGCCAGCCGTGTCTTGGTCATATGTGACAGGAATAACCCCCCAGCGGCTGATCCGACCAACCGTCGGCTTCACCGCTGCAAGCATGGCGGCAGACGCAGGCCCAATAATGGACGTGGTCGTTTCCGTCCCGATGTTTGCTGCCCAAAAGCTGGCAGCTGTACCAGCGCCGGACGAGGAACTCCCCGTTGGCAGCACACCACGGCCATCGTTTAGACCGGATCGAGGGTCCCGCCGCGTGTCATAGGGATTGAAGGCATAGCCTCCGACAGCAGAATAGTTATTGGCCATGCCAAGAACCATCCAGTTGGCCATCTCGGTCAGCACGGTCTTGGCAATGATAACAGCACCGCCTTCGCGCAAATTGCGCACTAACGTCGCATCATAAGGCGGCACAAACCCGTCGAGTGCGAGCGTACCTGCGGTGGTCGGTATATCTGTTGTGTGAATGTTATCTTTGATGGCGATCGGAATACCGTGCAGCGGCCCGCGAACCTTGCCGGTGGCGCGCTCGCGATCAAGAGCGTCAGCAATGTCCAAGGCCTTTGCGCTTACCGAAATCGCGGCGTTTATAGTGTTTTCGTAGAGTCCGAGACGAACAAGGTAGGCCGTGACCAAATCGCGAGAGGTCACGCGCCCCTCTTCCATAGCCGCCTGCATCTCTGGAATCGTGGCCTCCACGACAGAGAACTCTTCGGCGTAAGCCGCCGTGGACAACACAGCCACAACGATGAATGCGATGAATCGGGACAAAGCCTAGCTCCTACAAATGATTTCGTATCGTTAGTGGGCTCTCATAGAACCGCTTAATTCTACCGCGCTCAAAGGCCTCTGGATCGGCACTAATCATATCACGCATCCCTTTGGATCCAGCTGCATAGACATCTGTATCACCGCGCGCCATGGCATCGAGGACTTGATGGGCATGCTCGTTCGGCGAGACACCGCCTTTCGTACCGGCCGGGGACGCTCGGGTGTCAACGCCGCCCGTAAACACACTCGCGACCAAAATGGGGTCGCGGTCCAATTCGGCCCTTAAACCATTCGTCATCATCATCGCTGCTGCCTTAGATAGGCTGTAACTTGAGTATTCCGGCAGACAGAACCACGACGCTGCGGATAATACATTGGCAATCGCCCCACCACCGTTGCTAAGGATGATCGGCATAAATAGCCGAGCCAATTCGGCCGGCGACCAGCAATTCGTTTCCATCACCAGTTTGCTGTCGTCGAGCGTGCTTGCTGAGCGTATGCGACGCTCTTCGGGGATCCGGCTACCTGGATAAGCGGCGTTATTGATGATCCAGGTCACATCTGTGGCTTGGGCGGCAGCCGCTCGCCGATGCTCATCATTGTTGACGTCCAACTGCAGTGGCACAACACGGCTTGGATCAAGCGCGACAACATCAGGAAGATTGTCTGGGTTTCGAGCCGTGGCGTACACGCGCTTGGCTCCGCGCTCGAGCAAGACCTCGACAAATCCCAGTCCAACCCCCCGGTTTGAACCGGTGACCAGGGCAACACAGCCTTCAACAGGTGCAACTTTACGCGGCTCTTGTTGCTCCGCTTCCTGTGCTGAAGCAACCTTTGCTATAGTGGGCACGGCTGCAGCCATAGCCAAGCCGCTTAACACATCGCGACGTTTCATCAACAATCTCCCCACTTAAAATTTACGGCAACACTGGCTGTCGTAAAACGTTCTAATAACAATCCACTGAACAATTGCCTCACATTACAAGGACACGATTTGCAGTCTCCAGCATTTTATCAGGCGGTCTTTGTGGCTCAGGTACTGTCATGCCAACTTTGACTGCTGGGCGCTCACCAACCGCATCAAACCAGCGCGTTAGGTTTGAAAATTCTTCAAGATCAATACCCGACCATTCGTGTTGAGCGACCCACGGGTAACAAGCCATGTCAGCGACTGAATAAGCACCTGCCAAATAATCTTCGTTAGCGAGTCGCGTATCCATCACCTGGTACAGGCGACGGGTTTCGTTTTGATAGCGACTAATGACAGAAGGCAGCTTCTCTGGGAAATAGCGATAAAAAACGTTGGCTTGACCTTGCATAGGACCCAAACCGCCCATTTGCCACATCAGCCACTGCATTACTGTAGAGCGGCCTTGCACGTCGGATGGAAGGAACAAACCGCTCTTCTCAGCCAAGTAAATTAAGATCGCGCCGGACTCAAAAACTGCAAAGTCATTATTGTCGCGATCAATAATGGCCGGCACACGGCCATTGGGATTGATCTTTAAGTAGTCGGGCTGCTTCTGCTGTTGCTCTTTCAGCACGATCAACTTGATCTCATAGGGCAACTGCATCTCTTCTAGCGAAATGGAGATCTTTCGCGTGTTTGGCGTCGACCACGTATAAAAATAGATCATATTCTCTGCACTACTCTTCGATCCGCAGAATCACATTAAATTGACTCTCGACATGGCGCTTAGACAAGTCTCCGCCTTCGCATTCACCTTTATCGTCACCGTCTTCCAGATTCTCATTCGTTTCGTTTGTACAAATGCAGACAAAGTGTGTGGGCCCGGCAGTGGGGAACGGCACTTCATGCCAAGTCCCCACATCCATAACCAGCCCCCCTGTACCGTCAAACTTAAAGGCTTGAATACTATTCAAATCAGGCAGATTGGACTGAGAGTCATCCCATGAGCCATCAGCCTTACGCGCCGTCGGCTTACCAAGAACCATGTAGAACGGCTTGCCTGACAACGGAATAAAAGTCTGGGTGTGCTTGGTGTGATACTCCATCCACTTGACCTCTAGCGGCCGCGGATTGAATGACACCAAGTTCAGGCATAAGTCGTCGTTGCCGTGGAAATCGGTGGGCTGAGTCACTTTCACATCAGCGCCATAAAAATCAATTTTATCCAGCACCGTTTCATCAGGCTCGCCGATCACATAACCATAGCCTTTGAGGTTTTCCGGTGTTGCCTTGACCGGCTTCAGCAGTTTTACGTCTGATGTTATTGCCGCTTCAGCCATAACCGCTCTCCTCTCTCTACCATTGTTTCTTAAGACCGAGCTTGTCCCGCGCATCCTTTGGGTTGAGGACCTGCCCACCGAGCTCTTCAATAATGCGCTTTGCCTTCGCCACCAGTTGGCCGTTTGTCGCAAGCACGCCTTTGGATAGATAGAGGCTATCTTCGAGGCCCACCCGACAATTGCCGCCAAGCAGCATTGCCTGAGCAACCATCGGCATTTGCGCTCGGGAAATTCCAAACGCCGCCCAATTGGCCCCTGCGGGCAACATTGAGCGCATGGCCATTATGGCCTCCGCGGTGGCCGGAGCACCACTCGCGATGTCGAGGCAAAACTGGAACAACGGCGGGTCTTCAATAAGGCCTTCCCGAATAAGCGTAAGCGCATGCTGCATCTGCCCCATATCGAAGATTTCTAGCTCCGGCTTCACGCCAAGCTCTTTCGCCCGCGCGGCCATCCACCGTAGGTCCATGAGGCGATTGACGACCACCGTATCCTCACCGAAGTTCATCGAGCCACAATCAAGTGTGCATATTTCGGGCTTCAATTCTTCAATGTGACGAAAGCGCTCTTCAGCCGGAACCAAATCCGTATCCGCCCCCTGAATACGCGGATCTATGTCACCCAGTTGAATCTGCCCACCCAATCCAACGGTTAGATTGAGAATAATATCTGTCCCGCTGTCGCGAACCCGCTGAACCATTTCGCGGAAATGAGCAGGGTCACGACCGCCCTTGCCGGTCTCAACATCGCGCACATGGACATGAACCATCGACGCACCTTGTTTCGCGGCATCGATCGCTGCGTCTGCAATCTGCTCAGGCGTTACCGGAACGTGCTCACTCTTAGCGGCCGTGTCACCGGCACCCGTAAGCGCACAGGTCAAAACAACATTGGTATTCATGGAATACATGGGGCCTTTTTCGACTTTGTTCTAACCTAAATCTGAGCCTTCACAGCATCCGGCTTGATCGGAATATGTCGCAAGCGTGCGCCAACGGCATTGTAAATTGCATTGCCAATAGCTGGGCCAACGACCGTCGTGGCTGGTTCACCCAGGCCGACAGGCAGTTCCGTGCTATCGACGAATGAAATATCGAGTTCGGGGACGTCTTCCAGGCGTAGAGGGGTGTAGGCATCAAGGTTGCGGTCTTTCACTTGCCCGTTCTCAAATTTAGTTCCTTCATGCAATGCCAGTGATAATCCCCAAAGCGCTGCGCCTTCCATCTGCGCTTTGGCGCCATCTGGGTCGACGATTGTCCCGGCATCTGCGACGAGGGTTAGTTTCTCGACTGTTACTTCACCGGTGGTTCGATTTACCATCACTTTAGCGGCACAAGCTACCCATGTCGGCATGTCGCGTTCTTGGCCGAAGCTGGTGGCAAGGCCGAGGCCGGTGTCAAGCGGTAGTGTCTCACCCCATCCAGCTTTTTCCGCGCAACGACGGACGACTTCAGCTTGACGAAGCGCACCGCCGACCGAATTAGGCGCAGAACCGGCGTTGTGTCCTTCACCCGTCAAAAGACTGAGGCGGAAATCCACCGGATCTCTGCCGAGGGCGTGGGCGACTTCATCCATAAAGCTTTCTAGCGCCCAGTTCGTGAATCCAGGGCCAACTGATCGCAGCCAACCTGGACGGAAGGTGGAATTTGCCAACTCATTGGACACAGCCCGTACGCGATGTGCACCCACCGTATACCAATGGTTTGCACCGCTGATGGCAAAGGGGTCGTAGGCAACGCCGTTGGTGCCGTTCGGCATAAAGAAGGGTGCCATAACCTTCGTCGGCCAACCGGCGGCTGTGTGCTGTTCCATTCCCGTCACGTTGCCATCCGTATCAACAGCAAGACGCAAACGCTGTACGCTCGGTGAGCGTACTGAGTCCATCCGGGTGTCATCCTCTCGGGTGAGGATCATCTTGACGGGTTTGCCGAGCGCCTTCGCAGCGAGCGCCGCGGGGATTGCGTAATCACCATTCAGCCGACGGCCAAACCCACCACCCAAGTGATAACTGCGCATGACAATTTTATCTTCAGGCATATCGAGTGCAGCAGCCAACCATGGCAACACAAGACTCTGCCACTGATTACCTGTGTGGATTTCCATCACGCCATCTTTTTCAAACGCGAGGGCGTTGACCGGCTCCATCTGAAAATGAAGCGCCGTGGCCGTTGTGTATGTCTCATCCACTGTCGTTGCAGCGCCAGCAAAGGCCGCGCTTGTATCGCTGTTGCCCGTATCAAGAATGGCTCCGATAGAGTCGTCATCTAGTAAGGCTTGAGCGTTGTTTTGCAGGTCCTGTTCGGAAACATCCGAACCTGGGCCCGCGGTCCATTCAACCCGAACCAGATCAGAGGCCGCGAGCGCCGCCGGGTACTTATCTGCGACGACGAGCACCCAGCCAGACGTCGTTCCCGATGGGTCTTCGATAACAACGCTTTCCAAGTAGCCCTTCACATCTTTTGCGCCGCTATCGTCAACGGAATTGACCGTCGCGCCGTTGCGTGTGGGCGGGATAAGGGGACGGGCATAGACCATCCCATCAACCTTCGCATCGATACCGTAAACAGCTGAGCCATTGGTCTTTTCGAGCATATCAAGCGCAACTACGGGCTTACCAATCAGGCGGCGCTCCGAAACCGGCTTCAACGCAATGGCGCCAAGTTCCTCGGCGGTGAACGTTTTCTGCATGCCCTTAGACACGATATCGCCATAGCTAATCGACTTGCCGCCGGATACAACCTTGCCATCGCGCGCGCTGCACGTTGAGGGCGCAACGCCAAGCTCGGTCGCCCCGGCTTCAATTAGCGCCTGACGGCCTGCCGCCCCAGCCTGAGAATAGAGGGTAAACGTTTGCCAGACAGACCAGCTACCGCCGGTAACCATCAGGCCCCATTTCGGATCGGAGTCGACATGGTTGATACGGACGTCGTCCCAAGACGCTTCTAGCTCATCGGCCAGAATACGGGCGAGCGACGTACCAACGTGCTGACCCATTTCAGCGCGGATAATATTGACTGTGATCATCCCGGCATTGTCTATCGAGTACCAGATTGTCGGCTCATAGCTGGCAACCTCCGGTCCGGCACTTTTTCCGCCCGTGTCATCACAGGCCGAGAGAAAGCTAAAGGCGATACCGCCGCCGACGGACGCGACAAGAAAACCGCGGCGCGACGGGGGAGATTCCGCGGGTGCCGGTGAATGTTTGATACGGGACATAAGCTTACCCCCCCTTCATGGCGTCTGCGGCGCGACGCATGGCCGTTCGGATACGGGTATAGGTCATGCAGCGGCAGAGATTGCCCGTCATAAACGCGTCAATGTCCTCGTCGGAAATGTCGGGGTCATCTTTGAGGATTGCGGCGGCTTGCATTATTTGGCCGGACTGGCAGTACCCGCATTGCGGCACCTGCAAATCCTGCCAAGCTTTTTGGACCGGATGACTGTCGTTTGGATCTAACCCCTCGATCGTCGTGACCTCTTCGCCCTCAACGGCGACTAGAGGTGTGACACAGGAGCGTACGGCCTCTCCACCGATGTGCACCGTACAAGCCCCACACATACCGATACCACAACCGTACTTCGTACCCGTGAGATTAGCCTCATCACGAATAATCCAAAGCAGAGGTGTTTCTTCATCGGCATCGACTGAGAACGCACGTCCATTGAGCTTGAAGCTGGTCATTTCATCTCCCTGAGATCGAGTGGCGTCGCGGACACTTGGCTTGAGAAGATTCTACAGTGTTAGGGCGCGGCTGTCCTTCCTAAGACGACCCCTGAAGATTTCCACTCCCATGGCCCCGACCACAACCACCATCCAGTACGCGCGTCAATTAGCGTCCGTAGACATCGGAACAACGGGAAGACTGCTAGTGGCGAGGAAGGAAGAGTCTTCGAGGCGGATCCAGTTGTGATAATGGCCAGCGATTTCACGAATAGCATCGCCGGGTCCAGCGATAACGTCCAAATCGTCTTGGAAGAAGTGTAGCCGTCCCGAGGTCACATAAATAAGCGCATCCATTGAGCTGGTGGCTTTGCTGGTTGGCCCGCCTTTGTAATTTTTAGTGACGCGTACTGAGTTGCCATCGAAAATGTAGCGCTTAAGGTCAAGGCGAATAGCATCGCTCGGTGCGTTCTCCAATGCGTCCGACGTTCTGGCACGCTCCATCTTGCCGTCGGGTCCCGGCCATTGGGCAGAGTGAGATATTGGTACATCGGAGCCGCGCACAACCATGGCTTTGACCGCCTCATTGATATTGCTGCCGGTCACGGTCCAGGCAATCACAGTGGCATCACCGTCACCACGCAATGTTCCCGAGGGGTGGCTGGCCAAATCGCCTTCATTCAACACGACCTTTTCCCCTGCCACTTCGACGGTCCCTGACCCTTCGAGCATATAGATCGCCGTTTCCACAGTTATGGCGTGCATCATGCCGCCCTCGTCTTTCTTGAACTCCAATACCCGGATGGTGCCCGTGGGAAACACATAGGATTTCTGTGTATAGCGGGATGCCTCAGGTGGCGCCGCGTCTACTGCCTCTTGCCCCCAGACGATGCGGATGCGCGAGCCCAAATCGTTGATCACTTCCCATTCCGCCAGAATCATTGGTTCAACAGACTCCCCAGCAATATAGAAATCTGCCGACGGACTCACGGGTGCAGCCGTGCGTATAGCGTGCTGCGGCATATCTTGTGCATTGACGCTTCCACACAACAGCAGGAATGGAGCGAAGACTTTCACAAAGCGTTCCATAATTTCAGCCCTTACTTGAATGGATAGTTATCGACGGGTGTACTCGTGAGGTTAAGGCTCAAAGTCGTCGACGGCACGGTGCTGCGCATGGTGGAGTGGTGCTGACATAGACCATGAACGAGATTGCCGTGCCCTGGCGACCGGCGGCGCATTTCACCGCTTTGAACTGTCGTTTCCAAATGACCTGACATCACCCAAACAATAGCCATACGGTTGGTAATATGCATTTCATTCAAGTTGTACGGCTTAGGTGTGTTCTGGCTAAATCCAAGGCCCCAAGTTTCGCCAACTTGGCGTTCGCTCATGGAACTGAGCGGACTAGTTTGGACTAGCGGCACTTCGTAAGACGTCCACGCAGACCGGCCGTTTTCATCGAGCTTGTACCCCGTCATGCGATAAGCAGTGTCAGGTTTCGTTTCTGTGTTGGCCATGACCTATTGTCCTTTCTGGTATTGAATTGTTTTGGAGATACTCACCATTGGAGCCACGTCTTGAGTCGCGCATCTGCTCGGGTGTTTGTCCCGTCACTGCCGACGCGGCAAAGACGGCAATCAAGACGGGCAGCATACGCAAGGCTACGCGTCTCACTTACTTGAGCCCACCTGGCATGGTTACCAGCAGGTAGTTACAGGGTTCTTGGCCGACGAAACGGGTCATATGTCCCTGACCAGTGATGTCTTCGGCAATCATCATGTCGCCCCGTGCCAGTTGCCGTTCTTCACCATTGCTGACGGTGATGTGCATCTGTCCGGAAAACACGGCGATCATCGTGGGCGCGTCGGTCGGTGTAAAATCGATGAAGTGACCTGGCAGCGCATGGCCGATACGCCAGTCCGTAACATCCTGACGGTCAGAATTGATGCGCCGATAATAGGTGCCTGCTTCGGCATCGCCACCCCCGGGGGCCATCATTTTGAGATCAATTTCGTCAAGTACGGAATGCCCTGTATCGTCTGCATAAATATGCGGCAGTAACATAAAACTCTCCCCTGTTTGCCTTAGTATGAATGAAGCGTGAGATTCTAAATGCGTTTGGGCATCGCTACCCTCCTGATCAGGCCATAACTTTGCCATCCCTCACAAGGGTTCGCCAATATCGATCGGATCGTCAGACCGGCATTATAAATGGCAGTGAACCAATCCCGGACAACGATTTCGAGAGTGCTATTGGAAGATTGCTGTGCCAACGCGCCAGACAGCGACGGAACAAATAGGCATGGACATAAACAAGGCCCGGGTAGTGCCCTTTGTCTCGTTGACCTAAAACTCATTTCGCTTCTCCGCGCTGAGCGTGCCTGTGATCTATAGCCAGGTTAACATTGAACCGAGCATTGTCAGCGGAAAACGGCATAGGCGCTTTCAAAAGCGCGCAGAAAGACTGAGGTTCAGACGCGGTGGTCTTCTAGCGAATTCAGCGTTAGTTGGCTCTATCACTTTACACCGTCTCTATTGAGGTCGCCCGTACATAGGCGCACCATGGCGTCAGACGCGTTTGCGAACCGTTCCAACATCCACAACTTTAGAGACGGAGAGGCTGATCATGGCAGACACCAAATCCGACCGGCCCACCTATACGGCCGAGTACATCAAAGGTGACTTTGAAAAAGCGGTCTACTTGGACAGCGTCCATTCCGACAACCTCATGACCGCTTTTCTTGGATTAGGCGCCGAGCATTGGGCGTTGCGACGCCGTGTCATGGTGTTGGAAAAATTCATGGCCGAAGGCAAAGTCATCGATCCCGCGGTCGTAGAGGCGTACGAGCCGACACCGGAAGAAAAAGTAGCGTGGGAAGCCGAACGCGATGACTTCATTGAGCGCACCTTTAGTGTTCTGACCCGCGCGACGACGAGCGTTACCGGCGCTATACCGACTGAGAAAGTCCCCGCACGCGAGCCTTAATCTTCGCAAATGAACTTCTAGATAGGAGACACCATTATGCTAAGCCGTCGCACTATACTTGCCACCTCCGCAGCAGCAGCAGTTGCTACGGTCGGCCCGAGCCAGGCCAAAGCCGCCTCGCTCGACATTAAAATCGACCCGTACAACCAAACCGCTGCCCAAAAAGCACTCCATGCCGCGCGCTTCGAAAAGCTTGATCAGGAAAGCCTGATGAGCTTTGCCGAGGGTTTTAAAAGCTGGAACGGCAAGGACCTTGCCGGACGGGGCCAACGCCGCATTACAAACGCGTTTCTGCGTTCGAAAGGCCTGCCCATCGGCCGGACCGAGATGGGATATGAAGAGTGTTTCAACCTCATGCTGGAAGAACCATCCTTTGCTGCAAAAATACGGTTCAATCGCAGCGCTCAGGCATTGATGTGGGACCGTGCCCTACGCGCTTTCCACGGCGAGGCTGATAAGTACCTCGGGCTGATGGAACAAACGGACAATAGCGGTCCAGGCAGCCTGGAACTCAATCCGGATATGCATTTGCCCGACTACACCGTCCATGAAATTCACGCCCAACCTGGCGGCTATGTTGGTAACCCTTTCGCCGGTTGGATTTACCACTGGGCGTTGACCCAAGCCTTCTATCAAGCGCGGAACCAGTACGACGAAGTGTTCACGGCGATCGCTCAGGATTGCGTGAAGCCTGTCGATGGCCAAGTGCGCCGCATTCTCGACTTGGGTTGCGGATCAGGCTTGTCGACCATGGCCTACAAGGAACGATTCCCTAACGCGGAAGTGTGGGGCATCGACGCCGGCGGCCCGATGGTGCGCTACGGACATTACGAGGCGGTGCAAAGAAACCTCGATGTCAACTTCGCCCAACGTCTAGCGGAAGACACCAAGTTCCCAGACGGCCATTTCGACATCGTCGCGGACTATCTCTTGTTCCACGAAGTGACTGTTCCAGCGGCAGAACAAATCATGCCGGAGATCCACCGCATTCTTAGGCCCGGTGGTGTGTTCTACCATGACGACAGCCCAACCATTGGGAATCCGAATGTTCCGATGTCGCTGACGATCTACGCCAAAGCCAGAGCTTGGGAAGATCACCGTCATAACATCGAGCCTTGGATCCTCGGTTACCGGCATACAGACTTCCCGGAACTTATGAGACAAGCCGGTTTCGAAGTTGACCTCACCATTAGGCAGAACGTGCACCGCAAGCGCGCCATTTTCGGAACGAAGTCCGCTTAGAACGATCAACTGAGTATCAACCAAAGAAAAACCCCGCTAAGTCATTGACTTAACGGGGTAATTTGGTTGCGGGAGCCTGCACTGATCATAACCACAAATTGTGGGAAATCAGTACCTAAATACCGGGATATTCCGGGATATTCGGGGATATAGTGGGATAGACCTTCGGCGATTTCAGCGCGGCTTGGCATTTCTCGAAACGGGCGCTGCGCCGCCTTTAATGATCCGGGCATATTGGACTTTTGGTGAATTTAGGAGCGCTGATCATACAGCGTTCCTAAATGCTGTAATACATGTTTGCACCATCCTCATTGGATTCGACCGCAATGCGCCCCTCCGCAAGCAGGTAGTGGAGGTGGGCCAGGCTTTCTCCAATCGCAATGATCAGATTATTTTCACCGATCTCGCCTTTGAATAGGGCGGGAAATGTATCAACGGCACGTTTAGGTTCGGCACACAAAGCATAGAGCTTTTCTAAATTCTCCTCGTGCTCTTCGATCAGCTGCCTCAATCGCTCATGTGCCCCGTAAAAAGGCCGGCCATGAGACGGCAGGATAAGAGCATCTGCTGGCAAACGGCGAATAAGCATGCGGCACGAATTTAGCCAATCCGCCAACGGATTCTCGTTGGGCTCTGTTGGCCTTACACTAACGTTCGAAGAAATACGCGGTAGTATTTGATCGCCCGAGACCAGCACATTTAAGTCAGAACAATACAAACAAGCATGCTCGGGTGAGTGGCCATTGCCAACAATGACAGTCCATTTGTGGTCGCCAATACTTATCTCCTGCCCATCAACCATTCGATGAATAGCATTTGGCAAAGGTGAGATACGCGCGCCATACCACCCAAACCGACTACGATAAATATTGAGAAAATCTTCATCAAATCCGGCTGCGCGATAGAAACGCAGACCTTCCTCAGGGGCTTCTTTGCCATTGTCGGCAACGAGATTGCGACACATGAGATACTCTGACCGTGTCATCCAGAGATCTACATCCCATTTGTCTACAAGCCACCCGGCCAAACCGATATGGTCCGGGTGCATGTGTGTTACGATGAGTCTTTTTACGGGTTTATTGTTGAGATGTTTCTCAAACAGTTGCTCCCACAATTCTTTAGTTTCATCAGTGCCGATTCCAGTATCAACAATGGTCCAGCCATCGTCATCTTCTAGAAGCCAAAGATTGATATGATTCAACGCAATCGGCAGCGGCATCCGCAGCCAGAACACGCCTGGTGCCACCCGGACAAGCCCGCCGGGTTCGGGCAGCTCATCCAGTGGGTAGGTTAGCTCAATTGATGGTTTCGTCGGCGTATCCATATAATCCCTAATTTCGACGCCGAGGCGTATCTTTATTCAAAGTGCAGGGGCCTTACGCAATTCCGGCAAGCCCCATGGTGTCAACCAGGGCGCCCGCACATATTTTTCTTTACCTAGGCTTTGCACAAGTTCGAGTGCCTGAACTTGTGGGTGGTCCATGAGTTCCCTCAACTCTGAAAACTCAACGGCCCAAATATCGTAGCGCTTGAGAATCTCTAACGTTTCCTCGCTAGAGAACTGGGATACATATTTATCCCATAGCGGTTTAGCGGCGCCCGATAGGTAGCCCAGCCCCAATGTATTCCACCAATTTTCCACGAACGTCGTGTTTTTCTCGAATTCTTCCTTCATGCGAAATTCTTCAAGCAAGTTAAAGAATTCTTCTCGCGAGATTCCAGTCGCCGGCGTCATGAAGATGGGCTTATCTTTTGTTTGATAGCCATGTTGGGGGCTATCCTCTTCATTGCGACAGTAAGAATCTCCAAGCCATTCATCAGGGTTGGTTCGCGCAGCCCATTGATGCGTTCTTATGCACATCATTGAGCCAAGCATACTGGTTGCGACGCGCTGCCCCTGCCCCGTACGCTGACGATGGTAGAGCGCACCTAACACACCGACAAAGGCCATTGCGCCAGTGCATGTTGTTACGATATCAGCCCCCGCACGTACTGGCGGTTCACCCAATTTACCCAAAAGCCGGAGGTATCCGGTCATGGCTTGGATAACCAACTCACTACCTTGCAGATTGCGCATTGGTCCTTTTTCTCCGAAAGGAGTCAGCGCAAGATAGACGAGCCCCGGGTTATCTTCAGCCAGAATCTCGTAGGAAAGCTCGCGACCTTCGGCGACACCGACGCCCCAGTCTTCCAGCACAACGGCAGCGTCTTTGACGATCGATTGAAATTCGGCCTTACCACCGGCCGTCTCCAGGTCCAGAACTTTGTTGTCTTTGTTACGGTTAAAGGCTTCGAACAATGCGCTGTTGCCCGACGGCGTACGTGGCGCAAGTTGACGTGCCCAATCTCCGCCGGGCGGTTCGATTTTAATGACTTCAGCACCCGCTTCAGCAAGAAGCAAAGATAAAAACGGACCGGCAAAACCTTGCGTGGCATCGACCACGCGGAGGCCCTCCAGAGGTAACGAAACGGGGGCATTCTCGGCTCGTGGATTTTCATTGCCCACATGCGCACCAAAACCATTCTCAACAACGTCTTTGGTATGCTGGCCAGGAACCGCAACGTCAGTGTCTATGTTCGGCGCCGTTTTACTGAACGTCCAGGGCAGACCACCGACAAACATCGGCCCTGTGTGAGGTGGGTTAACAGTAACGAGAAAATCGTTCTCTAATATTTGTTGGTGATATCGGATATTTTCAAAATCTAAGCTAAAGCCGTGCGGCACGCCTTCACGCTCGAAGCGTATAACCCACCATCGCGCTGGCTTTGTCTTAAGGACAGTGTCGATCAATTCTGCAAGGGCATCTCGATTATTTACGCGATCGACATTTGTGATGAACCGTTGATCAGTCACCAACTCTGATTGATCAATAGCGCGGCAAAACCCTTCCCACTGCAGCTGGTTATCGCACGCCACCGCGATGAATTTTCCGTCCAAGGTTTCGAAGCATTGATTTGGAGCGCTGACAGATGATGCGCTTCCCAGAAGATCCAATGATTTATCAGCGAGCAGACCTTCTGCCGCACGGTTCATTTGCTGTGCGATTCCCATCGCCAGATGGCTCGTGCGAACCCAACAGGCGTGACCAAACCGTTCTCGTTCGATCAGCCCAAGCAAATTCAAACCGGCAAAGAAAGTCGCTGCACTGGGGTCCATATGCACGAAGCGCAGCATTTCGGGAGCTCCACCAGGCGATCCGTTCATGCTGCCAATACCGGTGAAGGCCTGCAGATGAGGATCAAGAGCCGCACGGTCGCGCATTGGCCCCACATCTCCCCAGCCAGTGCTGGATCCATAGACCAGCCGAGGATTGCTTTTATGCAATTGCTCGTACCCAAGGCCAATTCTATCGCCGACTCCGGGCCGAAAATTTTCAATCAGAAGATCAGCTTGGTTCGCTAATTTTTGAACCGCAGCTATGTCATCAGGCTGCTTAACATCCAGTTCCGCAATGCGCTGATTGATGTTTGTTGAGGTGTATGTCGTCGACATCCCATTTTGAAGGGGATAGAGGAGACGAATGTATTCGCCAGTAGGGCGTTCAATCTTGACGACATCTGCACCGAGATAGCCCAACAGCGTTGCCGCCCATGGGCCGACAATGGAACTCCCAATACTGAGAACCCGAATATCTGAAAGCGGGCCCGTGGGGCGCTTTTGAAGGTGATCACTATCCATAATCAAGCTTTGTCATCGCTCAAGATATTAAGCCTAAGATACCCAATATTGAAGTTGAGCCTATTCCCCTAGTATCGGTATCTAGCTTGTATAATGCAAGCGTATACACGATCACAATTAATACTCTTATGTATATATATCAATATGTTAATGAGTTTTTGTGGAAACACGATTGAAAGGGTAATCATTATTATTTTTGGACACGCTTAGCGAACCGAAGAGATCACAGCTCCACAATAGACGCTCAAGGCGCAACCGATGGCGTCGCGGCGAGCTTTTCCTCGGTTAAGTCATACATAGCCATGAAGACACAACTGAATGCGATGAAGCCTGCTGGAATTAATGCGAAGCACCAATAGATAGCTGTAATAGCGCTCTGCGGCTGGACAACCGTTTGCCCGCCTGTAGAGGCGATATACCCCATCGCGCCAAGCACCGCGCCCGTAATCGCAACACCGATCGCGCTCGCAAATTTTTCAACGGTCGTATAGACGCCAGCAAAAAGGCCTTCACGAGTGAGCCCAGTTCGCCGGTGATCATATTCAATAACATCGGGGAGCATGGACTGGCTTGCGAGTAAGATTGCCCCTGTCATGGCACCAATCAGTACAACCCTAATAAAAAAGAACGCCGCATGTTCAGAGGAATCAGCCAACATCCAGCTGGCCGAGACCGGCGCATATATGAGTGCAGTGATGAGGTACACTTTGCGCTTGCCGATCATCTTGATGATTTTCAGCCACAGCGGCTGAGACAGCAGCAGGGCACCGCCGTAGCAGAGAAAATAGAAACCCAACCAACGGTCTGAAAGATGCAGTACCCGGCTGGTAAAGAATGCGACGGTGCCGGTGTTCATAGCTGACGTCATCAACACAAACATTTTGGCCGAGAGCAAAAATATGAAAGGGCGGTTGGCCGCGGCAGATCTTAATTTTTCAGTGAACGAATATTTATGTGTTGTCTGCGGTGCCCGAAAGGGTGCGTTCCGAGTCAGCCAAAAGCAAGCCAACATCGTGACGAATATCAGCGACCCCAGGAACCATGACATGACTGCATGGCCTTCACGTCCGCCGCCATTGGCTTCGATGATCATTGGTCCGAAAAATCCACCGAGTATGGTCCCCAAACCGATAGCCCCCGCCCGATAGGAAAACATTTGGGACCGCTCTTGATGATTAGCCGTCATTTCCACGGGCATAGCCAAATGAGCGACGTTAAATAGCGTGTAAGCTGTAGCGAAAAGAATGAGCAACGCGCCCATATAGAGGATCACTGCATTTTGTGATTCGAATACAGGAACCGAAAACAAGAGCACGAACGTAACCGCGCACAGTACTGACCCGGCCAAGAGATAAGGACGTCTGCGGCCCCATCGGCTGCGCGTTCGGTCACTGATGACCCCCATAACAGGGTCAGTGAAAGCGTCATAGAATTTAGAGACTGCAAACAATAATGCCGCTGTTACGGCCGCAACACCTAGGTAATCGATCATGTAGCGGAGCACGAGGGACTTCGAAAACAAAAAGATAGTCGTTCCGACGCCGCCTAGGCCCCACCCCAAGCGCACAGACAGAGGCAAGCCCTGACTTCTTATTGGTTCACCCGTCATGGCATCCTCTAAATCTCAATTACCGTAACAACCCACGTGCCACCATGCTACGCATGGCTTCAGATGGACCTTCGTAAATCCGCATTGGCCGGACATCTCGATAACAAAGTTCAAGAATCGTTTCGTCGGATAGTCCCGCGGCACCATGTATCTGAACAGCACGGTCCACAACACGCCCCACCATCTCAGATGAATACACTTTTATCATGGCTGTTTGCTGCTGCACGTCTTCACCTTGCGTCGCACGCCAAGCTGCATCGTAGACCATCATGCGTGTTGCATGTATTTCCATTGCAGAATCAGCGATCATCCACTGGATCGCTTGCCGATTGGACAGCGGTTGACCGAAGGTTTGCCTTTGCTTTGCGTATTCGATGGACATTTCCTGGCATCTGTCAGCAACGCCGAGCCCACGTGCAGCAATTTCCATACGGCCTGCGTGGAGAAAAATATTCCCGGCACCCCAACCTTGACCAGGGTCTCCTAAGATCTGTTCCTTAGAAACGGTGCAATCATCTAAAAAGACCTCGTAAGTCGAACGGCCGTGGATCATTTTTTGCTCACGGCCGATTTTGAGTCCGGGCGTGTCTTTATCCAGAACGACCCATGTCATACCGTCATGGCGCTCTGTGCCCTTCACCCGAGTGAGAACAAGGATGAAATCGGCTACATCAGCGCCGGTTATCCAACATTTGTTTCCTTTGATGACCCAACCGTCAGCCTTTTTCTCTAGCGTGGTCTTGATGCCTGCTAAATCTCCCGCCGCTTGAGGCTCGCTGAAGGCGGTTGCCGCGTTGAGATCCCCATTCACAAACGGAAGAAGGTACTTCTCCTTTTGCGCCGGCGTTCCCAGTTCATAGAGAACCGGAGCAAAACGCGGTGCGAAAATACTGCGGCCGACTGTGGATCGGTAGACCTCTTCAATTACAACGCAGCCATCAAGAGGGCTAAGACCAGCACCGCCGACATCTTCGGGTGCGCCCCACGCCCACAGCCCCATATCTTTCACTTTGGCTGAAAGCTCGCGATAGATATCGTCGGGAAGATCGAAAGTGTTTTGCCGGTCCACCAGTTTTTGCTCGAGCGGAATGAGTTCGTTGTCAACGAAACGCCGGACTGTGTCCTTCAGCATTCTGCTTTCTTCGGGAAGATTAAAGTCCATTCGTAAAGTCCTAGAAATTTCTTAGCTGGTCATCAGAGACAGAACTATAGAGATCTATTGCAAGGTGGAGAGAGACGTAGCCCAACAGACATCACTGGCCCTGCTTCCACTGATTCAAAAGCCCGGACCATTTCTTGTCTACGCGATCAAAAATGTCCGGCTGATCCTCAACAAGACACTCCCGATTCATTTTACCATATTCTTGTGGCCCACCCTCTTCGGGCAGTTGCCGTGTCGCGTCAATCACAACCCGACTGGTAATGCCGCGTTTGGGTGTACTCGGATCACCGGACATACCCGGCGCCTCATCTACAATGTGTGTCGCTGGTGATGGCTGCCAACGTGCACCGACCGTATGCAAAACTTCGGTGAGGTTGTGAATATCCACGTCCTTATCGACCACAATCGTGATCTTTGAAATTTTCAGAAGTTTTGAGACTTCGCGGCCCACGGTAAGGCCTTCACCGGGCCCTTGTTTGTCGATACTGACGAAACAAAAGCCTGGAATATGCAACGCAATGTGAAGGCCGACAAAGTTGGGAAAAAGCTTCCGTAACTTGAAACTCGCTGTCACTTCCAATGGCGCCGTCATGAAGTGGCGCGTTACGCCGGTAAACTGATTGATAAATATAGGATTGCGGCGATATGTAATGGCCGTGACATTCATGTAGAAATTCTCGGGTTTGTGTCGCCCGATGTACCCGTACATTTCACCGAAGGGACCTTCTGGTTCCATGTCGAACGGAATCTCACCCTCAATCACCATCTCGACATCTGCAGGAACCATAATGTCGCTGGTTTCACATTTGACGATGTTGATAGGCTTGCCTTTTAAGCCGCCCGCAATCGCGAGCTCATCTTGGCCATAGCCAGCCGCTTTTGAACTGCCGATGGCATAGACAACGGGTTCAGCACCAAGCACCACGGCGGCTTTGGCGAACGGTTCGCCCCGTTCTTTCATCCCCATCAAGAATTTCCAGCCGTCCTGGTTTGGCTCAGGATTGATAGCAATCTTTTTCGGGCCCTTCACTTGGCAGCGATAGGTTCCCACATTGCGGCCATGGGTCGGATCTTCAAGCACGACATTACCCGTGTTGATATAACGTCCACCGTCCGCAGGATTAGTCTGTAAAAATGGGAACGCGGTGACGTCAATGTCATCACCGGTCACCTTCACTTCTTTACAGGGTGCCTGGGCATTTGAAACTTCTGCCGGCGGGAGGGTGGTCCATTCACCATTCTCGTCCATGAGTTCAGCGAGTTTGGCCAAAGTCGCGCGGTACATTTGGCGCTGATCAAGGCCTTCCGGATCAATGCCAAAGGCAATCGCGTCGAACTCCCAGCGTCCAAACTGGTTTGCAATGACAGGGTTTTCCATCCACTGACCGTCAACTTTGACACGATCGAAGACCACTGCTGGGCCACCAAGCCAACCAAACTCGTCAACAAACCGATACATCAAACCAGTCGCCTCATAGGCGTCTTGGTCAATCTCCTCTATATGCCGCACACAACCCCGCGCCTCGAGTGCAGCCATATAGTCCCGAAGTGAATCGAATGGTCCAATCGGTTTTGAGTTCTTGGTTTTGGTCAACGGTTCAGTCCTGTCGATCTAAAAGGGTTTCACTTGCCCCATGAAGGCCATCACCATAACCAAGACCCAAATAGAAAATGCGGCCCTATTGGACGCCGCTTGAATTTCCTTCATGCGTTGTTCGCCGCAAATTTTCTCGTCACCGCCAGCACGAACTAGGTCGTAGGCGCCTTGCCAGTGGCCGATAATCGATCGTATCCAAATTCCGTTCAGGATAACCACACCGTACAGAGTAATTTTCGTAGCGAGCCAACCATCATAGATTGGGCCGTCTGAGAGAAAACTATAGGCTCCGAAACCGATCATGCCCGCCGCAACACCATAGCGGATCCAAATGTCGATGGTTCTCAGTGTTGCGCCGAGAGGCGTTCCTCTTTTTGCGTGAATGACCCAGACAAGCCATAGCCAGCTCAAGTCGGCCCCCCAGAACAGAATGAGCCACGGGCCAGTTAGCGGTGAATTGTAAGCTGTGGCCAATGTGAAGCCGACCGGAAGGAGTAGTACCAAACATGTCCGCGCAGACATATCGACCATAAGGCGGATGTCGCGAACACGCAGCCGCTCATCGAGACCAATATCTTCACGTGTTAAGTATTTGCCGATGTAGAAGACAGCGATATCGCCGCCGATCGAATAAACAAACAGCACAACGTGCACAAAGACCAGGAGGCTGTGGAAATCGGTATTCACACTAAGCGTCCGACTTAATGAAATCGATTACGGCGTTCACCCATCGCTCGGGTTCATCGAAAATAATGTAGACGCAACCGTCATCTAGCTCAGCAAATCTAAAATCTGGCCGCAGGCCCTTGAGACGCTCCCAAATATAGTGAATGAGATCCCCGGAATTGGACAACGCCAATGTGGGCTGGGTGATCGCTTTCAGTGCGCGAGTCATATCGTATTCAAAGGCAGCTTGATGGCAGTACCATTCGGTATCGCCCGCCCAAAACGCGTGAACGGCGTTCATTTGGCACGCTTCCAAGCTGGCCACTTTGCCCACACGGCCGAATATCCAGTTCCAGCGATCTGTCAAATGCGAGCCATCCGCCTGCAATGCAGTGTCCACATGGAGGCGGGCCAATCGCTCTTCCCGCTCTTCATCCGTATACCAAGGCACACCATGGAGAACCACTCGGCTAACACGATCGGGATGGGCCGTAGCAAGTTCGCAGGCCTGCGACGCACCTGTGTGGTGACCAACAACAACTGCCTTTTCAACGCCAACCGCATCGAGCACGTATGGAAGTACAGATGCATACTGTTCGATAGACGGCGGTGATGCCGGTGTATCGGACACCCCATAACCCGGAGCATCCGGCGCAATCACCTTTACACCAGCATCGATCAACAATGGAAAAGTATGCTGAAATTGCAGCGACGACTGCGGTGTTTGGTGGAGCAACAACACCGGCACGCCCTCACCCCCAGTGCGATAGTGGACCTGGCCAATGGGTGTTTCAGCGTATGCTTTGTGCACCTTTGCGCCCTCGTAATCTTTTTGGGTTAAACGAACACGATGATCCGACGTAGTTCATTTTAGAAAGATGGGCAAGTGGTGTTCAGATACGGGGATGATTCAAAATCAGTTATTCACCTTGAATGGTGAGCGCAGGGCAATTAATGAATATTATTCATTAATTTCTTCGACTGGAACGCCACGTTGGATGAGATTAATAGCAACTCCATCCGCATCAAAAAAGATCATCTCGACATTTTGCGTAGGACTGCCCTCACGCCGATACAAGGCCACCGGCCTTGAGATGACTACATAGCCAGCTGCTTTGACAGCGTCATGAATCTCAAAAATATTATTGGTGTAGAAGACTATTGCAACATCACCGGTGCGCACTTCGGGAACAATGTCCGGCGCCTCTGTGTCATCACCCACATATTCAAAAAGTCCAACATTGGCGTGAACAATATCACCAGACTGCAGAATCACGTTCCGCATGGATTTACCCGTCGTACCCACCAAGGTATTCAGCGCATCCCCTTCTAGCGGTCCTTCAAACCACGGCCTAAGGCCCAGAATATCTCTATAAAGTTTGAGAGACTCGTCCATATCCCTGACTATGATCGAAGTTCGCATCACCGGCGTGACGATAAACCCTTCAGGAACTGGCGGAATTCCAGGTGCTTGAGACCAAGCGGGCATAGCAAGCGTACAAACAAAAACAACAATAAGAGATTTGAAATAAGATAAACGCATGGCGCATTCCTAGAGCAGTAGAGCCCAAACGTAATTGGTTATAAGTTTCGCACTACGAGAAGCAATAGCGATTCAGCAATTTGAGTCAGGTGGAATCTAAAATGATTAAGCGTCTACACTCAGCGTCCTTCATCATGTTTCTGTTCGCAGGTTTCTTATCGGCGTGCTCCACCGCCAATTCGAATGATGCGAAACCCACCATTTTTGAAGATATTCATTACTTTGCGACCGATCCCGACGCCTCCGCTGCGTTCTTTCGCAAACATTTTGGCGCTCGACTGATGGCACACCCTGGTCGTCCCCAAGATTACGTTGGTTTCTGGGCCCTGCGCTCAGGCGAAGTGCCTTTGACGGTGTCTCCTATTGGGCCGTACAAAACGACGCCGCCCGGATCCACCTTCTGGAGCAACAAACAAATAATTCCGCCATCACCTGACGACAACAGTTACTACGGTGTTTACGCGGTTGGTGTTGCAACACCCTCCCTAAAAGAGGCGGTTGGCAAACTTACGGCTGAAGGGGTTGAACTTTCTAGACAACACATTTCCCTACCCCACGAGCAAGATCGTCCAACTCAAACCATTTATGGCCCTGACTACAATATGTTCACCCTTGTTGAACGCCCTGACATGCGCCCCGGATATCGTGGGTTCGGCATCGATCACGTCCACCTTTTGGTAAGAGATAAAGATGAAACGGTGAAGTTCTACAAAGACGTCTTTTTTGGGGAAGAAATCTGGTCGAACGGCAACAGCGCCGTCCTAAAAATCGTTGATATGCTCTTCATTCTGTCTGAGCCCGAGGCCTTGGAGCTAGACCGCACCTCGGTTGAAGAACGCGACTACATCAAAAAGGTGCGTTACGGCGTCGGTCATATCGGTTGGCTTTCCACCGATATGCAGGCCTTCATCGATCACGTGGACTCTACCGATTATAAGTTCGGCGTCAGGCCGTCGCGCTTTTACCTGCAAGGCGAGCGCACCGTTTACACGCTCGGTCTTTTGTTGTCGCCTAACGTTTTGTCTACCGAAATATTGCAGGAAGACGGCCGGCATTCGGCGCGCACGGTCTTCGCTAACAGCACAGACCTGCCTCCACCGCCCACGCCAGGGCTTCAATATCACCTCACGCCAGAGGAATACGGAGCAGAAAAGTAAGGGGTAACGCCACATCTAGACGTTACTGGATCGTTCGAGCAACGCGAAAACCGAAGTTGTAGTAGCGAATCTCTTTGTTGTCCCAATCAAGGGCGTCAAAGCCATACCGGTTTGCAGAGCGTAGAAACCGTGGATCATCGTGCCAGGACGCACCACGCAGAATAGGCCGTGTGCAGTCCCCCTCTCTCCATACTGATCCATCAGCAGGAGCGCCTTCAAAGGTTTCGTTCCAGCAATCTTCAACCCACTCGGCAACGTTGCCCAGCATGTCATGGAGGCCGAAAGCGTTTGGCTTAAACGACCCAACCTCAGCGGAGTGGAGATATCCATCGTGACATTGAGCGACTGTCCAGCCAGGCAGATCTGCTTCGGAACTCAAATCGGCGCCGTTGGCAAACGCACAACCGTCATCTTCAGATGAACCCCAGTACCGGCTGGTGGACGTCCCAGCGCGCGTCGCATACTCCCATTCTGCCTCACTGGGAAGTCGATACGACTGACCCGTTGCGCGGCTGAGCCAAGCCACATAGGCTTGCGTATCGTTCCAGCTGACGCAAACAACGGGGTGGTGATCCGTCTGTTCGTAGCTCGGGTTGAGCCAGTGAAACACGTCGCTGTATTCAGGCTGCGGTCCGGTCCGGTGATGGCAACCCTCTTCCATGCTGTACCCAGACGCTTGGACAAAAGCAGCAAATTCACCGCGAGTGACTTCGAATTTGCCGATGGCAAACGACGAAGCGATCCGCACTTCATGTTGCGGCCCCTCGTCAAAACCATTCTGCGGGTCTGTGGTCGGTGAGCCCATATAAAAGCGGCCCGCCGGCAATACACTCATGACGGGGCAATTTTCACAGTCCTGAAATTCCGAACCCGGTGGGTGCAGTTCTTCAGCAGACAATGACGACGCCGAAGAAAAGAATGCAGCAACAATAAATAATCCAACTTTCATCCCGCCCCCCGTAAGCACCGAAAACCGCCGTCACTCATTGCTCACCGGTCGGCGCAGTTCCATGTATTGCACATAATTGTTTGCCGGTTCAGTCCACGGTTCGTCGGAGTCCAGATAGTCCGGGAAGTGCGCTTCGAGGTAGCCCAGTGTTTGGTCCGACACCTCGGAAAAGTCATTAATCTTTCTGCCTTGGCTAATCCAATTCAAAAACCCCGGTTGCTGCCCCATCAGCATAAACGGATACCAATCCGTAATCGCATTCCAGCCCAGCAGGCTAGGGGCGCTAACTATGTTCGGGTTTTCGAGGTCAGAGCGTTTCCCACGGTACGTATTGGTATATCGAAAATGTAGCGTTTCTCCCGACGAGGCGAGAGGCCACTCAGCAGGGTCCAGCCAGTTAGGCATTTTGAACGCGAGCGATTCTTCCATCCACACATCGTCGCCGGATGTTTGCCAGTTTCGGTTCTCAGCTTTTCGGGTGAAATGGCTAGGCCCTGAAAGGTAATGAACCGGCTGATTGATTTTGCCAGTGAAGGGGTTCACGAATTCATCGAGGGGCTCACCCGTTTCTAAATCGGAAAAGTAACCGACGTCGAAAATGCGGTGATCAAAAGTGCCGTCG
>JABJAH010000043.1 GCA_018666155.1 Rhodospirillaceae bacterium | reverse complement strand
TTGGTGAGCCCAGCAGGACTTGAACCTGCGACCCGCTGATTAAAAGTCAGCTGCTCTACCACCTGAGCTATGGGCTCTGAAACGCGAAGTCCGCTTAGTTCGGCCCCGAGTGCGGCGCACAATAGATAGCGCCCTCGGGCCGGTCAAGCGTTAGAAATGCCCTCTTTCAAGGCCGGAAGAGCTAGTCAGCGTCTGCCGCAACCTGCATCTGAACAATACGGTCCGGATAGCTCACCGTTCCGTTGCGCGCCGGGTTGCCTTTACGGATTTGATCGACGAATTCCATGCCCTCAACGACCTTACCAAAGTAGGTGTATTGCTCGTTTAAGTGGGGGGCATGGTCCAACACGACATAAAATTGGCTATTGGCAGAATTGATATCGGAAGCCCGCGCCATGGAAAGTGAACCACGGACATGGTCTTCGGCATTAAATTCAGCCGGAAGATTGGGCAGATCTGACCCACCGGTGCCATCACCTTCGGGATCGCCGGTTTGGGCCATGAAGCCCTCGATGACCCGGTGCCAGACCAAACCATCGTAAAAACCGCGGCGGGCGAGTTCTTTGAAGCGCTCAGTGTGCTGCGGCGCCAGGTCGGGCCGCAATTCGATGACCACCCGGCCATATTCCAGATCCAAAAAGATCGTGTTCTCTGGATCTAGGCCTTCTGGCTGCGCATCTGCTGTACTTGCTGTCATAGCGATCAGGGCCCCCGCTACCCAATTTATCAAAGTCTTCATGCCAAATTCTCCAACTTTTCTTCAGACCGTTCGGCTTCCGCAGACGGTTTACCCAATCATGCGGACGCGCTCAAGCCTGGATTATGTGATTGATTGTGGCGATTAGCGGGCAGCCAACGCCGTTAAGACCCGCTCCGCGACCGCTTTCGGCACAAAGTGAGTGATGTCGCCACCAAACTGGCCGATCTCTTTGACGAACCGGGATGAGATAAACTGGTTCCGCTCAGAGGCCATCAGGAACAACGTTTCGACTTTCGGATTCAGCCGAGCGTTCATGCCAGCCATTTGAAACTCGTACTCAAAGTCCGAAACGGCACGTAGCCCCCGAATGATCACCCTGCCTCCGATCTCGGTGACGAAATCCATCAGCAGTTGATCGAAGGGCACGACCTCGACTGGCACCTGCACCAAGTCACTGGATAGAGCTGCGATTTGTTCGCGGCACATCGCCACACGTTCCTCGAGATCGAACAACGGCCCCTTGCCCGCGTTAGCGGCAACACCAACAACGAGCTTATCGACTACTTTTGTCGCCCGGCAGATAATATCAAGATGCCCATTGGTGGTCGGATCAAACGTCCCCGGATAAACACCAATCAGCATCTTTGCGTTGACGTCACTCATCGGATGCTGCGCCTTCCTCGTCACCTTCGCCGGATTCAACAGGCTCACTATCACCGTCTACCGGTACGGCCTCAGCACCGTCTTCAGGCAGTCCATCCACCTCCGCATCGTCGGTTTTAAGATGGGCGACAGACATCACCGTTTCATCGTCAGATGTTGAGAACAACGTCACACCCTGCGTCGCTCGACCGGCAATCCGAATGTCACCAACCGGAATACGAATGACCTTACCTGCATCGGTGATCATCATCGCTTCATCACCGGCATCTACCGGGAATGCAGCGGCGACGTCGCCATTGCGCTTATTGGTCGCGATCGACGTCACACCCTGACCACCGCGCTTGGTGATGCGGTATTCATAAGCGGACGTCCGCTTGCCATAGCCCTTACGCGTCACGGTGAGAATAAATTCTTCACCCTCGGCCATACGGGCAAAGTCCTCTTCGGAAATCGTCGGCACGTCACCGGCCTCATCCGCGGCTTCCGCCTCGTCCTCATCCATACCGCGAATCTTGCGTGCGAGTTTCAAATAGGCGTCACGGGTCTCGGTATCGAACTCCATATGATGCAGGATGGTCATGGAAATCACCGTGTCATCCTTGCCCAGGCGAACGCCACGCACCCCAACAGAGGACCGACCCGCAAAGACGCGGACATCGCCAACCGGGAAGCGAATGGCCTTACCGGCCTGGGTCGACAGCAGCACATCGTTGCCATCGTCACACACGGCGACACCAACCAACCGGTCGCCTTCGTTGAGTTTCATCGCAATCTTGCCGTTGCGCATCACGTTGGTGAAATCTGACAACGCATTACGCCGCACATTCCCCGAGGTCGTTGCAAACATGACGTTGAGATCTGCCCAGGCGCTTTCGTCCTCGGGCAATGGCATGACGGTTGAGATCGTCTCGCCTTCACTTAGTGGCAACAGGTTGACCATCGCTTTGCCACGGGATTGCGGAGTGCCAAGCGGCAGTTTGTAAACTTTGAGCGTATAAACCATCCCCGTCGTCGAGAAGAACAGCAATGGCGTATGGGTGTTGACGACATACAGCGAGGTCACGAAATCCTCGTCCTTGGTCGCCATGCCCGCCCGGCCCTTACCGCCACGCCGTTGGGCGCGGTATGTCGAAAGCGGCACGCGCTTGATGTAGCCGGAGTTGGTTACCGTACACACCATGTCTTCGCGCTGGATCAGATCTTCAATGTCGGTCTCAAACTCGTTGTGAGAAATTTCAGTCCGCCGTGGTGTGGCATACTCGTCTCTCATCTCGACAAGTTCTTCCCGCATGATTTTGTAGAGACGCTCGCGGGATCGCAGGATATCGAGCAAGTCGATGATCACATCGCCAAGCTCTCTGAGCTCGCTGTGAATTTTTTCGCGTTCTAGACCCGTTAAGCGATGGAGGCGCAGGTCCAAGATCGCTTTCGCCTGAGCTTCAGACAAGGTGTACGACCCGTCGACGACCTTACGGTCGGGCTCATCAATAATCTCAATCAGTGGCTTCACATCGGCCGCGGGCCATGCCCGCCCCATTAACCCTTCCCGCGCGGTTTGGGCGTCCGGTGCCGCTCGAATGAGCGCAATAACCTCATCCAGGTTGGCCACGGCGATCGCTAGGCCAACCAACGTATGGGCCCGGTCTCGCGCCTGTCCCAATTCGTAGACGGTCCGGCGGCGAATGACCTCTTCGCGGAACGTAATGAAGGCCGTGAGAATTTGCCTAAGGTTGAGCAATTCTGGCC
>JABJAH010000042.1 GCA_018666155.1 Rhodospirillaceae bacterium | reverse complement strand
TTTGGTCTTGGGCTAATGCCGGAGTCAGTGAAAGACTGAATACGAGAGCGACACTATAATTGATCCAATTGGTCATGCATCAGACTTACCGGTCAGTGGTCGATCGGGCAAGGGTACCCTTGCCGGTAAAGCGCCCACCGCCTAGTTTGCCGCGACGGCAAAGGAGCATGACATGCGCGACTTATCAATTTTAGTTATCGGCGCCGGTATTGGCGGCCTCACGGCAGCGCTGGCTCTGCAAAAATTGGGCTTTAAGGTCAAAGTTTACGAACAAGCCCCTGCGCTGGGCGAGGTTGGTGCGGGCTTAACCATCAGCCCCAACGCAACGCGCGCCTTGGAGTTTGTTGGCCTAGGCCCGTTCATGGCGGAACATGCTGACAAGCCATCGTCCGGTGCTTTGGTTCATTACCGAACCGGCGAGGCTCTGACAAAAACTCAGCGCGACGGCAGTTTCTTGGAACAGTTTGGCGCGGAGTATTATCAGATCCATCGCGCTGATCTGCATGATGCCCTTGTCGCTGCTGTCCGGGCGAATGACGAAGACGCCATTCTTCTGAGCCATACATTCGAGACCCTAACCCAAGATGACGCTGGTATTACCGCCCAGTTTACAAATGAGGCAACGGCCACCGGCGATGTGTTGATTGGGGCAGACGGCTCCCGCTCCGCTGTACGCGGCTCTATTATTGATACGGTGGCCCCTAAATTTACCGGTCAAGCGGCCTTCCGCGGCATGGTCCCGGCGGAAGCGGTTGCCAAGTACATGACCATTGCGAACTCCAGCACGACCATGGGGCCGGGGCATATTTTCACGCGCTATTACTTGCGCCACGAGGTTTTGGTCAATGTTGTCGGCATCGCCAAAACCGAAGCCTGGAAAGAAGAGGGTTGGTCGATCCGCGCAACCCGTGAAGAGTTTCTTGCCGAGTACAATGGTTGGAATGAAAACGTCATTGGCATCATCAATGCCATCCCAGAAGATAAACTATTCAAATGGGCGTTGTTCGATCGCGATCCGATTCCAGAATGGACGGTCGGCCGCGCAACGTTGCTCGGTGATGCCGCGCATCCGATGTTGCCGTTCCTGGGCATGGGCGCCGCAATGGCCCTGGAAGATGGCGTCGTTCTCGCCCGCTGCTTAGAGAAATACGATATGCCGGCCGCAGCCTTCGCCGCCTATGAAGAGGCCCGCAAAGAACGCACCAAGGGCGTGCTACTGGATTCCCGCAAGCAGGGCATCTGGTATCAGAATTCTAATCCTGATGAATTCAAAGGCTTTGCCAGCACGGGTGAAATGCGGGTGCCGCTGATGGGTTATGATCCGGGGTCTACGCCCATCTAGCTTCGTATCGTTACTCGCATGGCGGCGCAGCCATGTATCCTGTTGCTTCGAAGGCGGTTTTGCCACGGAGGATCGCCTCGTAGATCGCGCGGGCGTCGCCGCCAATGTCTGTCAGCATGGCCTCGTGGGTTGGGATGACCGCAGATTTCCAAGCTTGCTCCTGATTCAGATTTAGTGCGCGGATGGTGATCCCCCGGTCCCTCAGGGTGCTATAGGATTCACACGTCTGGCGTCGGGTGTCCGCGCGCAGGACAGACGACGGCGCGTAAGCATCTTTCACCGCTTGCTGATTTGCTGGTGACAAAGAGTCAAACCACGCCCCGTTGGCAATGATGGTGCCTGGGTTCAGGGCATGGCGGGTCAACGTCACTTCTGCTGCGTGTTCATAGAGCCCACCCGTTAGGAACATGAACGGGCTGGTCGCGCCGCCATCAACCAAGCCGGTCTGCAGTGCCGGAATGATGTCGGCAAAGGTCAGCGGTATCACGTCGGCGTCCACCGCCTCGAGAAACGCTTGTGCCGTTAATGCCGATGCCGACCGCATGCGATACCCGACGACATCCTCGGGCAGGAGGATGGGTTTGCGACCGTACAGTACCGCCCAACCGGAATCGAGCCAGCGGATGAGGGCGAGACCTTTGCCTTTGAAAAGACCCTGGAACGGCTCATAGACAAAATTGTCGAGCACGAAGTCGGCTTCTTCGTCACTGTCAAACAGGTACGGCATCATCAGGACTGAGAGTTCGGGAACCGCCGTTGCCGCCGCTGCGACGGATACGGCACTGAAATGCACCCGGCCCCGACGCAATCCGGACAGCGAGGTTTCTTCTGACCCCGCTTCGCCATCCACCAACAGCGTAATGGCGATATCGCCATCAAAAGTTTCGTTCAGTGTTTTCTCAAAGGCGATGAAGTGATCTTTGATTGTGCTGCCCGGGGCAGCGGAGGACGCCGCAATCAATTGTGTTGATTGTGCGCCCACCGTGAACGAGCAAAAACACAGCAGCGCGCCTAGGCAAAAAGCCCGGATCATTAAGCGTGGGTGTCCAGAAAGGCTGTAATGCGCTTTGCTTTATCAGACACATATTCCGCCGGCGCACTGACAGCTTCACGGAAAGGCATGTCCAATAACGTTGCGCCGGGTACGATCTCTGCCTCTTCCGCCGTCGCCAGGGTTGGTAGGTCAATCCTTCCGAGTGCGGCCCGCAGGTCATGGCGGAACACGGCAGCAAAAATTACTGGCATGCTGTCTTTGCCCTTGAGCACTTCCATAGACTTGCGAAACAGAACCTCTGGCGACGGCAGGTCCATATCGCGCCAATGGGCCTTGTCCCGGGCGTACCACGGAAAGTAGATGTACTGATCGCGCACCCATTGGAACAACCGGTAGAACTGTTGGCCATGGCTATCGATAGAGAGGTCAGGCACGTAATTGGCGACAAGGTCTGGAATATCCTCGTCCGGAATCAAACCGGCCTCATCGAGGACCAAGGCATTGATGGCATCGCCATGGGCGAGTGCAAGTTCCGTGGCGATGTGGCCGCCGGTGTAGGTGCCATATAAATCGAAGTCGTCAAATCCGAGCGCCGTGATCGCGGAAAATGCAATCTCCGCCAAATCTGAAACTTCTAATGTGTCGACGTGAAGCGGCGAAGAGTCGCCTGTGCCCAGGGTGTCGGGCGCATAGACCGGTCGGGTCTGTCCCAGAGCGTTGATCGTCGGCTCCAACACATAAGACGACGCCGGCTCGCCATGCACCATGATCAGTGGGCGTTTGCCCTGGTGCTCCATCCCGGCGCTCCGATAATGAATTTGACCTTGCGGAATATCGACAAAGCCACGGCGGATCACAGAGGTCATAAACGGACTCGTTGGTACGGTGAAACTGAACAGGTGGGATCAGTTTAGGTCAGCGCGCGCACGGCGCAAGAGACGGTGCGTTGGGTTATCCCCGCCCCGGCGCAGAAAAAGCGGCTTACTAATGCGCCAGACTCGGTGTATTCTGGGCGCTGAAATAGCAGCGGCACCCTCAACGAATCATACTCTGAGACCATGGCCTTTGCGGGTAACACAGAGGAAGAGAAACATGATGAACAGACGGACACTTTTCACCGGTAGCGCCGCCATTGCAACGGTCGCTGCGACGACAGCCGTTGCTCCGGCCTTTGCTGCCAAAAGCGACGGCGGCTTTCGACTTGATGCACCGCGCGGGCGCGAAGGCATGTACCGGCGTTTGCCCAGTCTTGATGTTCAAAGCAATCAGGATTTCCTGACCGATATTCGCGCCTTCGCCCAAGGCGGCCGCGGCAACATGACCCAGGCAGCACGCATGCGCGTTCGCGAACTGCTTAAGGAAGCGGGGCACGATCCTCGTGCTGAGTTGTCGATGGAAGAGGTGATCGCCCTCGTTGAGAACGACCCGACGGTCATGGCCAGTGCCCGCCTTTGGCTGACCAACCAGCAACTCACCTGGAAGGGCGTGAAGGACCTCTTCGACGCCAACATGGATCAGTGCCTGACAGAGCTTGAATCCGCAGAGTCCGCCGGACCAGGGACTCTGGAATTGAATCCCAAACTCAACATCCCCGACTACGCTAAGCATGAAATTCACATCATGCCCGGCGGCTATGTCGGCGATCCCCTGGGCGGCTACATTTATCACTACGGCACGGTGAATTTCTTCCTTGGCCACAACAAGCAGGATGAGAATCAAACCGGTGTCGCCAACGCGGCGCCGACCCCCCAGAACGGCAAGGTCCGCCGCATTCTGGAAATCGGCTCAAGCGTCGGCCAGATGACGACAGCACTCAAGCGCCGCTTCCCAGATGCTGAAGTGTGGGGTCTCGATGTCGGTGGGCCGATGGTCCATTACGCTCACATGCGCACGGCCGACCTGGGTATGGACGTCAACTACCGGCAGGCCCTTGCGGAAGACACTGGCTTCCCTGACGACTACTTCGACATGGTGGTCTCGTACATCGTCCTGCATGAAATCCCGAATGCCGAAAACACCAAGATCATGCAAGAGGTCTCTCGCGTGTTGCGCGGCGGTGGAATTTATTACCCGGTTGATTTCTACACCTCGTTCAAGCCGCCGAAAGACGCGTTTGGCAAGTTCCGCCGCTGGTGGGACCACCGCTGGAACGGCGAGCCCTGGGCCCTCGAGCACATGGACTACGATCTTGCTGGCGACCTCACCGCAGCTGGCATGTCCGTCGATACGGAGGGTGCCGCGGCTGTCATTTACAACACGGGCTCGACCCGCGGGCGGCCGAACTTGGTCGCCGTTAAGGCTTAAGAGAGGAGGGATCGAGCATGGCTAAAGACAACACAGGTCGCCTCGGGGCCGAATCAGATTTCGTCAAACACGATGCCGATAACATGGTGCTGCTCGGCAACGCCCATATCGACAACTTGATGCATATTGTTGTCGCCCTTGGGGCAGAAATGTGGAGCGGCCAACAGCGCGTTAAGATTATGGAGAAGCTGTTGAGCACCCACGGCAAGGTGACAACAGAAATGATCGAGCAATACGAGCCGACCCAAGAAGAGACCGACGTCTGGGCGGCCGAACGCAAGGCGATGGTCGATCGGGTTTATAGCGTTATGGCGCGTAACAACGAAGAAGCCCTTAGCTTCGGGTCAAAAGAACCAAACCAGGACCGGCGTTAGAAAGCGCCAATACTTGCTAACTCCGCCCTGGCGCAATGCGGCGGTAACTTAGCGCCTCGGCGATGTGCATCCGCTTGATGTCATCGGCGCCTTCCATGTCAGCGAGCGTTCGGGCGACGCGGAGAATGCGGTGATAGCCGCGCGCCGACAGATGCATTTTTTCCGCCGCTTGGGTCAGTAATGCACGGCCTTCGTCATCAGGTGCGGCCACGTCTTCCAACGCTTCGCCGTCGACTTGGGCGTTGCAGGTGACGCCATCAAGTTCCATCGTCTCGTACCGGTCCCGCTGCATCGCACGGGCCGTGGCGACCCGCGCGGCTACTGTGGCTGAGTCTTCTCCCGGCGGCGGTGCCGATAAATCCAGCGGGTCAAGGGCGGGCACATCCACATGCATGTCAATGCGGTCAAACAGCGGCCCAGAAATTTTGTTCTGATAATCCAACGCGCACTTCGGTGCTTTTGAACAGGCCAGTGCGGGATTATCAAGGTGGCCGCAGCGGCAGGGGTTCATTGCCGCGATCAGCTGTATGCGCGCCGGATAAGTAACGTGGGCATTGGCGCGCGCGACGACAGCCCGCCCACTTTCCAAGGGTTGGCGCAAAGCCTCCAACGCTTGTCGATTGAACTCGGGTAGTTCATCGAGAAATAGAACACCGTGATGAGCCAGGCTGATCTCGCCTGGCTTGGCCCGCGTCCCGCCACCGACCAAGGCAGGAACGGAGGCAGAATGATGAGGGTCGCGAAAGGGCCGCGTCGATAAAATTGCGCCACCGGTCAATTGCCCGGCAACCGAATGGATCATCGATAGGTCCAAGGCTTCGGCGGCACTGAGCGGCGGCAACAATCCTGGAAGACGGCTGGCGAGCATGGACTTACCCGAACCCGGCGGTCCGATCATCAACAGGTTATGGCCTCCCGACGCAGCCACTTCTAAAGCACGCTTCGCGGTCTCTTGGCCTTTGATGTCTTTAAGGTCTGGCCCAGCCGCCCCTGCTTGCGGTGCAGCGGGCTTTGGCGGCAGCAGTGGACTGGCCCCTTTGAAATGATTGATGAGCGCCAATAGAGAATCGGGAGCGAGCACTTCGGCTCCTCCAGCCCAGGCCGCTTCGCCGCCTTGGGCGCCGGGGCAGATCAATCCCTTATCAATACCATTGGCAGCCATCGCAGCGGGCAGAACGCCGGCGACTGCCGCGATTCCACCATCAAGGCCAAGTTCACCCAGTGCCACATAACCGTCGATCTCTTCTTTCGGCAGCACGTCCATGGCGGTGAGCAGACCAAGCGCGATCGGTAAATCGAAATGGCTGCCCTCTTTCTGCACATCGGCTGGGGCAAGATTCACGGTGATGCGCTTCGGCGGCAGGGCGAGACCAATCGCGCCTAGGGCGGCCCGTACACGCTCGCGGCTTTCGGCGACGGCTTTGTCCGGTAACCCGACAATAGTGAAGGCCGGTAAACCACCGGCAATAGCAACCTGAACCTGGATCGGCAAAACCTCGATCCCGGAAAACGCGACGGTGCGGATGTTAGCGACCAAGGAGCCCCCGATGCGGCGTGAGTTCGTAAACCGCTACCATCCTAACGGGCAAATCCGTCGCGGCAATCCGTCTTATTTTCCTTGGTAGATATTCGGCTTAGTCGAGGTCTATGTCTTAGTTTTAGGTATGGATTTCTTGCCAACGTTGAGCTGGACTAGAGACATTGTTGGTCCTCGATGGACTTTATGAGGCGGGTATCGAAGTTATGAGTTTTTGCAAATCGCCTTTGGTCGTAATTCGGTCTTCTTTGACAATAACAAATAGAGATGTGCCTTGAACGATTGTGTCGGGTTCAGGGTTGCAAACGACTTCACCGCTTTTCGCGTCCTTAAAGGCAATTGCCGTACCAACGCGATTATTGAGGCAAGTCACAACGATGTCGGACCATTTCAAGGACTCAACTCTCACTTGATACCCAGTGCATTCGTCCCCGGTGTGGGTGAACAAATTCTCTAAAATAGACTCTGTCCCTGGTGTAACGACAGCTTGGACGACAATCTCTGGATAAAACCGAACAGGCCTCAAGACGACAGTGGCGCCTGCCGCGTTCAATCGTTCTTTGTTTCTATCCTCGACGCATTCGGCCAGCAATGTGGCGCAGCAGTTCAAATCTCTCAATCGGTGAAGTATATCGAAAGCCTGGACATCTGAGCGGCTATCGTCGGTGTGCTCGGCTAGGACCAAAACCGCGGCAGCCTTGTCAGCATCACAGGCCGTAAGGGCGTCTGGGTCTGTGGTCAGTCCATGGCGATGAACCAATCCCGTATTTTGTAAGTCCTCAGGAAGTCCGTCCGGATATTTATCTGTTAGCAAAAGAAAGGCGCAATCCTTGAATTCATCGTGATCCTGAAATTCTCGAACTAAATGAGCAAAGTAATTGACCGAATTAACGGTTGGAGCATTGAGTATTAAAATGTGGTTATTCATGCGCCACCTCCATCTACCTCTGAGCATGCGGAGTTTTCGGTCTAGTCTATAGTCAAAATACTCAGCCGCCGCGTTAAAGAGGACAAATATTCCTCCGATAAATAATAGGATGACGACGGATAGTCGCCCCGGAATAGTTGTCGGAAAAAGGTCGCCGTAGCCGACCGTCGTGATGGTGACAAGAGTCAGCCAGACCGCATCGCCAAGCGGAAGCCCCTCGAACTGCATCATGGCGAGAGTGTTTAGAAAAAGGACGCCAATGATATACGCGCCGGTAATGCCCAGAGTCCGGCGCACATTGGACTGCCGCACCAACCGTTGATAGAAGGCTGCATTTCTACGACGACGCCAGAAAAGGAAGGACAGCATTATCTATGTCCGGTCGTGTAAAGGGTGTTTGGCAACAAATTAGATCGGTTTTCACCACTAAGGGCAAACCTTAGGCTGGCCACGATCAGGATACAAACTTGCCTGCTTTCAGGTAAATTTTTCTAGGCGTTCAAGAAAGCCTGGGTGGGTGCGCTCCATTTGCAGCTCGCCGGTTTCCTGCACGGCGGCGTCGAACGAAAGAAATTTAAGACCCTCGTATAAGGCCAGAAGCATGGGTGGATAGCCGCTGGCCACCGGACCATCGATACCATTGCGAAAGACGACGATACTTTTGCGGGCCTCTGCAAACAGATCACCGTTGTCGCTTAAGGATGACGCGGCCCCGGTGTAGTTGATGAGTTCGGTTAAAGCCGGTTTTTCCGAAGACCCTGGCGGCGCCGGACTGCGTGTGACGAACCGTTCCTCTGATAGGACTTCAGTCGAAAAGCTTTG
>JABJAH010000041.1 GCA_018666155.1 Rhodospirillaceae bacterium | reverse complement strand
CCTTGATCCCCAGCCGTTTTATGCTTTGTGCCAGGCTTGGAAAGACACACCCCTCAATCAGGAAGAAATGGGGTCGCTCAGAGACCTCCTAGAGAAACATCTCTCTGGGTCGGGCCACGAAATGAGTCACTTTGCGGCACCAACGTCCGGGTCAGGTAGCGTTCGAGAGCACCTCAGTATTGATCGTGATAAACGGCTCGCTGTTCTTTATACGTCTTCGACTGACGAGCCCCACGGACAGCCAGAAGCAACAGGGTGCTTTGATCACCAGCGCGACTGGGTGCATGCAACCATCGAATCATTTCGATCTAAACCGGACTGGCACCTTGTTGTCCGCACCCATCCGAACACCGGCGGCAAACGTTCGGTCGGGACAAACCAAGATGAAATGCGGTTTGTTGAGTCCCTGACCCAAGCACATCCAGACAACGTATCCATTATTCTACCAGCGGGCGACGTCAGTAGCTTTGACTTGATGCAGGAAGCTGACTGCGGCCTTGTGTGGCACTCCAGTATTGGTCTTGAAATGGCAGCGCTTGGCCGGCCTGTGTTGCGCGCCGGGCGATACTGGTTCCGAGACGCCGACTTTATGCGCGCACCAAATGACTCAATATCATTCACGGACGAGGTAGACCGTCTGTTGCAGGAATCGTCGGCGCCACCCTCAATTGATCACTCAGTCGCCGCCTGGCGCTTCGCCTTCTGCTGGTTTTTTCGCCAGTCGATCGACTTCCCTCTAGTGCGGCAGCCCGATTGGGCCAGCGGTGAAGCTGCCTACGACTCTTTGGACGAACTGGGACCAGGTAAGGATTCAGCCCTCGACAAGGTCTGCTCGATTATAATGGATGGCGCGCCCGTTCATCCCGACGCCGGGGACCGGCCGTCCTCTGCCCACGATACAGAGCGCGAGACCGTTGCAGCGTTTATCGCCCGTCATGCTCGATTATGACGACCAGCGCTCTAGACGCCTCGATCACCGACCTCACTGAACAACTGAGAGAGCGGCCAGACGATGCCGCAATACTGCATGACCTCGCTGTTCTACATGGTCAGGCCGGTCGAATTACAGATGCAGTGGATTTCGCGCGACAATCAGTGGCGCTTGGCCCAACCGAAATGGAAGCATGGCTCAACCTCGGCAACTTAGAATCGAGAGTGCAGAACCTTGATCAAGCCGTCACTGCCCTTACGCAAGCGACTGAAATTGCACCAGACGACTCCAGAGGGTGGTTTAGCCTCGGAAACGTGCTCGCTCTAAACAGACAACGAAGGGAAAGCATTGTCGCATTGGAAACTGCTCGTGATATCGCACCGAACAGTGTGGATGTTTTAGCGAGTCTGGCATTGGCGTATCGCAAACAAGCCCGGCTAGATGACGCTATAAAGACCTACCAGGCGGCTTTCGACTTAAACCCGAGTAATGCACGCCTCCATTCAAACCTACTTGTCGCTTTGCAGTATCAGCCAAACACGACGCCACAATCATTGTTCGACAATCATCAACAGTGGAGCGCACGGCACGGCACAACAACCGTGCCGCTGACTGTGGCGAACGATCACGACGCGCCGCTAAGAGTTGGCTACGTTTCTGGAGACTTTCGCGCACACCCGATTGGGTGTTTTCTTACTGGTGTTTTGAGCAATCATGATCGTCGCGCGTTCACCGCAACCTGTTTCTCCGACACCCGAACGATCGATGCCACGACGGAGTCTCTAAGAAAGAAGTCGGACACATGGCTTGATACGCGTGGCATGTCCGACGATGCATTTTGTGAGCTCGTACGCCGAGAAGAGATTGATATCTTGATCGATCTTTCGGGTCATTTTAGTCACAGCCGGTTGACTGCTTTCGCCCGCAAGCCAGCCCCGGTTCAGGCGAGTTGGGCCGGCTATGTGGGCACGACTGGTCTGGCAGCGATGGATTGGCTGATTGCAGACCAACATCATACACCAGATGGCTATGAAACGTATGCTTCAGAACTCATCGTGAGATTGCCCCACAACTACTTATGTTACGCACCGCCCGAGACGGCTCCCGATATCGCAAGCCTGCCAAGCCTTGAGAACAATCACTTCACATTCGGCTGCTTCAACAACTTCGCGAAAATAAACGACTCCGTCCTGTCGACGTGGGCGGAGATCTTGAGTGCAGTGAACGATAGTCGACTTATTCTAAAAACTGCGGACCTCGATCAGCCAGATCTGTGCAGCTACGTTGTCGAGACGATGGTGAAACTTGGTATTGACGAGAGCAGGCTCGATTTGCGAACCGCATCACCGCAGATCGAACTACTCGCCACCTATAACGAAGTCGATATTGCACTCGATCCCTTCCCCTATTCAGGCGGGCTTACTACTCTTGAAGCGCTGTGGATGGGCGTACCGGTTATAACCAAGACAGGTCAAACGTTTGCAGGGCGTCACAGCACAGCGCATTTGAGCGCCGTTGGTCTCGACGATTGGATCGCTGAGTCCGATTCAAGCTACGTCAGGATAGCGACCGAAAAGGCCATCGACCGCGCAGCCTTACCTAACCTACGCTCAACGCTACGAGCGCGTATGGCCGCGTCCCCGCTGTGCAACCATCTCAGCTTCACACGATCGCTTGAGCGCGCGTTCCAAATGATGTGGGCGGATGCCACTACTTCAGGATCAGGGCGCGATGGCGCCCGTATCGTCGACATCTCCAGCTGACCACCCATTCGCAAGAGACAACACTTGCCCGAGACGCGGCGCTAGGTACTCGGCAAACAGCTGATTAGCGTAACTGTTGGGATGGGGATCGGGTTCAGTCACCCACAGCGCGCTCGGCGCCTCATTCTCGACGGCCGGCAATAGAGAGATGTACGCTGTTTGTTGCTCAAATGCGGCAACCGAAATCTTCTCTGATACGTCTGGGAATGGATACGGTGAGACCTCTCTCAATTCTGGGTAGTCAACGAGCACCAGAGGAATGCCGTTCTCTCTACATAGCTCAGCAAGCCGCGCGATCGAAGACTGCATCGTAAGCCAACCGGAATTCGCAGGAGTGTAAAGATCTCTATAGTAAGTTTTCCAGTCTACGCCGCCGAACACGAGACGGCGCGCCGTATCAAGCGCACCGAACAAAACAACGCGGCTGTACAGGGCCCTATCCCACCAATGTATGTCTGTGTTTGCGGGCGTTATTTCCGCATCATTGATAAAGACGTTGAGCACCACGGCATCTGGCTCGTGATCGAGGCCGTAACGCTCAAACCAAGCCACTTCCATTGCTGTGTTGTAATTGCCAACGCCGCTGTTAATGACCGCAAACGATTGACCGGTCTGTTGTGGAAGAAGCGTTTCCAAACGCGCTGACACCGTCTCGGCTTGCGGTACGCCCCAGCCGAACGTAATGGAATCTCCCAGCATCAGCACCTTAACCGTGTCTTCAGTTAGGTCTGGTCGCTCACGATCACGGAGGCCATCCGCGATAATTTTTACATCGACTCCCATGAGGTGCGCTTCACTGACTGCCTTATGGCGATGCCCGATCGCTGGGTCGTCGGCCACCTCTTTCAGAGACACCGCGTATTTCCACATCTCAAGATGATAGTGCATGCCCGTGTCTACAATCGTCCGGCACGCGAGTTCAAAAAGCCCGACCGCGAACACGAGGGAAACTAGCGTCAAAAACGACGATGAGAAAAAAGACCGCATAGGACCCTAGAGCCCGCCTTGACTGTTTCGGGATTCAAAATAGCTGCTCATCCACGTTCCGATGCAGTCGGCAAAATGAGCATGAAGCTTGGCATTTGGATGCCCGTTGCCACCCAGCAAATACCCCTTGGGGTCCGAACGCTCATACCCAGAACAATCCAAAACCGGAAAAGATGCGCCTTCAAATACCTGTCCTGACACATTAGTCCGGTCTTCCAAGATCACGACTAGCAGATCAGACCCAATAGTTTCCGCAAATTTAGCAAACCGAGCCAACACTCTTTTAGTCACCGGAACGCTTTCGTCTGCACTGTCAAACAAGACCGACTGCATCCAAACATTATGCAACGTCGTTATCAAAACCGACGATGTCTCAAGTGGCCAGGGACCAATCGTTCGGAAGGGCCAAAAAACGAGTTGGTTGCCCTCTAGTCTAAAGTGCGGCGGAGACACATAACGACCCTGTGAGTCAGAAATACTGTAGACCCAGGATTGATCGGAAACATTACGGACGACATGCGAATCAGCGAATGTGAGGACGATCAACTGCGGGACAATTGCATCATAAAACTCGCCTGCCGCGCGCTTTGCCATCAAAAGAGCCTGAGCAGAGCTGTACCCCCCGTTGCCAAAATTCTCAATCCACAGAGCCGGGTTGCGCTGTCCAAGCAGGTAGGGAAAGGACTCTTGATCAGTGACGCCGTAAGATTGAGCATTGCTCCCACCAACAAACATCACCGCCGCACCGTCACCTGGCGATTCTAGATTTTCTCGGGTCGCCCGACGCCCCTGATCCCAAAATGTCATTGGCGCTCCACCGTGCTCAATGGATATGGAAACTCCAGCTTTGTTTACCCATCCAAGTTGTGAATCCGGAACTGACCAGGTGGTCTCTTCACCATCAGTAAAAAAGCGGTCTGCCGCTAGCTCGCGAGCGTTAAACCCCGCAAACCGCAGGCCCACCTCAGCCACCAGGGCCGAAACAGTCAGGGAAATCAGAAAAAGAGCGAGATTTTTCAAGTGAACCCCTGGTGTTCAAACAGTTGGCGTAAGCAAACCGCAATTTTATAGGAATCTGTCCCAAGTTATGGCCCAAAGCACCCCTAAGGGTCAAAAACGGTGTATTTATAGGGCCTTACTTATTTGTCATGGTGAAAATTGCCCACCTTCGCAGGATTGGCTCTCATGTCGGTTCGACGTAGATTGACCCTCACATATTATACTCGATGGCTAACTTATCTGTTACCGCGATAGATCAGGACCAAAGAATTACACATGCTTGAATATCCAGTCGATGTCACAAAAACCGAAGACGGTGAATACGTTGCGCGTCTCGTCGACCTACCTGACGGACCAGCTGGACATGGCATTGACCCTTACGCAGCCCTCAATGACCTTTCAGATACGGCACCCGGAGAATTATTAAGGCTATACAAGAGTGGAATCCTGCCAAAACCTTCGTCAGCAAATGATCGGCCGACAGTCAGTTTTGATAGCAGCGCAACTGGAGACGGACCTGAGCCGACGATGAACACACGGCTCATTGGTGGAACCGGCCAACAATGGAAAATGCTGGGGTACAGCTGGACGAATGATGTCGTATTTCATGATGAATAATGGCGGCACACCCGATGAGTGACGCGGCAACAGACCTTTTATCGCCAGCCCCCCCATTGGGGGAAATGTTAGAGACAGCAGATCACATTTCTTCTGCTGATTTAACCAAGGCTTTGTCTTTTCAGGAGCAATTTGGCGGCCGATTAGGCGCCATTCTCATCCGAATCGGCGCTGTCGCGGAGCAGGACGTCCTGGTCGCACTATCCGAGCAAATTGGCTTTGGAATTATTGACCGCTCCATCTTGCCACAAGACGCAACGGTTTATGTTGAGTGCTTAAGCAAGACCTCCATTGCGCCTATTTGGTGGGTGGATGCCGACGTCTTACTTTGGCGTAGTCCGGACGGCTCACCCAACTGTATCAGTCGCGACCCATTGGAACCAAGCCTTCAGGAAACGGTGTGCGGTGCCTTTAGTGGTGAAGCAGTGACCTGGTGGCTGATATCAAGTCGCGATCTTGATTTCATGCTCGACCTCGTGCGCCAAAACCTCATTGGCGATACGATCGACGTGGGAGACGACGTTGCCCTTCTAAGGGAGCTCGCCGAAGAAGCACCGGTAGTGGAATTGGTGTCAAATACACTGGCGCAAGCGGTCAACGAGGGTGCATCAGATATTCACGTCGAACCCCGCGAACAAGAATTCGACATTCGATATCGTGTCGATGGCGTTCTACAAACCCGCCTCACCCTTCCGCGCAATCGATTTGACGCTGTCGCCTCCCGGATCAAATTAATTTCGGGCATCGACATTGCAGAACGGCGTTTACCGCAAGACGGACGCATTGGCATGCGGATCAGTGGCAAAGACCTCGACGTACGTGTGTCATCTCTGCCCGGTGTGTGGGGTGAATCTATTGTCATGCGGATATTGCTCAAGGAGCAAAAAGATTTTTCACTCGACCGGATCGGCATGGCGGCGGACCATTTCGAAGTGTTCTCGACACTGGTGAAAGAGCCGTACGGCATTATTCTTGTTACAGGACCGACCGGCTCCGGCAAGTCCACAACACTAAAAGCCACTCTCGAACATATTATTGACGGTAAGAAAAAGATTATAACTGTCGAGGACCCCGTCGAGTACAACATCCATGGCGTAACCCAAGTTCAGACCAAAGCGGAAATTGGATACACATTTGCTCGAGCGCTAAGGTCAATTCTCCGACAGGACCCCGATACAATTATGATTGGGGAAATTCGAGACCTTGAGACTGCCGAGATCGCAGTTCAGGCCTCATTGACCGGCCACATGGTCTTTTCCACTTTGCATACCAATGATTCCCTTAGCGCATTTACCCGACTGATTGACATGGGAGTTGAACCGTTCCTTGTTGCCTCGTCCGTCCGAGCGGTCATGGCCCAACGGCTTGCGCGACGGGTGTGCCCAAATTGCAAAACAGCTGCAGCGCCGCCCAAGCCCATCATCGCCAAATACGAATCAATCCAAAACCGCTTCACCAACCTGGTAACCGCCTCGCCTGATTGGGTGACCTCGACCGGATGCGACGCATGCCAACACACTGGGTATCGCGGGCGCATGGGCCTATACGAAATGGCTGCCGTGACCGATAGCATCGCCGATTTAATAATGCAGAATCGACCGGTCCACGAGCTCCACAACGCGGCGGAACAGGATGACTTCCGCACCCTTTTAGAAGACGGTCTTATTAAAGCTGCACAGGGCGTAACCTCAGTCGAAGAAGTTATTCGGGTTGCTGGGCAAGTCGGCATGGACGAGAACTAGAGACCATCTTTGTGCTATGATGGCACGCCATCGTTTCTCCAGCCCGAAGAGCTCCAGTGCCAGGATCCTTATCAAAAGTTTACACTGACGCTGTAACCGCCCACAAAAGTGGAGACCTAGTTGCGGCCGAGCAGGGATATCGCACTCTAGCAGCCGCCAACCCATCCGAGCCTGAAGCCTACTACTTGCTGGGCGCTGTACTAACACAACGTGGCTGCCAAGAAGAAGCATTAGGTCCACTTCGCACGTGCCTCAACCACCAGCCAAACCACGCCCCTGCCCTCAATGTTCTTGGCTCGGTTCTTTCCGGCCTCGGACAAGATGAGGAAGCCATAAACGCACTGAGCAAAGCGGCAGCGTTGAAGCCTAATAATTCCAAGATTCGATTTAATCTTGCCAAGGCCTGCATCAGGGGGGAACAGTTTGAACTTGGTTCGCAAACACTCGCGGCACTCATCGAGATGGCGCCAGGGCACTTAGACGCCATTAACGCTTATGCAGCCTGTCTTGCCGAACTCGGCCGGATCGACGACGCGATCAAGTTTTTAGTAAAGAGTGTCTCTAGCGGTCTCAAAGACGCGGGCGTGTTCGAGAATCTAATACAGAGGCTACTCGATGCTAAAAAATATGAGGACGCACTGACCTACGCGGAAAGTGCTCGCGCGCATTGGCCAGATAACAACGTCTTACTGCTCGCCTACGCCACGACGCTGCGATTGTTGTCCCGCCAGAACGATGCATTAGAGGCGTTCGACGAACTCGTCACGGCAGAACCTGAGAACGGCTATTTTCTCAATAAATTGAGCGGCTTTCTATACGACATAGGACGGTGGAAGGAAGCTGAATCGTACGGCCGCCGCGCCCTCGAATTGGCACCAGAGTCGGCGAGCGCACTTAACAACATGGGACGAATACGCCAGCAGCAAGGTGATCTTAACGGCTCCAAGATTCTCTACGAGAAAGCGATTACCATCGATCCAGAATACGCCGACGTTCACAACAATTATGGGAATCTTCTACTGTATACGGATCAAATCGCTAAAGCCATGGAACACTTTGACATAGCCATTGAGCTGAAACCTCAAAATCAAGGCTTCCGATTCAACCGCAGCGTCACCAGATTTACAAATGGCGAGATCAACGGGGCTTGGCGAGAGCATCGGTCCCGCTTCGGCAACGGCGATCTATCAGCAAGCCGTGAATGGGAGTTACCGGAGTGGGATGGAGAGGCCGTGTTGGGCAAAAACGTATTGCTATGGGGTGAGCAAGGGATCGGCGACCAAATTATTCATGCTCGATGCGCGCCGGCTATTGCCGCTATTGCAGACAACTGCGGACTTGAATGTTCGAAACGGTTGACCAAATTGTTTGAGCGCTCATTCCCTGAGATCACGGTGTTTTCGTCTAAAGAACCGCAAAACCAAATATTGCAAAAAGGCCCGTTCGACTTTCATTGCGCTTCTTTAGACATGAACTGTTCACTCTATAAGACGCCCCCTGACATTCCGGCCCGACCATACCTCAAGGCAGATCCGGACCTAACCGCTGCTCTTCGAAAAAAATACCGATCTACTTTTGGCGACCGGCCGTTGATCGGTATTTCTTGGTGGAGCGGGTATTCCACCCACGCTCACTTCAAATCGATACCCTTGCGAAAATGGAAAGACATCCTGTCATTTCCTGACGTCGCTTTCGTGAGCCTTCAATATGGCGAGGGGTGTGATGAACTTACACCGATGACAGAGGAAACCGGCCTGACCATACTGCAAGACCCAGACGTCGACCCCATGGGAGACCTGGATTTATTCGCAGCTCAGGTTGCAGCTATGGATCTTGTGATAACGATTTCGAACACGACCGCACACTTTGCTGGTGCACTCGGTGTTCCAGTCTGGAATATGACACCGACCGGACCTGGAAGAATTTGGTACTGGTTTCTAGAAGGCGAGAGCAGTCCCTGGTACGAGTCTATGCGCCTATTTCGCCACAGACATGACGAAGGGTGGGGTGATGTGCTCGGCAGGGTCTCTAACCAACTAAGAAAAACCGCACCCAACCTATTGTCGACAACCAGCCAAACCCTATGAACGACGACTTAATATTCAAGGCGGAGAAACGGCGTCATGGTAAACTGTCAGAGACCGTGAATCCGATGCTCAACGAAGCCCTATCGCACTATCAGAACAAGGATTTCGAGGCGGCAGAGAACGCCTGCAGACTCGCGCTTATTGAGAATCAGAACGACGCACAAGCTCATCAGTTGATGGGGGTTCTGTGGTCACAGAAGGGCGACTACGAGGCAGCCACAGAGCATTTGGAAAAAGCTGTCGCACTTGATTCAAATCTAACGGAGGCGCTTTTTAATTTAGGCAAGGTCCACCGCGATATGGGTCGATACGCTAAAGCCATAACCTCATTCGAGTCCGTCGCGAGCACGTGGCCGACCAACCCCGATGCGTGGATGGAGCTTGGTGTTGCACTAACAAAATCAGGTCGGATGCTCGACTCAATTACGGCCTACGAACACGCGATTGAATATGGTAAATCCGGTTATCAAGTATGGTACATGCTTGGTACTGCCTACATTGAACACGGACGCTACGACCACGCGAATGCGGCTTTAAGGCACGCCCTCGAACTCGATCGTAGTTACGCACCAACCTGGGTCAACTTGGCGATCACGCTTGAGAACCAGGGACAGTTGGACGAGGCAATAAAATTATACCGATTCTTGCTTAACAGCGAGCCCAACTATCACGACGCCCTATATCGGTATGCGCTCGCCCTTCTTACAACTGAAAATCTCGCCGCGGGGTGGGCGGCATTCGCACCGCGGCAGTCGTGGCCCCAAACACTGACCAGCCATGGGCAAAGCGACGCCCCTTACTGGTCTGGTGAAGACATCTCTAACGGGTCACTCCTGATTTGGACCGAGCAGGGTCCAGGCGATGAAATCTTGATGGGATCAATGGTCCCAGATGTCTTGGCACTCAACACTAAGGTCACACTAGCGTGTTCTGATCGGATCGCCCCGCTGTTTACGCGGTCATTTCCAAATTGTCGCGTCGTCATTCGCTCAAAAACGGAACTACCGGCAGACGAAATTGGCACCGTTAGCGCACAAGCCTCTCTCACCGAGCTTGGCGCTAGTTTGCGCTCCACATCGGAGAGCTTTTCAAAGTCAAAAGCGTACCTCGCAATTGAACACGAACGTTGCGAGGCGTTACGCCTAAAGTATGCATCGACCAATGGTCGTCGACCGTTAATCGGAATCTCCTGGCGTTCAGAAAGTGAAACCGCCACACAACAGAAGAGTACCGCGCTCAAAGATTGGGCAGAGATATTAAAATCAACAGACGCAGATTTTGTATGCCTCCAATACGGCGATACCGAGCAGGAACGATCTTGTTTTCAACCGCAGGTAGGACGAGAGCTCATTTGGGACCCTGATATCGATCCCTTAAAAGACATGGACGGGTTTGCACATCAGGTTGGCGCGATGGATCTAGTCATCTCAACTAGCAACACGACGGTTCATGTTGCCGGTGCTCTCGGGCGTGATGTTTGGACGCTCGTGCCCGAAGGTACGGGGCGGCCGTGGTACTGGTTCCTCGACCGCACCGATTGCGTATGGTACCCGTCGATGCGTCTTTATCGACAACCAAAGGCAGGTGACTGGGCGACACCTCTATCCGCAGTTCACCATGACCTCTCACAATGGATGCTACATTGGTCAGCCCGTTGACGGACCTATTGCGAAACGCGGTATCCTGCCACGGCGCTGGAAGACTTGCCGAGGCGGAACAGGGCTATCGGCAAGTCCTTCAAGTACAGCCGGAGCATCCTGATGCCCTGCATCTATTGGGCGTTCTTCTTGGTCAATCCACAGACATAAAGACCGGTTTACAGCTCATAGTGAAGGCCGTTGAAATCCGACCAGATTTTCCGAAGGCGCTCAATAACCTAGGTTTATTGCTACAGAATTCTGACCAAACCTATCAGGCAGCATTGGCGTACACCCGAGCTGTCAGACTTGAGCCAACACGCCCTCAGGCCTGGTACAATATGAGCATGTGCTTCGCAGATTTTGGTCAAACCGACTCTGCACTTACGGCCCTCGAAGAAGGGATACTCGCGAACCCCAAAAGTGAACTACTCTATAGTGGTGCCTGCAAGATTCTAAAACGACAGGGTGATTACTCTGATTGTATCGCGATGGTTGACCGAGGGCTAGCCGAGTCCCCAAACTCCGTAGAATTATGGATGCACCGTGCTGAAGCATGCTTTGCCCTGGGACAATTTGACGAAGCATGGGATGCATACTCTTGGCGTAAAAACGCGCCAGAGAATCCAAACATAGCACCTCAATACCCTCTACCGGTCTGGCATGGCGAGGACCTTGCGGAAAGAACCATCCTGGTTTGGACAGAACAGGGGCCTGGAGAGACGTTTCTTTTTGCGACCACTTTGAACGAGATAATCACCATTTCTAAGAAGTGTATCGTCGCGACAACTGAACGGCTTCAACCTATTCTCGCTCGGTCATTCCCGGGCGCTGAGGTGGCAAACAGCGCAACGCTTGATGTGTCGTCTACCGCGGCAGACATACAAAGTTCACTTCTAGACCTCTGCCGCCCTCTACGGCGGTCATGGACCGATTTTCCGAAACCGAGTAGCCATATCAAACCGGATCAGCGGCGCGTTGAAGAACTTTCGCCACATTACCAACCGGACAATGATAATCCTCTCGTCGTCGGCATCGCTTGGCGCAGCTTCAATGTTAGCAATGCCATCGAGAAATCTGTACCGCTCGACCTATGGCGACCGATCCTGTCCGTTCCAGGCGTGCGGTTTGTCAGCCTTCAATATGGCGACGTAAAAAATGAAGTGGAACAAATCAAGACTATACCGGGCATAAGCATACAGACTGAACCAATACTCGATCCTATCACAGACATTGAAGGACATTTGGCTCAGATCGCAAACCTTGACCTTGTCATTTCAACGTCGAACACAACAGCTCATGCGGCAGCAGCGCAGGGCATACCGACGTGGCTTCTAGCCCCCCACTCCATCGGGGAAGGTCTGCATTGGCCATGGTTCGTCGAAAGGACGACCAGCCCCTGGTACGAATCGCTTGTCTTATACCGACAAGACGCACGTGGTGATTGGACCCCGCCAATCATTCGAGCCGCCGTCGACCTCATGGCAATAAGAGAGAGAAATGAACCTGCATTTGATGCAGCGGCCCACTTGGTCGCTCTCGCGCACGCGTACCATCACGCGGGGCTGCCAGTCGCGGCCGGCCTCACCGCATATGCGGCGCTACAAAACGGCTATCAATCAATCGACATATTCAGAATCGCGGCAAGAGGTTTTAGGCAATTTGGCGACACTGAAAACGCGCTGGATACTCTGAACAACGCATTCGACTTTGACAGTGAATCAGCTGACGTATTGATTGACCGCGCCGACACGTACAAGGACCTGAATGAAATCTCAAAAACGATTAGAGATCTTGAACACGCGCTTCAGATCAAACCAAATCAACTGGAGGTACTCAATAATCTTGCTCGAGCACGACGCGCCAATGGGCAGGCGCAGCTCGGACTTGAACTGATACAAAAAGCGCATGCACTATCTCCCGACCAGCCTGGGATCAAGCAATCGCTGGGTACTTTTCTGGCTGAGTTAGGACTGATGGACGAAGCTGAGGTGGTATTTAGGCAGCTAATGAATGACGATAAAAGTGTGATCGATGCCGCGTCCTCGCTGTCCATGGCTTTGCTCCTTGACGGCAGACTCAGCGAGGGGTGGCCCCTACTCAACTATCGCCTTGCCAGACCGACTGCGAATATCAGACACGATCACTTTCAATTTCCCGTATGGGCCGGTGAGGATGTAACGGGGAAACACATTCTTGTCTGGACGGAACAAGGTATCGGCGAAGAAATTCTCATCGCCACAATGTTAGATGAGCTATCTAGGCGGGCGAAAGCAGTCACGGTTCTATGCTCTACACGCATGGTTCCGCTGTTCAAGAGAAGTTTGGCCGGTATTCGTGTTGCGGAACGCAAACAGCCGCTGCCGGCGGAAGCTGTGGATAGCGATATCGACCTACAGATGTCCTTCAGTGAGATCGGTCAGTTCCTTCGCCCTTCTTTGGATGCTTTTCCGCAAAAAAAAACCAAACCTGTGCTGAGATCGAAGGTGCAAGACTCCAAGAAAATGGCACGGGGCTATCGTCAATCCGCACCGAACCCCGTCCTAGTTGGTTTGTCGTGGCACAGCGATACGCCGGAGCTCGGCGGGCCAAAAAGCCTCGCGCCTTCCGCTGCGGCAAGGTTGATCGGGAACACGGAAGCGACATACGTTTCGTTGCAATATGACCCTAAACCCGATCATCTGGAGTTGCTGTCCAGCGCCGGATTGGATCGCTGGATTTGCGATCCAACCGTCGACCCCCTGGTCGACATGGATCGCGCGGCAGCACAACTTACGGCCATGGATTTCGTTGTTACTATAAGCAATACAACAGCCCATACGGCGGGAGCCCTAGGCATACCAACCGCGCTGTTGGTCCCACGATATACTGGTCGATTTTGGTATTGGTTTAGAGGCCAGAATCAGAGCTCTTGGTACCCCTCCGTACACCTCTATGAATCCGATGAGAACGGAAACTGGGATACCGTACTAGTAGAGATCGCTGAGAGAATAGATAATTTAACCGGTTCAGTATGAGTAGCGTGCCACTTTCCGGCAGCGAGCGAGCAGCCCAGCGCGAAAAAGCTTTGATCGAGTTAGGCCGTGGAGATGTCACCTCAGCGTATCAACTCTTCAAATCGGTTGTGGATGTCGACACCGAAGACTCGATAGCGTGGCTGGGATTGGGCGAATGCCTAGAAAAAATGTCGAGTATGAAATCAGCGATGCACGCCTATGGTCAGGCTCGACGAGTCGATCCGAACTCATATTTAGCCGCGCACGGCCTCGGTCGAATGCTCATCGCACTAGGCCATTTTAAAACGGCTGTTAATGTCTTGAAGGATTCGGTGGCGCATAGTCCCGGATCAGAAGCAGCGTGGTGCGACCTAGGCACAGCTCTCACAAATCTCAAACAATACTCAGATGCTGAGCATAGTTTCCAAAAGGCCATATCGCTCAATCCGAAATATGCGCTCTCCTACTTAAATCTGGGGACGAACTTTCGCGAGCGAGGGGCACCGGAAGACGCAATTGGCAACTACCGCAAATCTTTATCTCTTGATCCCGATTCAGTTCACGCCGCCACAAGCTTGGCGGCAACACTATCAGATGTCGGCGATATGGACACAGCGATCGAAGTCGTCGATCAGTATCTCGAGCATCATCCGAATGACATTGAAGCCCATCAAAACAAAGCGCTCTTTCTCCTTCGTGGTGGCAAACTAGGCGCCGGTTTTGAAGAATATGAATGGCGGTTACGCCCGTCACGATTTGGCATACCGATTAGACCCTTTCAGTACCCGACATGGCGGGGTGATAAGCTCAAGAACCGGTCATTATTGATTTGGCTAGAACAGGGGATCGGCGACGAAATTTTATCTTTGAGCATTTGGAACTCATTTTTACATTCAGACGAAGGGCACCGATGCATCATTGAAAGCGACCTACGCCTCACTGATCTCATTAAAAGGTCCTTTCCTTTTGTAACTGTCGTTGATCGACAGACCCCGCCCGATTACAAAACCGAAAAGGCTAACTTGACCTGTCCCGCCTGGTCAGGCGCTCGTTTCCTAGGTGTACCTCCCATATATACATCCGATAAACGCCACTATCTGGTCGCTGACTCCGCAGCGAGCTCCGCACTCAGGAAAAAATACGAACGTTTAGCGCAAGGCAAAGCCATTGTCGGTCTGTCGTGGAGCAGCGACGCACGCAAAGGACACTTAAAAACGCCCCCTATTTCAAGTTGGGACATCCTTATGCAGGACGAAGATTGCTTCTTCGTCAGTTTGCAACACGCACCGTCAGAGGATGACGTCACCCACCTAAGCGAAATGTCGGGCGGGCGCTTCCATATCGACACTCCGGCCGAAGCCCCTGTCAGCTTTGACGATCATGCGTCAGAAATCAGCGCCCTAGATGCGATCATAACAATATCCAACTCGACGGCTCACCTTGCGGGCGCCCTAGGAACACCCGTAGCAACGGTCGTGCCATCAGGGTACGGCGGGTTTTGGTACTGGTTTCGAGGGCGCTCAGACAGTCCTTGGTATCCGTCAATGCGCATATGCAGACAGCCGGGCCCCGGGGTTTGGCCGCCAGCCATTTCGTCCGCACATGTATGGCTAAAGGAGATTCTCCAGACCGCCCAGCACTTGTCATAGGCTTGGGCTTAGGGTTAAACGGGGCCGAACAAAATTCTCTCTGACCAACCCAGGGATTTTTTATATGATACGTGCGTTTATAGGATACGACAGTAGGGAGGCAATTGCCTTCCACGTTCTGTCTCACAGCATTCACAGCCGGTCGTCCGAGCCGGTCACCGTGTCTCCGCTAATGTTGTCTGAACTCACGAACATTTTCTCAAGAGAAGCCCACCCGTTGCAGTCCACTGAATTTTCCTTCTCCAGATTTTTGGTGCCGTATTTGTCCGGCTATAAAGGCTGGTCGCTATTCTGTGATTGCGACATGCTGATGTTAGATGACATCGCCAACCTTTGGTCACTTCGAGACGATTCATATGCAGTCCAAGTCGTTAAACACGACCACAAACCGAAAGAAGAAAAAAAGTTCCTGGATCAGCCGCAAAGCAAATATGAAAAAAAGAATTGGTCCAGCGTCATATTATTTAATAATGAACGCTGCACTGCTCTAACGACCGACTACGTCAACACCGCAACGGGGTTAGAGCTTCATCAGTTTAAGTGGCTACAGAATGACGCTCTCATCGGTGAACTACCGGCAGGGTGGAACCACTTGGTTGACTATGACGCCAACCTTCCAGAGGAAGAATTGTCTCTCATTCATTTTACTGAAGGAGGGCCGTACTTCGACGACTACAAAAACTGTAGTTATGCTAATCTGTGGTTCACGGAACGCGATGCCATGACCTACGCTGGGCGGAACCACTGCTGATCCTCGCGTCACGCTAAGGACGCGCTCAATGAACACCGAATTAAGGCTTCACGGAACTAATTCTGCATGCCCCGTTCAACCCCACGTATCGACGAAAAAGCCTTTCTTGTTGAAGCTCTTTCTCAACACAAAGCAGGTAATTACGAGAGGGCAAGAGATCTTTATTTAGCGATTTTGACTCAAAACCCTAAAAATGCGGGCGCTATATTTCGTTTGGGAACACTGGCGCTGCATATCGAAAATTACGAAAAAGCAGTTGAATTTATAGAAGAAGCCATTGAAGTCGGGCCCGCCACTTCATCAATGCACGTCAATTTAGGCACCGCTCTCCGTAACCTTGAGAGGTACGATGAGGCGGTCGCAGCCTATGATCAGGCGCTTACGTTCAAGGAGAACAGGGCCGATTCATACTATAATAAGGGTTGCGCCCTCCAAGCAGACAAACGCCATGAGGAAGCGCGCAAATCCTATGAGGAAGCGCTCGCGATTAATGACCAAGACGCGGATGCCTGGATTAACCTCGGAACAGTTCAGCGTGAACTCAACGATTTAGATCAGGCGCTCCATTCCTTTGAATCCGCTGCTCGGATCAAACCAGACCTTGGCGCAGCTTTTGGCAACGCCGCAGCGATTCTATTCGACCGGGCACTGTTCGAAATCTCGACTGTCCTAATGGACAAAGCCATCGAACTTGACCCAAACAACATTGATTACAGATATAGGCTAGCAATTTTCTTGCTCACGTTCGGCAAATTGGAACAAGGTTGGAAAGATTTCGACACACGGTTTATCGCAGAAGAAAAAGCGAAAGCTGCGTATCGACTAGAACCTCCACCGTATTGGAACGAAAAAAACATTAAAGATTTGACGGGCAAAAAAATTCTCTTTTGGACCGAGCAAGGTCTCGGTGAAGAGATACTTTTCGCCGGAATCCTTCCTGATATTCTTAAAAGGGACATCCACTGCTCTATTCAATGTTCGAAGCGAATGAAGCCAATATTTGAAAGAAGCTTTGAAGGCATTGAATTTAGCAGCTGGGGCACACACGCCGAAACCGTTGCTGCTGCCGACCCTCCGTTCGAATTACAATACCCGGCATTCAGTCTGATGAAATCAATCCGGCCATCGCTTGAATCGATTGTCAGCCATGCACCTTACCTAAAGCCTGAGGCCATTTTGCGTAAGAAATTTCGCACAAAATACGAGAAAATGGCAAAAGGTAGGCGTATTGTCGGGCTTTCTTGGAGAAGCAAAAACTTAGAAGTTGGAGAAGCTAAGACTATCGATCTCAATGCGTGGGCACCAATACTAAAGACCGAGAACGTATTCTTCGTGAATCTGCAGTATGGGGAGTGTTCCAAAGAGATCGAATCTGTCAGAGAGAAATTTAGCGTTGAAATTTATGTCGACCCTGATGTCAATGCCCTTGGAGAACTCGATCCAGTATTCGCCCAAATCGCAGCCGTAGATATGGTCGTGTCTGCATCGAATTCTAATGTCCATATCGCTGGAGCAATGGGGATCCCAACTTGGACCATATTACCATTAGCGCGAGGTTTGCTTTGGTTTTGGTTTTTGGACCGAGAGGACAGCCCTTGGTATCCGTCGGTTCAATTGTTCCGACAAAAATCGACGCCGCTACCGGGTCAAGACTGGTGGCCTGAGGTGATAGATGAAGTTGCGGGAGCGCTGTCAGACTGG
>JABJAH010000040.1 GCA_018666155.1 Rhodospirillaceae bacterium | reverse complement strand
GTCTCTCTTGTCTGCGATTTCTGTCTCATCTTCATTCCCCTACGGGTCATTACGATGAACCAGAAATCCTCTCTTATGCAATCCCGTTAATTTGTTCCATAAGCGCTGACGTTAGACACTTCCAAGACGTTGGCGATGTCTTTAATCTCGTTTGGCTTAAGCGGAATATCTTTCCACTCGTCCCATAACTGATCGACGTGTTCGATATCGAGGCAATTAACATTGTCAAAAAGGATGAGATTGCCTGCGACCGCTGAACGTTCCTCGCATAGAGTGCGAATCCCCCTTTGTTTTGCGAGTTCGAGAGCAATCCGTGTCGGCGCCATGCGTCCATTAAACAACAGCTGCGCATCCGGTTTCTCTTCCTCAAACAGCCGGTCGAGGCCCAGTGCGGCAAGGGCGCCGCTATAGAGATAGCTAGCGTATGTCGAAGTTGTTTTCGGGTCTGCCATGTCAAAGACGTTGCACCGCAGCTCTGTTCGGACTGACGACTGCACCCACGCCCCGATGGACCAATCGCCAAACTTTGCGGTGGGGTACTCGGAGGGTTCCAATTTAGCCACCCAACGACCCGCGGCTTCAAAATCTTCCGTTGAGAGCCAGCGCCCCAGCCAGCGAAAGGGCATATTCCAAGCGGCTAAACGCGCTGCGACGGAAGACTGGCAAACCTGGCACGAGTTTGGCTGCTTACCCTGGGCGGCGCCCGTCGCTTTCTGAAACAGATCGCAGTCTGAAAATACGCCGTCGCAGGTGACGTAACTTACCGTCGCCCCGCGTTGTCGCAGCCCATGCAATATCGTGACTTGTCGGGCGCTATGAACCGACCAATCCGTATAGGGGGCGAAGCAAACAATATGAGGAGACGATGTGGTCATGGCGGTCCTACAGAGGCGCCGGGCCGACGATACCAGTCACGCCAGCGATAGCTGCGAGATAGGCTGCGAGAATGCCCACTGCGAGTCCGGGCCCGAGTGGGATTTCGCCTCGCCACGTCGGTTTGCGTAAAATGAGGGCGGCGACGCCGACGGCGACTAAGGTTAGAAGCCCCGATAGGGCCATAACATAGGGCAAGGCCCAGGGCCCGAGCCACAAGCCGCCAACTGCGACCAGCTTTACGTCACCAAACCCCATCGCTTCGCGGCCTTTCACCCGGGTCATGATCCAGCGCAGGCTCCAAAACGTGCAGCCATTGATCGCCGCGCCCCAGGCCGCGCCCGTCCAAGTCACGCCGATTGGTGAACCAAGAGCGAGCACCGCTAGGGCGGCGACAGTGAGGGCAATTTGAAGGCTATCCGGTAAATACCCTGTCTTGAAATCGATCCACGCGAGGGTGCCGAGGCCGGCTGTCAGCATGATAATGCTGGTGTATAGAATAAGGGATGAACTCATGCGGCCACTTTCGGCGAAAAGACGCTGTCTTGCAACGTGGAGTCCCGGTTTGGCTGTCTGTAACCCCTAGCGCGCTGCGCCTCTTTTGGTAAACTCAGAAGTGTTACGGGGAACATTTCATTTCATATATCTAAGGGGCTAACTATGGATATCGTTCGGCTTATCTTTGCAATTCTATTGCCGCCCGTCGGGGTCTTTCTCCAGGTCGGAATAGGTGGTCAGTTTTGGATCAACATTATTCTGACCTTGTTTGGATACATTCCTGGCATCGTCCACGCCGTCTGGATTATCGCTAAGCGTTGAATCTTGCGTCTCTCGTTGGAACGGACGCGTCGGTCCGTTCCAACGAGCGTGATGAACAATTGGAGTGCTCGATGATTAGTTGTATCCCACGTCTCCGTCGCCTTGCTGTGACGTTGGTTGTTCTTGCCGTTGCCTCGGGTGCTAGCACCTCGATGTCGGCGAATGCTGGCACCGTACTCATTACTGGAGCCAACCGTGGCATCGGGCTCGAGTTTGTTCGACACTACGCGGATGCGGGTTATACGGTGATCGCAACAGCGCGAAACCCATCGACGGCGGATGACCTCAATAGCCTAGCAGCTGCGAATAAGAGTATTCACGTTGAGGAGCTCGACGTGAACGATTTCGCGGAAATCGATGGCCTGGCGGAAAAGTACCAAGGCACCGCCATTGATGTTTTGGTGAACAATGCGGGGATCACGGGCCGACCTGAGCGGCAGCGTTTTGGCACGATCGATTACGCTACGTTTGCATCGGTCATGAGCACCAACGCCCAAGGCCCGCTGAAAATCACCGAGGCCTTCACGGCGCATGTCGCGTCCAGTGATGAAAAGAAAGTTGCCGTCGTAACCTCCAGTGAGGGGTCCATTGCAGGTGCGACCAGCAATCGACAGCCGTTTTATCGCGCCAGCAAAGCGGCCGTGAATATGATTATGCGCAACATTTCTCATAGCTTGAAGGACCAGGGTATCGTCGTGGTCTTGGTCAACCCTGGGCCGGTCGATACCGACATGATGGCGCGCGCGCGTGGTCGTATGCCACTACGGACAACCACCCTGGCGGTGGATGAAATGGTTACTGTTATCGACAACGCGACCCTTAACGATACCGCTACATTCTATAATTTCGACGGCACCGTGCTGCCTTGGTAGCAGACTGCCTGCCTACATTTTGATTTACGCGGGAGCGTAGGGTTGCGTGTCCCGGTGCACAGCGAGTGGGTTAGCCAACCAGGCTACTTTCACCTACACTCCAGCGAACACTTTCAAGGAGGCGTGCTGTGAAACTATTTTATACGCCCATACATCTCTTCGCCCACAAAACGCTGATCACTGCGCATGAAGCCGGCGTATGGGATCGCATCGAACCCGTCGCCGTTTATCCGTTTCGCGCTGGCTATGACATCACCGCGCTCAACCCGCTTAACAAGGTGCCGACCCTAACCCTGGACGACGGCAGGGCGCTTTACGGCAGTCAGGCCATTGTTGAGTATTTGGACAGCTTGGCGCGGGGCGGGAGGTCTCTTTATCCGGCGCTGGGCCCAGCGCGCTGGGATGCGCTGCGCCGCTTGGCCTTGGCGGATATTATGTTCGAGGCGACGACCCAGTTGACCACCGATGACGACTATTCAGAGGCACCGCGGCCCAAGTTCATCAATTGGCTTTGGCCCAAGGTGAAGCGCTGTGTTGCCACCATGAACGCGGACACCGCAACTGAACATACCTTCGACATTGGGGATGCAGCGACGATCCATGCTTTAACGTACTTAGATGTCTGCGTACCCAAGTATGTGCCCGAGCCGGTGCCGCGTGACTACAATTGGCGGGTTGGTAACGCCGACCTAGAGGCGTGGTTCGACGAGGCGGTGCAACGCCCGTCCGTGCAGTTCCATTTTCAACAAGAGTACGACGGCGATGACAGCGCCGAGAACTGCGCTGCCAAAGTGCAGGAAGTTTTAGCCTTACGTTAGGCGGCTTTTTTAGCCCCAAAGAAATGCACACGGCCGATGCCACCACGGGCTGATGTATGGAGGTCATCAAACGGGTCTTTGAAGAGCTTGAAGTTTCCGTGATGATCCCGGTCGGCCCACCATTCCTGCACAATATCCTGGTCGAAACCGCCATTGGCCATAAATTCGGTGCGGTCCCAGCCCGTCCATTGCCGCCAAAACGGCTCTGCGTTGTAATAGCAGTCCCAGTTGAGCATGAACTGTGCATGCAGGTTGTACGCGCCCCCGTAAGGAATATCATAATTCATGCAGACACCGCCGGGCGACGTGACGCGATGCATTTCGGCGATCATCTTTTTGGCGGCCTTGTTCGAAGTTTCGTGGAACACCCCACCACTGACCACCAGGTCAAAATAACCGTCGGGGAAATTGATGTCGTCGCCGCTCATTTGCAGATAATGAATTTTATCGCCGAGTGATTCCGAGCGGGCATGGCCGTAGCGTAGAATCGCTGCGCCAATATCAATGCCGTACACTTCAGCGTTGGGGTAAGCGTGCAATAAGGGTGCCGTCGACCAGCCAATGGCGCACCCCACATCAAGAATGCGCTTCGGCTTCAAGTCCGGATAGAGGTCTTTTACAGCCATCACCATGGCCGTACCGCCACCCTGGCCATGCCGTCCGACCATGCCTTTGGTGTAGTAGTAGGCGCCACGGTCATAGACTGCGCCCTGAAAAACGTCATCTTCAGATAGAGTGGTCTGGTACCCGCCGGGCATCGCGTGAATATCCACCGCTTCAATGTACGCTGGCGTCTTGAAATCCGGGTCTAGCGTTAGGCTGCCGATAGGTTCTGCGCTGTTCTTTTTTGCTTCTGCTTCAATGCGGTCGAGTTGCCGTTCAGCAATGCGGCCTTGAGTGTCCCACAGAGACTCCTGCATATTGCGGGCGATGCCGCTCCAGAATTGGGTGAACGGATCGTCCATCATTAAGTGATGCACTTCATCGCAATTCTCTGGCTCACGGCCGTTCTCTTTGATGAACTTCGGCTTGGCCCGTTTTTCGTAAACGATCTCGTCATAAGGATAGAGATGTTCCGACGCGTAGAGCTTCAGCGTGACGGTAAAGTCTTCGCGGGCATGTTCGTCGTGGTCGGGAATGGGCATGAGGTCATGAGGAAATGGTTGATCAATCACAGGTAGCATGGCGGGCCTCCCTTATGAGATGTGCGTGCAGGATACGCATGTTCTTTCGCGCCGGAAAGGGAAACTGGCCCCGCCTTATGCCTGCCAAGGCTGAATCAGGCCCAGCTCCAAAGACCAATCATTGTGAACCAAGGGAAAACTGGCTAGTTTCCTAGAGATGCGCGGGTGTGGTTCAATGGTAGAACGCGAGCTTCCCAAGCTTGAGACGAGGGTTCGATTCCCTTCACCCGCTCCAATCGGCGGTCAGCGGCAGGGTTAGGGAATAGACCGTTACGGCCCGTAAATAATAATTCCGATGACTACGAGGACGATCACACCCATGATCCAAAATGGGACGGGGTCCAGTTTCTTTGGCGGGCCGCTCTTGCCTTCAGGTGCCGTCATGACAAATTTTCTCCTAATAATGTCCGCTGCCTTGCAACCTGACAGGCCCTTACAATTAGTAATCTAGCACCCTGCGTGAGAGGGGCAAATGCATCACCGCTCTAATGCTGAGGTTGCGTCCATAACGTTAACGCCAGCTGTTGGCGCGGGAACCCTACTTTTTGACCTTGCGTAATCGTAACGTTGTCATGCCTTGATATCGCCGGAATTGCACAGTAAATCTTCATGCTAAGCCGTATTTTTGTCAGATAACTTTTTGAGTAAGGCTCTTTGATAATGTCGAGACAACTTGCACTTTTCATTCCTAGCCTATTGTTCGCGCTAATATTTCTTTTTGCTCCTTTTATTGTTCTGGCAGACTCTCCACTGCACGACGCGGCGAAGTCCGGTGACTTAGATACAATACGAAAGATGGTAGACAGCGGGGCCGATATCAATGCTCAGGACAATCGTGGATCTAGTGCTCTAGATGTTGCATCTTCATACGGCAATGGGGATATAGTTGCATTCCTCCTAAACAAAGGCGCTAAGGTCAACCTCGTCACGAATGGCGGCGCGACTGCCATGCAATCTGGGGCAGCTCTCGGTGATCTGGCCATAGTTAAAATGCTCTATGCCGAAGGCGGTGATATTCATATTCCTAACAACTATGGTGACACCCCCGTTTTATGGGCCGCGATGAATGGTCATGCCGACGTTGTGGCCTTTCTCATCGAAAAAGGGGCGCGGCTTGATGTGGCAAATGGGCGTGGCCTTACGGCTCTACACTTGGCCGCCTCCTACGACTGGACCGACGTGGTTGAAATTCTTCTCGCCAATGGCGCTGATGCCAGCGCGAAAGATACTAGCGGTGAAACCGCTTTGGATTGGGCTGTAAAGCGCAAACGCACAAAAACCGTCGAGATTTTGTCATCTCAGTAGGTGTTGCGTACTCCGCTTTAAACAGGCGGCGGATGAAGACCAAGGAGTACAAGAATAAAGGTTACGCCGACCGCAACCAACGAGCCTTGTACATAGAGCCAGACAAGTTTCCAAAAAAGACTCCTTGCCATGATACTTTGCTCTAATCCTCAATACTCAGACAAATCGGCTTTCACTTGTGAAAACGGCAACTGTTCCATTGCACTAATCTCAGGCCGCCTTCATTTACCACAACCCCTTTCGACGCGCGACAATTAAAGAACCGCGATTGGTCAGTCGCTATATCTCGACGATAGGCTTGAGGTCGCTGGGCGGCCATTTTTATACCGCCCAGACAGACATCGAGTTAGACGTATACGGGTTTTAGATTGCAGCAATAATATTACCAAGACGCTCGGTCAGCTTCCGGTTCTCACCGTAATCGACTTTGACGCTGAGCAACGCAGGCCCGTCTTGAGAAAAAGCCTCCTCTAATGAGGGAATTATATCATCGGCCGCCGTAATAGTTTTGCCGTACATGCCAAAAGATTTTGCCAACATTTCCCAGTCAGGATTGTTGAAGGCCAACTCTGAATGCTTCCCATCGAAACTATTCTGCTGTTTCCATTTAATTAGGCCGTATTCCCCATCTTCCCAAACCATCGCAACAATGGGGATTTTGTATCTCACAGCTGTTTCAAGATCTTGGATGTTCATCATAAAGCCCGCATCACCGGATATGGATAACACCCGTCTGTCGGGCTGAGCAATTTTTGCGCCGATGGAGCCTGGCAATGCAAAGCCCATGGTGCAAAAACCATTTGAAATGAGGCATGTATTCGGTGTTTCGCATTGAAAATAACGCGCGATCCACATTTTATGGGCACCGACGTCTGACAAAAGAATATCGTCAGGTCCAAGAAACTTACGAACATCATTTAGTATTCGCTGCGGTTTTACGGGGAACGACGTGTCCGCTTCTTCCATCGCCAAGTCATCGCTGATGATCTGGCGCAATTCTGCGCGCTCCTTGATGTCATTCAGCGGAAGTTTATCGCCATACCGTTCATCCAGATCTTCGTTGATTTGCCAAAGGGCATCCGCCAAATCAGAAACGATATCGACGGTCACCGGAAAGTTTGTATCAATTTCAGCCGGTGTAAAATCAATATCAATAATAATTTTATCTTGTTTGGAATTCCAAAAAGCGGGTGCGTATTCGACAAAATCGTATCCAATTGTAATTACGACGTCAGACTGCTCGAACGCTAAATTGGCGTAATCACGGCCTTGCAAACCCATTGTGAATAGACAGTGGGGATCTGACATGGGTATGGCACCCTTACCCATGAAGGTATTAACTACAGCGATGCCGGTTTTGTGAGCTAGGCGTTTCAATTGCTCCGCCGCGCGTTTCCGAACAGCTCCATTGCCAGCAAGAATAAGAGGGTTCTTTGCCTTCGCTATAATATCGACGGCTTGTGTAATCGCTTTGTGATCCGCGGCCGGCCGTCGCGTCTTGGCGATGGACATAGGCTTCGTGCTGTCATCAATCTCCAATTCTGCGATATCTTCCGGGAGTTCGATAACCGTGACGCCTGGCTTCTCTGTTTCCGCGACTTTGAATGCTTTACGAACAATTTCAGGAATATTTTCAGGCGCGAAAACTGTTTGTGCCCATTTACTGATCGGCCGCATCATCGCTACGGAATCCATATTCTGATGGCTTTCCTTGTGTAGGCGATCCGTCCCCGCTTGGCCGATAATAGCTACCACTGGCGCACGGTCCATATTGGCGTCCGCAAGACCGGTGACCAAATTTGTTGCTCCTGGTCCAAGTGTCGAAAGACATACACCGCACTTACCCGTTAAGCGGCCATATGTATCAGCCATGAAAGCAGCTGCTTGTTCGTGACGGCAAAGTACAAATTCTATGGGGCTATCCAAGAGTGAGATCATAACATCAGCGTTTTCTTCACCGGGAATTCCGAAGATTCTTTCGACACCTTCGGCTTCAAGACACTTCACAAAAAGATCAGAAGCTTTCATCGTCTAACTCCTATTTTCAGAGATTAAAAATTTTCCAAAGCTGGCGACTTAACAACCAGCATTTTTTCAATACGCATATCATGAAGCGTGTGTGGTATGCCGCCAACTCCATGACCGGATTGTCCCAAACCGGCAAACGGCATCCAATCTGTGCGGAAGGCCGTGTGGTCGTTGACCATCACCGCGCTCGCGTTCAATCCGGAATACGCCGCCATGGCGTTATCGATATCCTGGGTGAACACTGCCGCCTGAAAGGCGAAATCGATGCTGTTGGCTCGCGCAATAGCCTCTTCCGAGGATTTGGTACGGAACACCGCAATAACGGGGCCGAACACTTCCTGTTTACCAATTTTTGAGTCTGGCAGTGGGTCCGCGAGAATGGTCGGTTCGTAGACTCGTTCCGTAATGGCACTACCACCACGTACAAGCGTCGCGCCTCCGTCAACTGCTTCTTTCACCCATGAGTCGACTCGCTCAACTTCAGCCGGACGGATTAACGGACCTACGTCCGTTTCGGGCTTTGATGGATCACCGACCACAAGATTGGCCGCTTGTGAATCAAGTGACGCAATAAGATCATCGGCCACAGCCTCATCAGCAAAAATACGCTGCACGGACACACATACCTGTCCAGCGTGATAGAACCCGCCTTTCAAAAGTGAGGAAGTGGTTAAATCAAGATCGGCGTCAGCCATTACCAAGGCCGGTGCCGCGCCGCCATGTTCCAGAGCACAGCGCACACCTGGCGCTAACTTCGACTTAAGTGACCAACCAACACCCGGAGACCCAATAAAACTGAAAAAGGAAATACGGGGGTCTGTGACCAGCTTTTCGGACTCTGCCGTGGTATCCGTATTCACCACCCGGCACCACCCGTCAGGGAGTCCGGCTTCCTTAAGAATGTCAGCAAAAGCATGCGCGCACATGGGAGTGTGCTTCGCCGGTTTAACAATCACCGGACAACCGGACGCCACTGCCGGACCGACCTGGTGGACGATCAGATTGAGTGGATGATTGAACGCACTCACGGCAACAACAACCCCGATAGGCTGGAACTGCGTAACAGCCAAACGACCCGCTGACGCGGGATTAACGCGCATAGGAATGACGGTACCCCCATCCTTGCGTAGTTCTTCGGCGCATAAATTAAGACCGTCGATAGCCCTGTCCACTTCGACAACTGCATCCTTGAACGGTTTGCCGCCTTCACCAGCGATAAGAAGAGTCAACTCCATATGACGGCGGGCCATGATCGAGGCGGCCGACTGTAGAATTTCAATACGGGTACCGATCGGCAACCATGATGACCTGTTGGCGTAAAGGTCTGATGCGCTTTGTAGTAGTTCTTCGACCTCGCTGGCCCCAGATACTGGGACTTCTCCAATAACATCACCAGAGTATGCAGATAACACTTCTCGAGTTTTTAATCTTGCCATGAACTGAAATCCTCAAACACATGTCCGTCGTCAGAGTATTTGGAAAAGAAAGGTTGTTAAACTAAGTAAGAAATTGACCCATCTTGTTGGTTGATTTTACGCGGCGGCGGTAGAAGCGCTTGCAACAAAACCGGGCCTAGCAAGCGAGGTAGGTCTTTTAATCGGGCATTTCGATACCTTATCCGATAAACGAAATAATACTATTAATCCCTCACTTGCCACTCTCTCAACCGAGGGCAAATTGTCTGTTATTGCGAATAACTACTATGGAAATACTCGCTCTCGCAGATTGGCGAATAAGGGTAATTTGACATCTTTGATGGCGAAATACACAGAAGAAATCAATGTATTTGTAGATTTTGTGGGATTTGGCGTCGGACACAGAAGAGGAGGGCATTGGGCTAAAAGGTGTAACAAGTGTGACAGTCAATTACTAAGCTCTCAATGAAACACGGACATAAGTGACTTTAGTATTCGTATGTCACATCTGTCATGGATTAGACTCTGGTGCCGCTTGTAGCCTCTCGGTCTTCTTCCCCACATCCTCTGCCCTTAAATGGGTATGCCTAGCCAACATCCGGTAATCTTTGTGACCTGATATTAGTGCGACTTCAGGTACGCCTAACTCCATTTCAAAGACCTGACTGATAGCTGTCGAAAACACCTGAGAAAGTGCATTCAAATCGTGTCTCATGGCCTGTGTGCGCACCTCTTCAAGACGGGATCTGAAACTGCAAATGTCCTCTTGCGTACCTATACTTGCCAAGAACCGTTGCGATTGCGTATCGAAGCCAAGTCCGAATCCCACTTTACTGCGCTAATCCTGTGGCAAAGCGAGGCTCCTTGATTGTGAACCAAGGGAAAACTGGCTAGTTTCAAGAAATTCGCGGGTGTGGTTCAATGGTAGAACGCGAGCTTCCCAAGCTTGAGACGAGGGTTCGATTCCCTTCACCCGCTCCAATCGGCGGTCAATGGCAGGGTTAGGGAATAGTTTGTCACGGTCCGTAAATAATGATCCCGATGACCACGAGAACAATCACACCCATGATCCAAAACGGGACAGGGTCGAGTTTCTTTTGCGGACCGCTACTGTCTTCAGGTGACGTCATGCCAAATTCGCTCCCATAGTGTGTTCTGTCGTGCCAGCTGACTGGCCCTTGCGATCAGCAATCTAGCATCTTGCATGAGAGGGGCAAATGCATCGCAGTTCTAAAGCTGACGTTCCGTCCAAAACGCTAACGTCGGTTATTGGTGCGGAAACCGTGATTTTCGATCTTGCGCAAAAGTAACGTTGTCATGCCTTGATATCGCCGGAATTGCGCAGTAAATCTGCACGCTAAGCCGCTTTTATGGCGGATAACTTATTGAGTAAGATTTTTTGACAATGTCGAGACAGTACACGCCTTTTTACTTTAGCACGTTGTTATCGTTATCGCTCCTCTTTGCCGCTGCACCGGTCCTCGCTGATGCCAGGATGATTGAAGCGGCGAGGGCGGGCGACATCGAGACAGTAAAACAGATGTTGGATAACGGGACAGATATTGAAGGCAAGAATGAGAGAGGATACACCGCCCTCATCTTTGCGTCTTCTTATGGCAATGCTGATATTGTGGAACTATTGATTGGCAAGGGGGCGAATGTAAACGCGGCGATCAATAACGGAACAACGGCACTTCAGGCGGGGGCTGCTCTGGGTGACCTTTCTATCGTCAAGATGCTTTACGCCAACGGTGCCGACATTCATGCGGCAAACAAGCACGGTGGCGCGCCAATTTTGTGGGCTTCTTTAAACGGCCACGCCGACGTAGTTGAATTTCTCATTAAGAACGGTGCGCGGGTCGACGTGACAAACACACAAGGTGATTCGGCACTTCACCTGGCAGCCGGAAATAATCGATCGTCTGTGGCGAAAGTTCTCATTGCTGGTGGAGCGGATGTGAGTGCCATTGATGGCAATGGCCAAACGCCCTTAGACGTAGCGAAGGCCAGAAACCGCCAACAAGTTATAGAAATTTTATCATCACTCTAGTGCTGCAGACCATGCGTTAGGCGGGCGGCGGAGTGGCCGGCAAAATATCCTCTACGGCCAGCGCCAGACTCAGCAAATCTTTATCGCCCCAGATTGCGCCATTGAGTTCAACGCCCATTGGTAATCCGCTTTCCGACAAACCGGCAGGCAGGGAAATTCCCGGTCCACCCCACAATGTCGCTGGACCTGTATTCTGAATGTTCAACCAAATTCCACCGGCTATGCGAACACCATCGATAATAAGGTCCTCCGTTCCTGGCACTTCGATACCCGCTGGTGTGGGTGTGGTCGGAAAAATTATGGCGTCTAAGGCGTTGTCCTTCAAGTAAGCAGAGTAAGAGCGTCTCAACCCTGGAATCACTTCGCGCGCCACTCGTGCTTCTTCGTTCAGCATATCGTCTGTCGGATTGAGAAATGGTGTCATCCAGCCTTTGACGAACGGGTCCGCAATCTGTGCGGCAAGGTCGTCGAACGTTATCGGCGAGTCACTTGCCTCAAGATAGGCGGTGACATCTTTTCGAATGCGTGCACCGAGCGTGACGAGACTTGTTTCGTTCACAATGTCGACGAGATTCGGAATCTCGGCTTCCACTAAAACTGCACCAGACTCTTTGAGCAGTGCCTCGACGTCCTCCATCATCCCCTGGATGTCGGTTGTATTATTTTCTGCGAATGGAACCCTGGGGGTGCCGATCCGTTTACCCTTCAACGCCTGCATTGGAACCGGAGTTCGGTCCGCGGCAAGTGCAGCATCAATTGCGATGATGTCATCGACCGAATGCGCCAAAGGCCCGGCGGTATCGCGGGTTAGGGAGAGGGGCACGATGCCCGCGTTTGGATAGCGGTCCAATGTCGGCCGGAACCCGACAACACCACAGTACCCAGCCGGATTGCAAACGGATCCCGCTGTGTCGGTTCCCAGCGCTGCGGGTACGATCCGGGCTGCAACGGCCGCTGCTGATCCGCCGCTGGAGCCGCCGGGACTGTGATCTGGTGCGTATGGATTTCGGGTGCGCAGGTATGACGGATTGTTGGTTGTGCCGCCCCCTGCAAGCTCATGCATATTGACCTTGCCGGCGATCAAACCTCCCGCATCAATGAGGCGTTGGGTCACTGGCGCGTTTTGGGTGGGGAAGTGATTCCTCAAAGCGGGTGTGCCGCCGGTGGTTGCGTATCCAACCGCGTCGATATTGTCTTTAAGTGCGAGAGGGATGCCGTGCAACGGGCCCAGATCTTTGCCGCGTGCCAACGAGGTGTCCGCTTGCCGTGCGCCATCAAGCAGCCGTTCTGCATCAATGCTGGTGAAGGTGCCGAGAGACGTCAGCTGTTCGGCGCGATCAAGAACGGTCTCGGCAATGGATACTGATGATAGGTGTTTGGCTCGAAGTGCTGCACCCAAGTGTCCAATCGTAAATGGAACGCCCTCGATATCAGTGGTGATCGCTGCCTTGCTCTCGTTTGCACCCAGGAGGGAAGCGGCTGCACCGGACAAGACAGCGTTTCTACGAGACAGTGATGGCCCCTTAATCTTTTTCATCAGCTCAACTCCTTCATTGCGCGCCACACTCGCTCTGACGTCAGTGGCATATCGATATGTTTAACACCCAATGGTCGCAAGGCGTCCAACGTGGCAATGACGATCACCGGTAACGCTCCGACCGTACCCGCTTCGCCCGCCCCCTTAACACCCAGTGGGTTGAGTGTTGTCGGTACCGGATGCGTTTCGATATCGAACATTGGCATATCGTCGGCTCGGGGCATGGTGTAGTCGAGCAAACTGCCGGTAATGAGTTGTCCATCTTGATCAAAGACGATTTGCTCCATAAGCACCTGGCCCGCCCCTTGGACAATACCGCCTTGAAGCTGTCCCTTGACGATCATCGGGTTAATCACTGTGCCGACATCATCAACCAAAATATAGCGGGCGAGCGTGGTCACGCCCGTGTCTGGGTCGATTTCCACTTCACAGATATGACAGCCGTTTGGATAGGTCGGGCCGTCCGCCTTTTCTGTGACCGCAACATTGAGCTTGCTGTCAGCATGTCGCGCAAGATCGTGAAGGGTGATTTCCCGATCGGTTCCAGCAACTCGAAAAGCGCCCCCAGAAAATTCAATGTCGATCTCGGCAGCTTCTAAAGCCTCGGCCGCGATCGATTTCCCCGCCTCTATTATTCTCTCACCTGCGCGTAGGGTAGCGGTGCCGCCGGCGATCATCGTGCGCGAGCCGAATGAACCCGTTCCTTGTGGGATCGCATCCGAATCTCCATCGACCACGGTGATTCTTGTTGGGTCCAAGCCAAGCTGGTCGCTTAAAATTTGTCGATATGCGGTGCCGTGGCCGGTGCCCATTTCCTTCGAGCCTGCAAGGACCGTTACACCACCGTCGGCGTCGAACTGGATGGACATTGTTTCAGGCTGGTGCGCGCCTTGCGGCCCCCCCGAGATCTCAATGGAATAAGCCAGGCCGCGTCCCCGCAGGAGGCCCCGTTCTGCGCTTTTCATTCTGCGGGTTTCGAAACCATCCCAGTCAGCCACAGCGACGCATTTCGTTAAAACTTCAGGGAAATCACCACTGTCATAGTTCATACCCAACGGCGTCTGATGAGGCAGTTGTTCCGGTGTCAGCATGTTGCGGCGACGCAGGTCGATAGGGTCGATATCCAGTTCTACTGCGGCTGCATCGACCAGGCGCTCAATCACATAGGTGGCTTCTGGGCGGCCAGCACCACGATACGGTGCCGTCGGTGGTGTGTGGGTATGCGCGCCGGTAATTTCAACGTGAGCTGCGCCAATGCCATAGGGTCCGATCATACCGCCAACATTGGCGGTCGGCGGATGGGGGGTCAGTGGGCCGAGGTAGGCGCCCAGGTTGCCAATCGATCGCACTCGAATGGCTTGGAAGAGACCATCGGCATCAATCGCCAGTTCTGCATGAATGTGATTGTCCCGGCCTTGGAAGTCGGATTGCATGGCTTCGATTCGGCTTGAGCGCCAGGCCACTCTCCGTCCAACTTTCTTCGCCGCCCATAGCACCAAGCCGTATTCGGGATACGGACTGTTCTTCATGCCAAAGGCGCCACCGATGTCCTCGGATATGACGTGAATTTGGTCTGGAGATATCTTGAGAATATCCGCCGCTAGCGTATCGCGCATGCGTTGGGGTGTTTGCGTGCCGCAGCGCAATGCGTAGCGATTACTATCTGGGTCAAACCCTCCGATCGCGGATCGGGGCTCTATCGGGTTTGCTGTAACCCGTGTGACGCGCAAATCCAGGGCAGTGACGTGGTCCGCTTGAGAAAAGGCCGCTTCTGCTGCAGCTTTGTCGCCACGCTCAACGACGAATGCGATGTTGCCCGGAGCGCCCGCCCAAACTGTCGGCGCTCCGTCTCGCAAAGCGGCCTCAGCATCGGTGACGGCGGCTTCATCGTCGTAGTCGATCATCACAAGCTCGGCGGCATCTTCCGCCTGGGAGTGCGTCTCTGCAACAACCGCAACCACAGGATCACCGACATAGCGCACAACATCTTTGGCCAGGAGGCCGAACGGCGGCCGATACATTTCGCGGCCGTCGGGGCGTTTGAACGGAAACCCGGTCTTGAAGTGTCCTATTCCATCGGCGTCTAAATCTGCCGCGGTAAAAATACCAAGCACACCAGGTGCGGCTTTGGCGTCGGCCGTGTCTATGGATGTAAGGTTTGCTGCCGCAACGGGAGAACGCACCAGAACCATGCAGGCATCCGTACTTAATACGGCATCGTCCGTGTAGGAGCCTCGACCTGTGAGCAGGCGTTCGTCTTCAAAACGCGGGACTGCGTCGCCAATCTTAATCACCAGTGTGCCTCTAATAAATTCCTGCGTGAGGATGCTGGTTTAGCGGGTTCACTGAGCTTGGTCACCTGCTACATGACGTCGGATGTGCGGCTCTTGGTCTCCGCGCTAAGCTGCATCGCCGGTGGGGTGTAAATTCCTTGTTCGACGTAGCTCTCGATCCGCTCAATCATCGCCTTCGCGCCGATGTAGGGATTATCATACGGATCACCCGCCCACATATTACTGGGGAAACCCATGTCCGGTGAATAATGGTCGGCATAAACCGCCGGATCATTCCACAGTTGGAAATTGGTTCGGGGATTGGCGCGGGCGCGTCGCAACGCCCCCAAATCAATATGCGCCCGGAGCAGAACTGGGCCTGGCCCGTCGACTGTGCCTTGCAGGCTGCCATCAAAGTTGACCAAACGGGTGTGACCACGCCGGAAGAAGGTCATGTGTTCTGAATCGTGCGACTTGTATTCCCCCCCGTCCATAGCCGAGAGCATATACGCGCAATTTTCCATCGCCCGCGTGCGTCTGGCGTTGTCCCACGCGCGCCGGCCTTCGCCCCCATGGGGCTCTGACGTGGAATGCAGAATGACTTCGGCGCCTTGGCGGCGTAGTCCGCCGGCGACTTCAGGACTCATGTTGTCGAAGCAGACCATATTGGCAAGCTTGCCAATGGGCGTGTCAGCCACCGGGAACAGTGCGTCGTTGCCGAATAGGTCGAGATACTCATCAAGCACAGATCCAGGTGTGGTATCGGGCAGGAGCCCCCAGACATCGGCGCATTGGTTTTTGCGGTAGGTGTGAACGTGATTGCCCTGGTCATCGATCAGGAAGGCGGAGTTGAAGACCCGGCCCGGCATCTTGGGATGCACCTCAAAATTCTGGAACGCGACATAGACATTATACTCTTGAGCAAACCTGCCGATGATGTCGAAGACCTCATCGCCTTCGCTGATCGCCATCCGCTCAAGATTTTGTACGGTTCGTTGAACGCCGCCGATGCCGCCGGGTCCGGTTAGCCAGAATTCTGGAAAGACGCATAGGCGCATTGACGGGACCGATAGTCGGCTGCCGGCACTAGACAAATGCTCGTCCAGGTTCTTGCGAATAATCTCACGGGGGTCGGCGTTGCCGCCGATGGGAATAAGACGGGCAACCGTTTGCACCAGCATGCAGTCATATTGGTGCTCGGTTTTTGGATTTTTTGGTCCACGTACTTCGGCTTCGGATGCTAAGCGACGTTCAGCTTCTTTCAGCCAGCCGTCACGTGTTGTCGGTGCGGCCGGAACGGTGTTTTCGGCCTTCGCTGTTGCGTAGCCGCGACCATAAACGTCGGCGCGGACGATGGCCGGAAAGCTACCCTGGGGTGTCACCCGGCGACGACGCAGCAGTTGCATATCAAAATCGGGAATAACAAACGTCTCATCACCACGGACACTAGTAGTCTCACGCTCCCAGCGGTAAAATGCTGTCGCCGATGGCAATTTAATTTTAACGCCACCGTCATCCATTTCGGCTGGGCTGGCGACCGCAACATAGGCGACGCTTTCGCTCGCTCGGCCAAAGCGTGACATCACGCGATGGTCAAACTGTTGATCGGATCTCTCGACACAGGGATTTAGAATGATCTCAGCACCGTGGAAGGCGAGGGCGCGGCCATACTGCGGAAAGTGAATGTCTTCGCCGCAGAGCATTCCAACTTTTGCAAATGGAAGTGTTGCTATTGGAAATTCTGCTGGCTGCCCCATGGCCGATGTGGTGTCGGTGAATCCCTCAATGAGGTCCGGCGAAATTTTTAGCGTGCGAAGAAGAACGTTACCGTTTGGTGCGACAACAAATCCAATGGTCTGTGATGCGGAAGCCTCATCTGCTGTCATCACAGCCGACCCGGCAAGGTGCAAGCCGCTCGATGTCGCAGCAGTTTTAACGACAGCCATCGCGTCCGACTCAGACAACACGCCGTCCGCACCCATCGGTGCGTGGGGCAGCAGCAACAATACATCGGGGTCGGAGCTGGCTGATTGTCGCAACGCTTCACGCTTCGCTGCGGCGGCAAGAGCATCAAGGCCTTTAGCGTCGCGGGGCGACCAAGCGGATTGAGTCAGAATAAGCATGGGTGCGCGTCCTTAGAGTCTTTTGTTTGGTTGAGTTCCCGTGAGTCAATTTAAGCGCCTAGGCCGGGCAGGCGGTTCAGGACTTAAGCATATGCTCAACGCGTGAGCGACTCACGAGGATGGTGGCGGGATCGATGCGATTTTTACCCGTGTGGTGATCACCATGGCGACAAGGATATAAACGAGGCTGACTGCGGCGATCAGGCGCATGGTCCAGCCCGAATCCAAGAGCCAGCCCATCAGGGCCGGTGCTAGGGCAGCGGCAAAGATCGTGGTCGAGGTGACGAGCGAGCGAATCGCGCCGAGATGCTGCGTCCCGTAGAGTTCAGCCCAGAGCACATTGTGGACGACGCCGAACATGCCGCCATTGAGGCCGTTGGTGATCATGTAAATCCATATGATCAATGGCGTATCAAAGCTGATCAGCAAGATCATTGAAACGCAAAGCGGCGCCATAAACCACGGCACGATCCGGTTGATGCCACCAAGCCGGGTGACAAAGTTTCCGACACTCAGTCCACCAACGACATTGAACAGGGCGGCGACGAAGTATCCAGACGCAAACGTGGCCAGTACCCAGCCTTTTTCTTCGACCAATATAATTTGATGAAACTGGATGCCAGTGGCGACGAACGGCATAGACATCATGATCGGCATCAAAAGATAGAACCGTTTATCACGAAGGACTTGAGAGCGAGTCCACCCCACCTTGCGGGCTGGGCTATTCTCATCAACCGGCGCAGTCTGGCGTTCAACGTAACTGGCGTGTCGCTGCGTTTGGCCGCGCAACAGATACAAAGCCCACGGCAGGCACACACATAGAATCAGGGCGGCGCTTCCCGTCCAGATGCCTCGCCAGCCGTATATCGCGATGACCAACGCGCCGATGAACGGGAAGATCGCGACACCCGCCGCAAACCCGATGTTGGCGATGCTGACGGCGATGCCACGTTCGCTTTCGAAATAGCGCGACATACTGGTCAGGGCGGTATGAGACATCAAACCTTGCCCACCCAAGCGGAGTCCGAGAATCGCAATCAATAACGTGAGCGGGCCTGTGACGTTGGCGAACATCAGGCAGGCCGCGGCAAGGATGGTGAACGAGAAGATCGTAAAGACACGCAGGTCCCAGACGTCGATTAATTTACCGATGCCGATGAGTAGGACCGCGCTGATGAAAGTTGCTGCCCCGTAGAGACTGCCCAGCTGGCTGCTCGACAGGCCGAGTTCATCGTTAAGGACGCCGTTAAACAGCGCCACGTAGAACGTTTGCCCAAAGCTTGAAAAGAGCGCCAGAAAGAATCCGAAGCTGACAAACTGCGCATTGCGGGTAAAGAACAGGGCGAGGGGAAATTGCTGTAACACGGCACTGGACAATAAGGGGTAGCCGGGCGGGAGTACACTCAACGATCCAACCCTCAGACCGTCATTAGGTGAGGGGCGATCATAAGGATCGTCAATTCGTCGAACGGAGACTAGACCAAGGTGGGTATTACGTCGCACGATGCGCCATATTATTTCGTCGTCGTAAGGATCGGCGCAGAAGACACTCAAAGGGGATCGCAATGAAGTTGTTTGTTTTGGCGGTAGGCGCGTCGATTGGTATGTCTTCGATTGCTCAGGCGCAGTCGGGAGCGGATTGGCCGAACTTCGGCAACGACTCCGGCGGCAGCCAATATTCACCGCTCAGCCAGATCACACCTGACAATGTGACCGATCTTGAAGTGGCGTGGATTCACAGGTCGGGTGATTTCAAAAAGAATCCGTTTGGGACCTCGCTGCAAGCGGTACCAATTCAAGCCAACGACCTGTTGTATTACTGCACGCCGTTCAACCGGGTCTTTGCTCTTGATCCGGCAACTGGCGAAGAGGTGTGGGTGTTTGATCCCCACGCCGCCAACGCCGAAACCGGCGAGCCGTTGATCGAAGGAGAAAGGCTGTCGGGCACGTGCCGTGGTGTTGCCTATTGGCAAGCGGCGGAGCCTGAAGATGGTGCGGCCTGCCAGAAGCGAGTCCTCAAAGGCGACCGTGGCGGCAACCTCTGGGCCATCGATGCGGATACCGGTGCTCCTTGCGCAGACTTCGGCGCTGATGCCGGGCATCCGGGCCGAGTGACCAATGCAGACTATGAAATGCATGGCGAAGGCTTTGTCGCTATGCCGTCTCCTGGTGCCGTGGTCGGTGATGTCGTCATTGGCGCGACGGCTGCCAATGATGGCGTGCAAAATGCCAACGACGGCTTCGTCCGTGGCTGGGATGTGCGCACTGGCGAACTGAAATGGGAATTTAATCCGATTCCTCAGGACCGCCGTGATCAATCGGGTGCAGCCAATGTCTGGTCGACCATGAGTGGAGACCAAGCGCGCAACCTTGTGTTTCTCCCGACGACTAGCCCATCGACCGATTACTATGGCGGCAGCCGTCGCTTCCCCATTCCCTATTCGGACGCCATCGTTGCGGTGGAAGCCGAAACTGGTGGGGTGGCGTGGCACTTCCAAACCGTCCGTCACGATTTGTTCGACTACGATCTCGTTGGTCACCCGTTGCTCGTCACCATCGAGAAAGATGGTGAACCGCGCGAGGTCGCTATTCTTCAAACCAAGATGGGATGGCTCTTCGTCTTTGATCGGGATACCGGTGAGCCAGTCTGGCCTATTGAAGAAATGCCGGCTCATGAAACCAACATTCCAGAAGATGAAGCGTCACCGACTCAGCCGGTGCCGACGCTGCCCGTTGCTTTCGCCGGTCAGAATATAGACCGCGATGATTTGTTCGGTCTGACCCCGCTCGACAAAGCCTGGTGCCAATCGGAATTCGACAGCATGCGCTACGAAGGCCTGTATACGCCGCCTGATCTGCGTGAGGCGTTGTTGTTTCCTTCTGCGCTGGGCGGCGGAAATTGGGGCGGGGCTGCTTTCGATCCTGAAAGCAATACGCTGATCATCAAAGCGGAGAACCTCGCCTCACGTCTGCGTCTCGAGCCCAAGGGGGATCGCGCGGACGAAGATGTGACCCGCATCGATTATCTCACACGGCCGTTGAAGGGTGTGCCCTATGCCGCGGTCGGTGAGCTCTTTATGTCGCCGCTGGGTATTCCCTGCACGCCGACGCCCTGGGGGACGTTGGCGGCGATCGACATGAGCTCGGGCCAAATGAAATGGCAGATTCCCCTCGGCCAAATCAAACGCTTCGGCATCACTGTTCCGGCCTCATTCGGTTGGGGCTCGCCAAATATTGGCGGACCGATCATCACCGGTAGTGGCCTCATCTTCATTGCTGCGACCATGGACGACAAAATTCGCGCCATCGATATCGAAAGTGGTGATGAACTGTGGCAGGCGGGTTTACCGCACCAGGGCTCAGCGATTCCCGTGACCTACATGGCAAACGGCCGGCAATATGTTGTGATCGCCGCCGGTGGGACGTCTCGGGTCACTGATAATCTGGGGGACGCTATCGTCGCGTTTGCGTTACCGGAGAACTGATTGAGGCTAATGCCTTAATCCTGAATGAACGCCTTGAACTCGGTTGCGGCAGACTGTTTGTAGGTCTGCCCAACCGGGATGCGTTTTCCACCTTTGAGTACGATGTCAAAAGAGCGCCCGCGCCGGACAACACTTTCGATGGCCGCTTTACTCACCCAAAACGAGCGATGGACTTGTAGTCCTGCTTGGCCGCGTTGTTCATGAACCGCATCGGCAAAGCGATAGTGAATCAGTTCCGAGCCACTTTCCGAGTGGACACGGACGTAATGGTCTTCTGCTTCTAGGGCCGCGATGTCGTTCTGCGCGATGTCCTCTAGGCGTTTAATGAACTCGGGATCTGGAATTGGCGTTTGATCATCCGACGAGGTGCCGACACCATAAGGACGTTCACTGTAGGTTGGTTTGAAGCCAAAGCGGTGAAGATGCAAAGGCCCGTGCATCATCAAGTTGGTGCCGATCCACAACAGCAAAATGACGGCGGCCTCTTGAATAAATCCAAGGAGCCATTCGACGGACCATATGAACTGAGGCGCGGCGACCGGTGCGGCTTGATCACCCTGCGCTGCGCCGAGAAACGTCCCGATGATGTAAACAACAAACGGCCGGGCCGTGAGGCCACCGACAATGCATCCAATGAGAATGATAACGATAAAGGGAGGGTTGAGGGGACGCAGAATGTAGGCTGCCGCCCAGCTTCCGATTTCAAAGGACAGCCACGTCGTCAGCAAGATCGCCATCCAATAGGCGATGGCCACGGAAGACCCGATTTCCACGACCGGTATGCTGGCGCCATACCATCCGAGCAGCAGCGCCGCAAACAGCGGTACAGAAAAGCTCACGGCCGTGGCGACGGCGGTGTCTCTGTTAAATACGGAAAGGTGGGTATCGCTCGCCACCGGGATTCGTCCTCTTTCGTAGACAGGGCAGCCACCAGAACAAGGCGGCTTTGGCCCACTTTCTCTAGGCCCTTGGAATTATTGGATAACTCTACCTCGGCCCGTCGATTTCGTGAACCTGCTTTGCGGGCTAACGGTTGGTCGTCGACCATTCTCGCGAAAATATGGTGGGGTAGCCTTAATCAGCCTTTGGCGTTGCCATTTGAGGGCTTAGGATGGAGGTATCGCCGGGGCAGGGCCTTGTTCAACGCTTGCTCCAGCCCGAATTCAATCTGTAAGGAGCCAGTCCATGGCCACTAGCAAACTCAAGACCGATCGTCCGACTTACGCCTCTGACTTCATTCCGTCAGATGTTGAACGGGCCGTTTTCCTCGGTAATCCAATTCTCGACAACATGATGACCAGCTTGATCGCCCTCGGTGCGGAAGTGTGGTCGAACCGCCGCCGCATGAAGGTCGTCGAAGCCCTCTTGGATGAAAAAGGCGTCACCGCTGAAATGATCGAAACCTATATGCCGACGGCAGAGCAAGACGCTGAATGGCAGAAGGACCGTGATCGCTTTATCGACCTAACCTATTCGCCGCTGCTGCGTGAAGGAGACCTACCCGTCTCTGCCGCTTTCACTCGCGAAAACAAATAAGTTTCAGACTATTGAAGAGGAGGTCATCAAATGATTGACCGTCGTACACTTTTTGGTGCGTCCGCCGCAGTGATGTCTGCAGTCAGCGCACTGTTCGGAACCAAGTCCGCCTCTGCGGCTTCGGCTCCAGCGTCAACGTTCAAAGGGGACTACGAACCCCGTGGCACGGATCAAAGATTGGAACGCTTGCCGCGTCTCGACCTTGAAAGCTACGACAACTTCCTAACCGGTCTTCGCATTTGGACTGGGAGTGCATCGGGTAAGACCTCGCGTCGGCGGTTCTATAAGGCCATCAGCGATGCGGGATTGGACCCAAGGGAAGACCTTCCGTTGGAGAAGATTTTTCCTCTGGTGGAGAATGATACCTATATCGGCACAGCAGCACGTATGCGCACCAGCGGCCAGCAACTCATGTGGACAGCTTTGCAGAAGCATTACCACGAGAACGCCGATGTCTATCTCGATGAGATGGAGGCGGCTGATAACGCCGGCCCGGGTAAGTTAGAGCTGAATCCTGATATTCACATTCCCGATTACACCAAGCACGAAATTCACATTCAGCCGGGTGGCTACGTCGGTGATGCTTTTGCGGGTCACATCTACCATTACGGCACGAATAACTTCTATCGGGCTGAAAACTATCAGGATGAAATTCATCGCAATATGGCGACCCAAATGGCGACGCCGAAAGATGGCAAGGTCATGCGCATCCTGGATATGGGCTGTAGCAGCGGTCAACTCACCGCTGCGCTTAAAGAGCGTTTTCCTGATGCAGAGGTTTGGGGCATCGACATCGGCGGCCCAATGGTGAGGTATTCTCATATGCGCTGTGTTGATTTGGGTATCGGCGCTAATTTCCGCCAAGCCTTGGCCGAAGATACCAAGTTCGAAGATGGCTACTTCGATATCGTGACATCTTACATTATGCATCACGAAGTGCCCGCCGGGAAAACCAAGGAAATCATCAACGAAGCCTACCGCGTGTTGCGGCCGGGTGGGGTCTACTTCCCCATCGACTTTGAAACCGGTGCCGGCCGCGGTCGAGGCAAGAACGCCTACAGCCGCTTCAGCTCTTGGCGTGATCACCGCTGGAATGAAGAAGTGTGGCGGCCCGATTATTCGTCGGTCGATTTTAACGGCGAAATGCGCAAGACCGGCTTTGATGTTGTCGACGAAGGTCCGCCCGCTTGGCGCAGCCGCTTTAACGTGCTCGGCACTAAGCCCGCATAACCTTTCTTGATACTAAAACGCGTAACGGCGCGGACTGTAAACCCAGTCCGCGCCGTTCCTTTATGGGGTGCGGGACTAAACGTCTTCGGCGAGAAGCTCATCCATCAGCTTGTAAAATTCGCTCTTGAATTCTTCGTGGTGCTCACCGGTGGCGGGGCCAGGGAATCCCGTGTGGATGTGACGGACCTCGCCGGTACGGTCGACGATGATCATGGTCGGATAGACCAGCACGGCGTTGATCATGGGCAGAGTTTTGGCGGCCGCCTCTTTATCCATCTGACCGGCGATCAACATCGGGTATTGAACGTCATAGCGGCTGACATAGCGGCGGCACGCACGGACTGCCTTGTCGAACTCCGGTGAGTATTCATACATCAAGCCGATGGCTTCGAGGCCACGCTCCTTATTCTCATTGAAGTAGGGCGAGAAGAACGCAGTTTCATCGTGGCAGGTTGGACACCAGCTACCGCCAATGGTGACCACCACCACCTTGTTGTCAAAGCGCGGGTCCGACAAGGAGACCATGTTGCCGTCGAGATCGGGAAAAGAGAACTCTAGACTGTCATAGCCATCTTTTATGTAGGTCAGTTTTGTCGCGTCATCCAGGGCTGCTGTAGCGTCCCGTTTTGCCGACCAGTCGGTCGTGAACCCGCCAGAGAGAGAATAGGACTGGCCTGAGAGTGTGCCGTCCTCATTAAGCGTGCCCCGCCACAAGGCGCCGGCTCCGCCATAAAAGGTCGACATGTAAAGGTCGTTGCCCCGCAGTTCTCCGGTCAGAAAGCGCGAGTCCCCCGTTGTCACCATGGAGGCGCCAACAACGACGATGTCGTCGTCGGATAATTCCAGTAATCCGTGCGTGGGCTCGGGTGAGTAGGCTTCGTTGACCCGTGACATGGCCCATCGACCATCAAGATTTTGAGCCGGCGCAATTGTGTCAGAAAAAAACCGGTGGCTTTGGCCATGTCCGGCAACGAACGGGATGATGGTCGTTCCGGTCGGTCGATTGAACTGAATGACTCCTTGCATGGTGCCGTCTTTCACAACGGCTCCCGCAATGCGATGGCCATAGGACGGGAACTCAACAACAAGGGATGTCCCTAATACACTGGTGACTTCCGCCTCCATGCGTTCAGGGCCGTTAATAAAGGTTGCGGTCCAGGTGTCACCGTCGCGGGCGAGCTCCATATTGAACGGCAGCTCACCGATGGGCGTATCGACAACAATGCGCCAGTCGCCGGTCGGGACGGTCGGCATAGCCGCGGCGCTTTCTTCCTCAGCCCACGAGGCTGATGTGCCAAATGCCAATATTGCTGAAAGTAGTGCGGTCGTCGCTCGCATGACCCGTTCTCCCTGGTTCGTTGGCTCATGAACCGAAGGGCTATCTAAGCCCGGTATTGCCTTAGTGCGCCAGCTTTTCAATCAAGTTGGTCATGAAGCGGGTACCGAGCTCAACCTGGTCTAAGGTGATGAATTCGTTGGGTTGGTGGGCCTGAGCGATAGACCCTGGGCCACAAATCACGGTCGAGAGCCCGGCTTCTTGGAACTGTCCGGCTTCTGCTGCGTAGCTCGCGGCACGGATCGTATTGTCGCCCGTGAGCTGTCGGCACAGGCGTTCAGCCTCCGAGTCGGTTTCGAATTGGAGGGCAGGGGTGCCTGCTCGCACCTGAATGTCGATGTCGCTATGGGGCGCTGTTTTGCGCATGTCTGGCAGCACGGTCTCTTCGCAGAATGTCTCAAAACGATCGATGTAGCTTTGCGGGTCATCACCGGGCAGGGATCGAATGTCCCAAGTCAGATTGCAGTGGCCAGCCATGATGTTGAGTGCTGTCCCGCCCTGGATCACATTCACTGTCATTGTCGTGTGATCGGGCTCGAAGTGAGGATCTTTGTTGGCGCTCGCAGCGTTTTCAGCGTTCATGTCCGCAACACATTGAATCAGCCGGCCTGCGGCCATCACCGCGCTATAGCCCAGCTGTGTTTGCGATGAGTGTGCTTCTTTGCCTGTAATGATTGCGTTGACCGCTGTCACGCCTTTGTGCGCGGTCACCACCTTCATGTCGGTTGGTTCACCGACGATCACCGCTCTTGGCAAAGGCAATTCTTTGCGGATCAGTTTGATCAGCGATGGAACACCAGCGCAGCCCACTTCCTCGTCGTATGAAAAGGCAAAGTGAATTGGCACCGGTAGGTTGGCCGCCACCATATCGGGCAACGCCGCGATACTGGTCGCGATAAAACACTTCATGTCGCAGGTGCCGCGGCCGAACAGCTTGCCGTCTTTCTCTGCCAGGGCGAATGGGTCGGTTTTCCAATCTTGATCATCGATCGGTACCACATCCGTATGACCGGATAGCACCACACCGCCTTCAACCATCGGTCCGATGGTGGCGAGCAGGTTGGCTTTGGTGTTGTCTTCGTTGTGCACCAAGCGCGCTTCAACGCCATGTTCTTTTAATCGCTCCTGAACGTAGGCGATCAGTTGCAGGTTGGAGTCCCGCGATACGGTCGGAAACGCGATGAGGCGGGCCAGTTCAGCGCGAACGTCGGTGACACTAACCATCGTCTAACAGTCCCGCCGCCATTTGGTGCCGTCCGGCCCATCTTCGAGCGTGATGTTGCGGGCGGCCAGCTCGTCACGAATGCGATCCGACTCCGCGAAGTCTTTATTGGCGCGGGCTGCGGTTCGGGCTTCGACCAGCGCATCAATCTCCGCATCGTCATCACTCGTGCCGCCTTTCAACCAGGACGACGGATCACCTTGAAGCAAGCCGAGGACCGCTCCGGCAGTCAGGAGTTGCCCCTTCACCAGCGCGCGCTCTTCGTCTGAGGTTGTCGTGTTGGCGGCTTTGCAGAGGGCGGACAGCTCAGCCATGGCTTTTGGAGTGTTCATGTCGTCGCACAAGGCGGCAAGAAAGGCCTCTGATGGTTTAGCGTCATCGGCTGCATCGACACGACAGAGTTTGTCGAGTGTGCCGTAGATGCGATCCAGCGTGCTTTTGGCCTGGGCCAATAGATCATCGGACCAATCCAGTGGCTGGCGGTAATGGGCAGACAGCATGGCGAAGCGGATCGTTTCACCGGCATGGTCTTGCGACAGTTCGTGCACGGTAACGATGTTGCCGGTCGACTTCGACATCTTGTCCTTATCCATGGTCAAGAAGCCGTTGTGCATCCAAACCCGGGCCAGCTCGGCGCCGTCATGGCTGCACCGACTTTGGGCAATTTCGTTTTCATGGTGCGGGAAGATCAAATCGTGGCCGCCGCCATGAATGTCGATGGTCTCGCCGAGATGCTTCTCGATCATTGCCGAACATTCGATATGCCAGCCCGGACGGCCACGGCCCCAGGGGCTGTCCCAGCCCGGTAAATCATCGCTGGACGGTTTCCACAGGACGAAGTCGGCCGGATCTTTCTTGTATGGCGCAACATCCACTCGCGCCCCGGCGATCATGTCGTCGCGAATACGGTTGGAGAATTTTCCGTAGTCGGCAAAGGCCGACACACTAAACAGAGCGTGACCTTCCGCCTCATAAGCATGCCCGCTGCTGATCAACGCTTCGATCATCGCGATGATTTCATCGATATGCGCGGTCGCGTGAGGTTCGATGGTCGGAGGCAGCACACCCAGTGCATTGAGATCGGCCCGATAGATGTCGGCAAATTCGTCGGTGATGTCACCAATAGGCCGACCGCTTTCTTTGGCCGCCGCATTAATCTTGTCATCAATGTCCGTGATATTACGCGCGTAGACCACATGCTCTGCGCCATACAGGCTGCGCAGCAGCCGGAACAATACGTCGAACACCAGCGCTGGGCGCGCGTTGCCAATGTGGGGACGGCTGTAGACCGTCGGCCCGCAGACATACATCGTCACCCGGCTGGGATCGCCGGGCTCAAACGGTTCCTTGGTCCGCGTCTTGGTGTTGTGCAGGGTCAGGCTCATCATGGCTCGGGGTTTAGCCGAAAACCGGCCCCGGCTCTAGCCCTGCACTGGTTATAAGGCATTGCCCCCCTTGAGAATCATGCCGGTTCAGCCTAAATGAACCCCAGATAGCCATGGAGAAGGTCGCATGACCCAAGAGAATTCCCCCTTTGCCAGCCGCCAGACCATCGAACAGGTCGAAGAAGGCGCAGAATTGGCCCCGAAATTTGATGCCAATGGCCTGATTGCTGTTGTCACCACGGACGCTGAGACGGGCGAGCTCTTGATGCATGGCTATATGAACGAAGACGCCCTAACCAAGACCATCGAGAGTGGCGAGGCTCACTATTGGAGCCGCAGCCGCCAAGCGCTCTGGCATAAGGGTGCGACGTCGGGTTTGACCCAAGAGATCGTTGAGATGCGCATTGATGATGATCAGGATGCCGTGTGGCTCCGGGTCAAAGTGGCCGGTTCAGGTGCCAGTTGCCACGTTGGTTATCGCTCGTGCTTCTATCGTGCGATCCCGACCGGAATCCCCGTCGAAGACGCGTCTAAGCTGCTCGAGTTCAAAGAAGACGACAAAACCTTCGATCCGAAGGACGTCTACGGCGACGCACCGAACCCGACGAAGCTGTAGTCACCACCCCATCGTGTAGTAGTGGTAAATGCGTTCAGCGCCACGGCGGATATGCGTTTTGTAGCCGCGCATCTCGCGAAACTCTTCGGCCAGTTCGATGGTGTCGTAGAGCTCTTCTAGGCGTTGACCGCTTTCGATGCCGTCACGCACCGCTGCCATCAAGGCTTCCATATAACGCCGGCGTTGAACCATCGCGTCTTTCGGCGCGACCGGGATGCCGTGGCCGCCAATGAACTGGGTCCAATCATCGCGCGCTTCTAGCTCAAGAAGGGTTCGCAGCCATTCACCCGGGTCGTAATCAGGCATGAACCCGAGGCCGACGGAGTAGGGGGTGACAAGGTCGTTGATATACAGCACGTCGGTGCCATCAACCTGCATTACCAGCATGCAATCGCCGTGGTTATGACCGAAGTACATCAGCTTTAGGGTTTTGTCCCCCAGCGTTAGATCGTGATCACCGGTGACAGTTTGATCGGGCATGACCAGCTCATCATTGGGGTGGCGTGCAAAATGAGGAATGCATTTTTCGTGGCTAATGAATGTCGCGCCCTCATCTTTGAAAATCTGCCCGCCGAGGACGTGGTCCCAATGCTGGTGACTGTAGACCACGTATTTCACCGGCTGATCTGTGACCTCAGCAATCGCCGCACGCATATCGGCGGCGTTCTTGGCGCTGACCGGGTCCGTGGTGATGACTCCGTCGCTAGTCACGACAAACAGACTACGGGCCGAGAATGCACCGTAGGAATAGACACCCGGAGCCACTTCCGTAGTGGTCTTGGTAAAGAGGTCGAGGGATTGCGCTGATGCGTGTGAGGCAAGAAAGAAGACACCAAGTGCGACTAAAATGCGACGAGTCATGTTTACCACCCAATCGTGTAGTAGATGAGAATGCGTTGCGCGTTCGCGGCTAAGTACTGATCGTACCCTAGTAAATCTTTGAACTGGGGCAGGGATACGGCACCGGGAATTTCACCAAAGGGTGTGCCCTTGTCGATTTCAGCCTTTACGGCGTCCAGCAGGCCCTGCTGATACTCACGACGGTTTGTCACCGCATCGCGCGGTGCAATCGGTCCGCCGTGGCCAGGCACCATACGTTCAAACGGCACTTCGTCTTCCAGCTTTTGGAGCGATGCAACAAATTGCTTGGGATAGGAGTCGTTCATCCGTCCCCCAGCGCCCGACACCGCGTAGGGCTGAACCGTATCAACGATGTGCACGATCTTTTGCGCTGGAAAATACAGATGGGTGCTGCAGTCCGAATGGTTAGGGCCGTGGTACAGCAATTCCGCCTTGGCGTTGCCGACATCCAGCACCTGTTTTTGCTCGTAGGAGCGATCGGGCAAGACCAAGTCCGGATGGCTGTTGCGGTAGAAGTGGGGCAGGCAGGCTTCGTGACTCCAAATTTCCGCGCCTTCGTCTTTGAAGACTTGGCCGCCGAGCACATGATCCCAATGGTTATGGGAGTAGACAACGTAAAGGAGCGGCTTTGAGGTCACTTTCCGGATTTCGCTCAGGAATTGTTTTGCAATAGGCGTGCTGATTGGGTCACCCACCAGCACACCATTGTCGCCGACCAAGAAAACCGTGCGATAGCCTCCAGCACTCACAGTATAGAGGCCGTCGCCCAAGTCGGTGGTCACGGCGCTTAGTGTGCCGAAGGGTGTCGCAGTGCTGGCTGGTTGCTGTGCTGTGGAACAGGCGGTGAAAGCCAGCATCACGGACAGAGCAAGGATTGGGGTTCTGAGTAGTGTGCGCATGGTGACCCCCTACCAGCCGAGAATGTAAAAAGTGCGGAAGCGTTCCGCGTTCAAGGGCATCAGGCGCTTATAATTCCGCAGGTGCTGAAACTTCGGCAGGTTGATCGCTGCTCCGGTCTCGGCGGCGGGTGTGCCCTTATCCAATTCAGCCTTCACCGCCGCCATCAAGGCTTCGAGATACTCACGCCGCTCCGTAATCGCCCAAGGCGGCGCCTTCGGTGGACCATGCCCCCCGATCATATAATCGAAATCCATCGCCTCTATTTGCTTCAGTGAGCGGATCCAGTCCGTTGGATAAAAATCGTTGATCAAGCCTGAGCCGCCGCTGACGCCATAGGGTGTGACCAGATCAACCAGGAATATTGCGTTGATCTCAGGGATGCGCATGACAACCAGGCAGTCGCCGTGATTGCGACCGAAGTGATGCAGCTCCAAAGTTTTGCCACCAAGGGTCACGTCATAGCGTGGGCCCTCAAAGGTGATGTCTGGATTCACGACCTCCGGGTTGGGGTCGCGGTGAAAGTATTGAATACAGGCCTGATGACTCACGACCGACGCGCCCGCGTCCTTAAAGATTTGCCCACCGCGAACATGATCCCAATGTTGGTGCGAGTAGACCAAGTACTTAACCGGCTTATCGGTGACCTTGCGAATTTCCGCCATGTAAACTTCAGCGGTTTCGGGACTGATCGGATCTGTCGCAATAACGCCGTCGTCGGTCACGATGAAAATGTTGCGCGCACCCTGGCGGGTAAAGGTGTAAACGCCGCTTCCAAGATGAACGGTGGTTGCGCTGCCGAAGTTCAGCGGCACTCTTAATGTGGCTTGGCCTTGTTCCTGCGCGTCTGTTGGACTTGCCGATAGAAGGAAGGTCAGCAGTAATGCCGAAGCTGTAATCTTCATCAATTGAACCATCCGTCCCTCCTTGTCGCATCCGTTCAATGCGCCCCACCGCCAGTTGTGTCCAGCGGCGAGGTCTTCAATAATAGGGTTCATAATAGGCCCACGCGGGGCTGGGTCAAAAGGGGTGCAGCAATGGCGAAGAGCGGTTACGCGGGCGCGATGCGCATGGCGACAGTGGGGGTCACGGACCTTGATCGGGCCCTCACACTGTTTCGCAACATTATGGAGCTCAAGGTCGAGCGCGAGGGCCATTTATCGGGCTCTCTGCTGGCGGCATGGGGGCTTCATGAAGGAATCTCAGGCCGTTTCGCCGAGCTTTCTTGCAAGGGCTATCCCCTCGGCTGGTTGCGTTTGGTTCAGTATCAGCCCCACGCCTCTGAGAAAGTCCGACTCGATTTTGGCGAGGAGAATGCCGACTCCGGCACCGATGTCGGTCCTAAAGCACTCGATTTTTATGTCGCAGACCCGATCGCGCCGTATGTCGAGCAGATCGAGCACGCGGGCTACAAGTTCCGTTCGCCACCGGTCAAGCATCAGATCGGGACTACGGTCAGCGAAGAGTGTCTATTTTCTGGTCCGGACGGCGTCCCCGTTTTGATCATGGTCGGCCATGTTCACGCAGAGACGTCTATGCGATCCGGATCGCCGGATGGTCCGTTCTCAGAAATTCCAACCATCTCTGTTGTCGCCGGTGATCTGGATGAAACCCGTCGCTTCTATAAAGATGGACTTGGTCTGGTCGCGGTCGCCGACGATGAAACCGGGGATGAGTATCGTAACAAGGTCGATGATCTCACCGGCGTACCCCATGGAACGCGCGTACACTTTCTATTGTGGGCCGACGAAGGTGAGGCCAGCGGCAAGATCCTCTGCGTGCATTTCTTTGACCGTACCGGCAAGCGCCTGACTGACCGTATGAAGCCAGGCAAGCTCGGGTTTTCGCTGCTGACCCATGATACTGATGACCTAGAAGCGTTGCACGAGCGCTTAAGCAGTATGGGTTACGAGATTGTTCAACCGCCGGTCGACATTAGGGGCGACGGCGATCCTTACCGCATGATGATGGTTCGGGGTCCGAACGAAGAAATGTTTGAATTTACCCAGCGCTGATGAAACTCTGCGGCTATGGACATCAGACACGCGGAAGAAACTGATCTCGTTTCACTCATGGATCTGTTTCAAATTTCGATCGAGACCCAAGGCGCCGAGCATTACTCATCGGAGCAGGTTCACGCTTGGGCGAGCCGTGCCACTGAAGCCACCTTCGACGATTTTATTCTCGGCCCGACGACGTTTGTAGCAGTCGATGACTCTGGTCCTGTCGGATTTTGCGGTTACGCCCGTGATGGCCATATAACCTCCCTCTATATCCGTCCCGATAACGCCGGGAAGGGCATCGGCAAGGCGCTCCTCACCCATGTGCTGGACGATGCCCGTGCGCATGGCATCACCAATTTCCACGTGGAAGCCAGCACCATGGCGATTTCGCTATTCGAAAAAATGGGCTTTGAGAAATCAGGCTTCGACGACATCAGTATCGGCGACGTCAAATTTCATCGTCAGCTTTTGACGTTAAAGGGTTAACCCTTAAAACAACAGCGCGTCCACGCCCGCGATGACCGCCGCATAGCGCGCGCCTTTGCCGATTGCGACTAAGATCAAAAAGACGTCAAAGCGCACGCGCAGTATCCCTGCGATGACTGTTAGCGCATCTCCGCCAAGCGGCAGCCACGCCATCAATAGAGACCACACTCCATAACGGTTGAACCAGGCTTCCGCTTTGTCCATCTGCCCTTGTGATGCGGGAAACCATTGCCGGTCGCGAAATTGAGTAGCATACCGGCCCAGCCCCCAATTCACCGCGGCTCCAAGCGTGTTGCCTGCGGTTGCCACAGTCCATAGGGCGACGCGTCCAATGGTGTCGTCGGCCAACGCTGCAGCGACCACCACTTCCGAGGAAAACGGTAGAATTGTTGCGGCGAGAAACGCAGTCCCGAAAACAGCAGTTAACGTCATGAACATACTGCGGGCTATCAGCCGACGAAGCCGAGATCAAGGGTGGTGATGTGTGCTGGCCCGTTCCGATGTTACCGCGATGGAAAGAACGGGTTGAGCGGCGAGGGACCGCTGAAATCGATCGAAGGACCGACAGTGTACAACGCGACAACCGCGCTAAGCACCAGCACAAGCGTCACCAAGAGTGTGGTGAGTCTGTGTGTCATACACTAACAACGCTTAGGCCCCCGGATTGGTTGCGGTGCTAATGATACACAATCGGTTTAGTTAACGATGCGCCAAGCCCCGTCTTGCTGACGGCAGGCGGTGCCGTAGGCGGTCTCGCTTTGGCCGTCGATGGTGACGGCTTGGCTGAACTCGCGGCAGGGCTGCCCATTCGGTGCGGTTCCAGTGCGCAAGACGGTGACGCTACCTGAGCGCGGTCCATCGTTCCAGACGATAGTTTCTCCAGCTCGCGCTCGTGTCGCGTTGATGATCGCTTGCTCGTGGGCTCGCTGTTGCACTTCCGATGCATGATCAAGAATCGCCAACGTCAATGCCGTGAGTCCGAGGAAAACGAACGCATCGCTGTCGGTAGTGTGGTGGCCGTAGCCCCAGTAGTTGTGACCGTAATGACGTCTAACGGGAATGCCACGGTATTGGCGGTGGCGCGATAGTCGCCCGACTTTGATGGGCTGCGTACGTACTGTTTTAACAGCCACCACCCGATTGGGTTTAACGATGACAGTCTTAGTCACGCCACCGCGCCATGTGATCGACTTCGCGGCGTGGGCATCTGGCGCAGACCCCAGCATGAAGATGGCCGCTAGGGGCAGGGCAAAGTGTTTGAGTGCCGGGGTTAGGGTGGGGGTTATGCTCATCGGAAAATCCTCCGTTGCCTCATGGACGCCAGTTCCTAAGTGCGAACGGTAGATCGGACTTGTGTTCGGAATGTGTCCTAAATCCTGAAAAAGAGTAACGCCATGTAACCGGTGAAGCGCTGGCTTTGGCTCGGGGCAGGGTTGGTGGCGCCTTGGCACATATCAGCCGACGGACTAGGCTTCTGCCATTGGGGAGAACGCAAAATGATTACCTACCGTGCCTGTGCGCTTCAATTCGCCTGTTATCCCATTAACGACTGCCCGGACAAAGAGTCCGCGCGCGCAATGATTATGGAGGCGATTGCCCGGATTGGACGGTTGGTGCCCGGTGCCAAACATATGGGCGGCGCCGACATGAAATTGATCGTATTGCCCGAATACGTGCTCACCAACTTCTCCATGGGCATTAAGCCTGATCAATGGCGTGACTGGGCGGCGCTAGATATTGATGGCCCTGAATACGAGGCGCTGGCAAAGGTGGCACAAGACAACGACGTCTATCTTTGCACCAATGCCTATGAGCGCGATGAGAATTTTCCTGATACTTATTTTCAGGCCTGCGTGATCTTTGACCCGTCAGGCAATGTGGTGCTGCGATACCGGCGCCTGAACTCTATCTATACACCAACCCCTCACGATTATTGGGATCGCTATCTCGATCTATATGGTCTCGATGCGGTATTTCCGGTGGCGAAGACCCCAATCGGCAATTTGTGTTCGGTCGCGTCAGAGGAAATGCAGTATCCCGAAATGATCCGAACCTTCGCGCTGCGCGGCGCTGAAGTGGTGTGTCACCCCTGCGCTGATCCTTTGAATTTGGCCCACAGTCCTAAGAACGTGATGAAGCAGGCGCGGGCGATCGAAAACTTGATGTATGTGATTTCCGCCAACCTCTCCACCCACAAGGGATTCCCCATGGGCGAACACACCTGCGATGGCGGCTCGCGCATCGTCGATTACACCGGTCGTGTGTTGGCTGAAGCCGGGCAAGGGGAAAGCATGACCGCGACAGCCGATATCAACCTCTCGGCCTTGCGCCATTATCGTAACCGGCCTGAAATCAACAACTTCCTGACGCGGCAGCGGACCGATTTGTATCGCGAGACCTATGCGCAAGAAATCTGGCCACCCAACAGTTTGGCGGACTGCCCGCCGTCGCGGGATCACATGGCTGGCGTTCAGCGGGATGTCATGGCTCGTTTGAAAGCAGCGGGGATCATTGAAACGGAGGAGAGTTAATGCCGACCGTTTTTCTCACGGGCGCCAATCGTGGCATTGGTTTGGGTTTTGCCAAGGTGTATCTCGACGCGGGATGGCGGGTGATCGCCGCCGTGCGCGATCCGGACGCCGCGGATGATCTCAAAAATCTTGGCATAGACTACGAAGACCGACTGTCGATTCATCAGATCGATCTCGCTGACCTGTCGTCTATTGATGCTCTAGCTACAGAACTCCAGGGCACGCCGATTGATGTTTTGCTCGGTAACGCTGCGAAGACCGACAACCCGATGGATGAATTTGGCAGCACCAATTACGATGCTTGGATCGACGCGTTCAAAGTGAATTGCATGGGCCAGATGAAAATGGCCGAGGCTTTTGTGGAACACGTCGCCGCCAGTGACCACAAAAAGATGTTCTTTCTCTCCAGCCGCATTGGAGCCAAACCGCCTGCGGGTTTGATTCTATTCCGCTCGTCCAAATCGGCGCTCAATCAAGTGGTGATGCAGCTGTCCCTTATTCTCGGGCCGCGCGGCATTGCCGTGGCCTGTGGTCATCCCGGTTTTGTGAAATCTAAATCCACCCTCAGCATGGGCGTGTTTGAAGCGGAAGAGAGCGCCGGGTATCTAAAAAAAATCATCGACGATCTCACCGTTAAAACCGCAGGTCAGTTTTTTGATCCCGACGGATCGGTTCTGCCCATCGTCACCCGACAAATGAACCCGCAGGCCTTCGGTGCCAAGGCACCAGACGCCTGGAACGAACAGGCGAAAAAGCGGGACGCGAAAAAAGAGTGAGCCTGCCCAGACCGCGCTGTTGATTTTGCGCCCGCTTTAAAAAGCGCTACTCCACCCGCTCTCCCACCCATCCGATGATGTCGGCGGTGGTGCGATCCTCCCAACCGACAAGGGAGTGAGGGGCGCCGTCGTCATAATACTGGTATTCGGCTTTGCCACCGGCAGCGCGGGTAAACGCTTTGAGAAACGGTTCATCGACAAATGGGTCTTCGCTCCCGGCGATGGACAGCACCGGCACCTTTACCTTGCGCATTTCTTTGGTGTGGACCGTGTTGGCATTCGGGCCCCAGTGGGAGAGGAAACTTGTCGCAGTTTGTGGACGCACGATACTGGACCCTGGCGGTGCGGGCGGCGCCATATCAAACTCGGCGATCACGATGTCGTTGTCACCGGCATCGGCAATAGCTTGAGCCTCTTTGACGATGGCTTGGTAGGCCTCTTTCCCCATGCCTTGCTCAAGCCGTTCACCGGCATCTCGCGTAGGGGCGAGATAGACCATCCCGGAGACGCGTGGATCGTTCGACGTGACCAGATAACGCGTGATGCGGATGCCACCCCAACTGTGTCCGGCCATGACGATTTTTTCGTAGCCGGCTTTGTCGAGCCAATCGGCCCAGCCGGCAAAGTCCGACATTTCTGATTCGAGTGTGGTTCGAGTCACGTTTGGTCCACTGCCGCCAGTTTGTCCCGCGAGACAGGCATGGCCCGCTTGGGCGAGGCGCACGCATAGCCAGTGGTTGGAACTCCACATGATGTCGCCGCCGTAGCCATAGACCACCATGAACGCCGGTTTCCCGGCGCCCGATCCATCAGCGGGCGCATAAAACACACCGGAGCGCTCTCTGCCCGCTGCTGTTTGGGTGTCAACGAAACGCGTGGTCACCTCTGAGCGTGGTCCAAGGCCGATCTCCGCCAGCCAATCGCTGGTGTCTTGCGACGCTTCCGCGCGCGCGCCTTGGAATAAATGCCCAATCCCGCCTTCGTACCACCGCAAGCCGACGCTCGGCGCATTCACGGCGGCGGCTTTGAGTTCTTCCATATAAGGCATGGTCACAAAAGTATCTTTGTCGCCGGACAACAGCAGTTGCGGCACGGTCAGCTGCTCAAACCAAACTGTATTTCTGGTTTGAGCCGCAGGGCCCCACCAGTTGAGCCAGTTACGGGCGGTTTGAAGTGAGGCGCTTTCATTGCCGGGTGGGGCCGGAAAGGAGGCTTCATAGACTTCATAGATGTATTCGTCACCGCGACCTTCAGATACCAGGGTCGACAGTTTGTCGACGACGTCGAGGTACCGTTCGTGTCCCATGTTGGCGCGCATCCACTCGGGCATGTCGCGGGTCGGCGCGTAATGAGCCATGGCCTTAACGCGCGTGTCCTGCGTGTCGATCATATAACGGGTAATGCGGATCGAGCCCAAGCTATGGCCAGCAAGAACAATGTCTTGCGCACCGAGTTGAGCCAGGAAATCCACTGCCGCCTTAACGTCCAGAGTCGCGGTTTCGAATGGCTCGGCGCGGTAGGTGCCAGCGTTACGTCCTGACGAGTGCCGCGACAGGGGGCTGACCACGGTGTAGCCGAGCTTGGCGAGATGTTCGCCGGCCCAACGCGGTGCGCAACAGCCGCGGGCTGGATGACCGCCTGGCCCACCATGGTGAATGACGACACCCGGGCCATGGGTGTTCATGCCTGTTGCCGGATGCATGAGCATGGCTGGGACCTGAGCGCCATCATCAGTCAGCAAAGTAATGACGTTTGAAGTGATATCCTGTCCCACGACCGGCGCAGCGGTGAGCAGGACAATAGCGGCAAACAGTCGGCGGCAAACCTTGATCATGACGACCTCTCCCTTTTCTGGGTTTCAGTCTACTCCCCGGCGACCGAGAGTCACTCTTTCGCGACTTTCCAAGGCTGGCGCTTGACCCCTCGTGTGTGGCCCCTTAAGCACGCTGAATAATCGAATCCCAAGGGACACTGCTATGACCACCCAAGCCAAGGGCCGCATCGGCGCCATTGATATCGTTGTCAATATCCGCACGCCGCGGGAGTTCGAAGAGGGCCGTATTTCGTCGGATTCTTCGTTTCAGGAGAAGGTCCGGCAGGACGGGTCGATCCGCCAGGGTGTCGAGATCGAGGATTACATCAAGCTGATGGATGAGGCGGGCATTGATCGTTCGTTCTTGATCGCGGTGCGTTGTGGCGATCTCAACGTCAAAGGCTCAACGGAAATCACCTACGAACGTGTCGCTGAAGTGGTGCAGAAATACCCGGACCGCTTTTCCGGTCTCGCCGGGATTGACCCAACCAAGGGCGTGACTCAGTTGCGTGAACTGGAATCAGCCGTAAACGATTACGGATTTGTTGGGGCCCATTGGTATCCCCATTGGTTCGGAATCTCGCCCGACCAGGCGCAGATCTATCCGACCTATGCCAAGTGCTGTGAGCTCAACATTCCGATCATGCTGCAAGTTGGTCAAAACTTGATCTACTCAAAGGACCGTCGCCTGCCCTCGGTTGGCCGTCCCATCACCCTTGATCAGGTCGCGATCGATTTTCCGGAACTCAAGATCATCGGCATTCATTTGGGCACACCTTGGGCCGACGAAATGATTGCGATGTGCTGGAAACACGAAAACGTGTTTATGGCCGGCGATGCCTATGCGCCGAAGTATTGGCCTCCTGCGGTGGTGCACTACGCCAATACCTACGGTCAGGATAAATTCCTATTCGGCACGGATTTTCCTGTGGTCGATCCGCGCCGTGCCATTACTGAAGTCGACGGTCATGAATTTAGAGAGATTCCAAAAAAGAAAATCCTCCGGGATAACGCCATTCGGATTTTCAATCTGCCGGACAAACCAGCCTTAGCAGACGAGAATTAGGATGATATTTTAAGCAGCGGACACCACCTGCTATCTGTTGTTAATGATGTCATTGACCTATCGAGGATTGAGGCCGGCGAACTGCTGCAAAATCCTAAACGGCTCAACGTTGGTCGTTGTATCGATGCCGTTTTGAGATTGCTGGCAAACGACATCTCTGTGCGTAATATGAACGTTTCGAGAGCGACGTCCAATGCAGATTGTCAGCTCACCGTCGACAAACGTTTAATCGAACAAGTCCTTATCAACCTTATCTCCAATGCCGTGAAATTTTCTTCGGTTGGCGGCGAGGTAAAGATCGATCTTGCCGACGATAGTGAAGAGTTTGTCGACATCTGCATCAGTGATCAGGGCGGCGGTATCGATCCTAAAATCCTAGATCGAATTGGTGAGCCATTTTTAGTTGGTAGTGCGCAGATCAGCGCCGACGGACAGGGAGCGGGCCTCGGCCTATCGATCTCTAAGAAGATCATGGAGGCGATGGGTGGCGAACTCATCATCGAGTCCCGTTTAAAACAGGGCGTAGATGCCCGCATGAGGTTCCCCAAGACGGAGACCCTTTAGCCAGGTCGCTAAGGTGGTCTCAGTCGTTTGTCGTCGAATTGAGAATGGCTGCTCAGCAACCGCTCACCCGTCGCCAGTCATCGGTCTGTCCCAAATCATCGCTTCAATCTTGTGGCCATCGGGATCACAGACGAACGCTCCGTAATAAGGTTCGCCGTATTCCGGCCGAAAGCCCGGCGGGCCGTCGCAAGTGCCGCCGTGTGCTAATGCCGCGGCATGAAAGGCGTCGACGGCGTCTTTTGTTGTGGCGAGAAAGGCGAAGTGGGTGCCGTTGGACGGAGTGCCTGCTGGCTTCTTGTCATGGGGCGCTTGCACCCAGAACTCAGGAAATGCCGTGCCATACGCGACGGCAAATTCTCCGTGTTCCATCACCCGGCCATAACCAAGGGCCTCCATTACGGCGTCATAGAAGGCCGTGGACCGTGCCATGTCATTGGTGCCAATCGACACATGAGACATGATGCTGGTGGGGGCGGCGGTGTTGTCATTGGCAAGTTCGGACATACGGCTCTCATAGGCTGGATAAACTCAGTCGAGCATGCCGCATCATTTGGGGTTTTCCCAGTCCTTAGAGCTGCAAAGCGCGCATCTCTTTCATCTCTTTCTTGAGCCAGCGAATTTGATCCGCCAGGCGTTTGCGCTCGGCTTTGGCGGCCGCGGAATAATAGCCATGAACAAAGGCATTCTGATTACCCGGCTGGGCGCCTGAGGCTTTGGCACCGCCGTGCATGCGGCAGCGGGTTTTGCCTGTGACCGGTGGCGTGCGGCAGGGCAATCCAGCCCGGGTGCGGGCACCACAATGGGGCGGAGGATCGGCGAGAATCGGTGTGTTCATCGTGGTGCTGAGAGTCCGTTGGGTACGCGACTATCCTGCGCTCTCCAAGTGCGGTAGCGCGCTAAAGTTTCGATCTGCCGGAGCGTGGCGTTGGCGGCGCGACAAGCGTCGGTGACATAGGCGCCGAAGTGACCCGGCTGACTCGTCCGAGTAATCGCCCGGCCCATCACGGCCATGGCCAGTTCGTGGGTGGCGACCAGTTGCGCAGCGATCATTGCCTCGACCGCGTCGCCCTCTTTGGTCAAACCCAGCCATGCGGCAAGAGCGCCGTTCTCCCGATCCGCTTTTTTGTCGTCGTCATTGAGATCTTCGGTTTCGCCGTCTTGTTCAGGGGGTGGCCCAAGCACGGTATCGTCGATCTGCCGGATGATATGGCGGCGATAGATCTCTTGCTGGATGTCGCGCTGCATCTGGCGCAAGGCTTCGGTGTCTTCGCCATTCGCGAGGGGGCGGTCAGGGGAGGAAGCGGGGTCAATGTCTGTCACGGCGGGGTCCTGGCCAAAATCTGAGCAGGATCGAAATATACAAGTAAAATTGTTATATTAGCAAGAATAATATTGTTACCGGGCTGATTCGGTGGTGCATAGGCTCGTTTGTTTTTGTCGGGTGTGTGGGCTTGTTCGGGCAATCATACGCACATGGGGTCGTTGCACCGAACCAGCGGTGCATGGGCTCGACCGTCGTATTTTCGAGTTCTCTTTTACACAATCACCAACGGCTCTTCTTCTGAGTGCATGACCTCGTAGCCATCTTCGGTGACCAGCAGCAGGTCCTCGTTGTGTCCGGCGCCGAAGCCCACTTCGATGAAGGGCAAGTCGATGGTGATCACCATGTCTTTTTTGAGGACCAGGTCCTCGTTGCCCCGCCACGGATTTTTGTCGCTGTAGGGTTGGTCCGTGTGCTGTAGGCCAAGGGAATGCGGATTGACGATGAGGGTATCCGGATTGCCACCCGCTTTTTTGTAGGCGGCCAGTCCGGCCGCGTGAATCTCAGAGTACTTCGTGCCCGGCTTAGTGATGGCAAAGGTTGCCTCGCGTGCCGCGCGTTGTGCCTCGGCTCGTAGTTGCACGGCCTTGCTCGGCTCACCAAGAACGATGGTGCGGGCGAAATCACCGTGGTACTCGCGGAAATTCGAGACCGCATCGATCAAGAACGGTTTGCCGGGGACCACTTCCGCATCGGGCAGCAGACCGAGAGTGACGCCGGCTAGGATGAACGTGATGGTGCTGCCGCGGAGCGCGCATTCCGCCCCGAAGCGCCGTTCTATGTCGTAGTAGCTCATGCCTTTTTCGATTGACCGGGCTGTCGCTAGCGCGGCTTCGGCGTTCTTTGCGCCAGCTAAGCGCATCAACTCAATTTCCGGGGCCGATTTCACATAGCGGATGCGCCGGAACAGGTTGTCGCCGTCAACAAACTCAATGTTGTCGGCCATGCCGATGCGCTCGAGCAAGTGAGCAATGCGCATGTCGTCGACTGCGACGCGCCCTTTGGTGATACCGGATTCTTTCATAGCCCGGGCCAATGCCCACTCTGGCGTGGCAGAGGGTTGGTAATTCTTGCCGCTGTCGATCCAGCGCTGTTCCCGAGCAGTTAGGGAGAGGGACTCATCGACAACACGCTGACGATTTGCGGCGGTCGGTTCCACATCCAAGGGCAACGCTTCATCGCCGAGGTAATCACCGCCGTTAAGCGGGCCAGAGTAGGGAATCACATCGGGCACCCAGCGGTCACCGTTGACGAGGTCCCACAGCATGCCTGAGGTCACGACCAGGAACGTCGGCTGATCAGGATCCCGAGGAAGAGTTGCGAAGGCCGGGTACTGCCACCGCATTTTCGTGCCGATGGCGGTTGTGTTTGTCAGGTAGTAGACGTTGACCGGATTGAGCGCGAGCATGCCCGCCAGGTCATACTCTTCCATCACGGCCTGGGCCTGCGCCGTGTTGACCAGCGGCTGCATCAACGAATCCAGCTCATTGCCGACTGGCGACATATGCATGCCGATGTCGGACGCGAGGGCCGCGTTTGAGCCAGTGGCGAGCGCCGCTCCCGCTGCTGCTGCGCCCATACCCTTGAGTGCCGTTCTGCGTTCCATATGCCTGGTCCTTATCCCTGTCCTTTTATCCTCAGCCCAATGACGTCGGGGTGCAAGGTTCGTGTCTGCACATGCCGTGGCATGATCGAGTTATTTCCCAAATCATTCGTCGCCCTGTAGAATCCCTAAATGACATCATTTACGGCCCACAATATTCGCTTTCCCGATGGCTCATTGAGCATTCCTGATCATCCGCACGTCCTGGCCGACGTGCCCCATTGCGAGGGGGCAAAGCGGGTTCTTTCCATGCTCTACGGCGATGCCTGCGAAGGAAAGCGGATCGCTGATCTCGGTTGTCTTGAGGGCGGATATGCTTTGGAATTTGCCCGGATGGGCCTCGACTCGTTTGGTATCGAAGTCCGGACTTCAAGTTTCGAAAATTGCCAGGAGGTCAAACGCCGGGCAGAGCTTCCCAATCTTGATTTCGCCCAGGACGATGTCTGGAACATTGCAAAGTACGGCCCCTTCGACGTGATTTTTTGTTGTGGCTTGCTCTATCACCTTGATCGCCCCCGGGCGTTTATTCAGCTCATGGGGCAACAAGCCCAGGACGCGATTATCATCAACACGCACTATGCGCCTCAAGGCTGGCGTCCGAAGTCAGTGTTCAAGTTCTCCAGCATGACGGAGCATGAGGGGCTGCCCGGTCGATGGTACGAAGAGCCAAAAACGGAAACGGACGAGCAGCGGGAGAAGTTCAAGTGGGCATCCTGGGATAACCACAGAAGTTTTTGGCCGACCAAAGAGGCGCTCCTGCACGCCATGAACGAAGCGGGTTTTGACCTGGCCTTCGAGCAGTTCGACACGTTTGGAAATATTCTGCACAACGGCACGAGCAAGGAAACCAAACTCAACCACCGCGGCGTTTTTGTCGGCATCCGCACACGTGCGCTGGCTGGACGCTCGGCGCATGGCCACGAATAAGGCATGCCTTGATCGCTGGCTAAAGAGGGTGTGAACTCTAGGGTAAGGCTCACCTGAAGGAGACGCGCCATGGAACCCTCAAAGGTCGATAGACGATCAGCCCTTAGCGGTCTGGCCGTTGCTGCGGCAACCACAGTGCTTCCGGCCCAGGCCAAAGCGGCAGACAAGCCGGACGGCTATGCTGTGCCCAAGCCGGAGATCGATGGCAAGGCGCTGGTCAACCGCCCTCGTGCGACAGAAGTTTTGGAGCGGTTCGGCTTGGCTGGCATGATCGCCCTTAGCCCGATCAACGTGTACTACCTGACCAACGTTAGAACCATCGGTTCGAAGTTTATCAATGAGTATCCCGGGTTCGCGACTTATGCCGCTAACCCTCAGGCGCCGATCTATCTTGTGTCGACGTCCTCGCCGGCTTGGGACATCGCAAACGGTGACCGCGAAACCGCCGAATTGATGCCCTATGGATTCGGCGGGGGTGAGGTGGTGCGAGATTCCAACGGCCTTCCCATTGAACCAAGCAACGGGATCACCCGCCGCTATCATGTTCGCGACGGTGTTGAACTGACACCGCGTGAAAAGCGCTGGGCCGCCGCTCAAGAAAAATCTACTGATATTGCGGCCAGCGCTGCCTGGGGTCTAGCAAGGGCATTAAAAGCACAAGGCATCACCAAGGGCAAAGTGGCCGTTGACGACATGCGCATTGCCGAGTTTTTGGCGCAGACCGATTTGGTCGATGTCGAATGCGTGCCTGGTTACGGTATTTTTCAGCTTATCCGCATGGTCAAAACCGAGCAGGAACTGGCCTACCAACGCATCGGTAGCGGCAACAACGGCGATGCCTGTCTTGCGACCATCCGTGCGATCGAAGCAGGCATGACCCACGACGACGTTGCCCAGATCTTCCGCTACGAATGCGCCAAACGTGGCAATGACGTCGATAGCTTTATCGCAGGTTTTCCGGGCGGTAATTTCCCCGATGGCGTGATGGTCGCCGGCAAGCCGTTTCTGGTTGATGCCGTCAGCAACTATAAAGGCTACATGGGCGATATTGCCCGGACTTTTATCCTTGGTGATCCACCAAAAGAAGTTGAGATGCGTCGGCGCGCTAACCAGCTCGCTCGTGAGGCCGTGTTTGATGCCATTAAGCCGGGCGTTAAATATTCCGAGCTACGTACGATTGGCTTGGAAACTATGATCAAGAATGGCATGCCGGACTATGCAGTGTTTGTTACGCCGCATTCTGTCGGCCTGCAGCATGATGATAATCCATTCCGTCTCAAGGAGTTCGGTATCGATTCCTTCGATCACGTCCTGGAAGAAAACATGGTTCTCACCGTCGATCTTCCGTACCTCGAAGTGGGGTATGGCTGTGGCCATAATGAAGATCTCTTCCGTGTGACGAAGACCGGCTACGAGCCGATGAACACGGAAGAAGACCCCTTCATCATTTTGTAGGCATAGCCACACAATAGGGGCCAATCATGATCAATCGCCGCACTGTCCTCGGAACACTTGCTGCCGGAGGAGCCGGGGCGCTAGTCGCGCCGTCGGTGAGTTTTGCAGCGCCCGCGATGACCGTGACTCCGAGCGTGCCGCCGCCGGTTCTCGGGCCTCGGATGAACTTCGAGCAGGCCGATAAGATCATGGCGGAGCTCGGGCTCGATGCCATCGTGGTCGGGGCTGGCACCAATCTTTATCACGCCACTGGCCTAGATCTGACCGCCACGAAGATGGGGCACACGCCCGGCGTCTATGCCGTCATCACCCGGCGGGAAGAGCAACGACTGTCTTTGATTGCCCCAGCGTTTCTCTACTACTACACGATTGCTATGGATCATCGGCATCTCGATTATCCGGCCTACCTGTATCGCGGGCCGGCGCAAATGGTCGATGATTCAGAACTCGGGATGGATGACTTGCCGTTGTATCCCGATCTCCAGAAAGCCCCCCTGGACCTCATAGAAACCACGCGGCTTAGCATTATTGAGCGCGCTGTTCAGGCCGAAGCGGCGCGCCCGAACCTCAAATTCGCACTCGCCAATGCGTTGAAGGATACCGGCGTGGCGAAGGGTCGGATCGCGGCCGATGTTGAGCCGGTGATGCGCTCTGTTATAGATGCTGCTGAAGAGGCGACTGTGGTGTCGGCAGATGACGCTTTGCGCCGTATTCGCCCGGTCAAATCCGATGCCGAAATTACGTTGATGCGCTATGCCGCCCAGGCGAACGCTGATGGCGCACTAGAGGCAGCCAGCGCCGTGAGAGCGGGCGCTGATGTCCGTGAATTACGCACAGCGTATTTTACAGCTGTCGCCTCGCGCGGCATGCGCGGCGTGTTCTTGGTGATTGATCGTGTGAGTTCTCCCACCTATGAGGCGCAGTTGCACGATGGCCAATGCTTCTCCATCGACTGTGTCAGCGAATACATGGGTTATCACGGCGATTTCGCCCGGGCTGTCCATATCGGTGAAACATCCAAAGCCATGCGGCGGGTCAGTGAACTGACCGGTAAGTCTTGGGATCATATCCGCGAGCGGATCAAACCCGGACTCACGTTCTCCGAGGTGCAGCGCATGGGGAAAGAAGCGTTGCGAAAAATGGGTGCTGATTTTTCAATTTCATTCACACCGCACAGTGTTGGTCTCTATCACGCGGACCATGTCGGCAGTGCCGGTTCGCCGCCGCGGGAAGATATCGTTCTTGAGAAGAACATGGTCTTGAGCATTGATTGCCCTATGGGGGCGACCGGCATGGGTGGGTCGTCGCACTTAGAGGATTTGATGTTGATTACCGACGATGGTGCTGAGCCGATCAACGACACCGGTAGTCAGACAATCATGGTCTAACCGGCATGGTCTCGGTTTAGCGACCAGACCCAGGGCTGTAGTGCTTTACGAGGTAGTCGAGAATGAGAACCGTTTCTTCGGCCTCAAGCTCGGCCATACCGAAGTCATGTGTCATGCGTTTCATCGCATCGCGCCAACCTCGGCGACTGTATCGTTTTTGCAGAACATGCTGCATGGCATGGCAGTCGGAACAGACCAGGTAAGCAAAATCTTTGCCGTCATCATCAATCATTGCGGCGTAGTCTGGATCATCTTCGGCGAAGGCCGGAGGTGGGACAAACCAGCAGAGAAGACCAATGAGCGTGAATGTGAGAAGGCGCACAATTATGTTTAATCCGTCAAAACAATGTTCAAAGTGCAAGGTACAGGCGAATTGTCTGTTCGGCCAAGGCAAAGAAAGCGGCAGTTACACTGTGCCGTGACGCGTTCTCCTGCCGTTGGTTGCAGCCGTTCGTCGCCAGTGTCAAAATGAGGCTCACTTCACTAGCAGGGTCCACCACCCGTGATGACACGATATCTGGCCGTATTCCTTTTCAGTCTTCTCTTCATCCCCCCCGCTGCTGCACAACTGCCAGGCGGCGTGCTACCTGAAGCTGGAATCGCAGTTACCCCGAGTGATGAGCCCCGGCGGCTCGGCAACTTGGTCAACGACCAAATGCGTCAATTCAAAATGCGCAAAGATTGTGAGTTGGATTTGCCTGAGTGTTTACCGGCGATCCGCGCGATTATCGAACAAGAAGAGCGCGACCGCATGTGGATGGGGCTTGGTATTTTGGCCATCCTTTTGCTTCTTGTCTTGGTGGCTATGCGCGAAGGCGAAAAGAAACGGGCACAATCTGAAAAAGAGTGGGCGAACCATAAAAAGCTGGGTGACCGCATCAAGGCTAAGTGGCGTGGTGAGGTCACGGACCCCTATAAGGACTCCGATCCGCTCGGTGACGAATAATCGCTTAGGATACGGCCCAGCCCATAAGGGCGACACCAATAGCGCCTCGTAGAATTGGCCCCACTACGCCGCCGCCTTTGAGACCCTTAACAGCTGAGAGCAGCAAGGCGATTCCCAAAATCAACGCGGTCCAGTCCAAGAAGCCGTGGACGCCAGCGCCTTCGCCGACACCCGTGAAGAAATTCCCAATCGCGGGTGGGATACCGGCAAGAAATCCACCGATAACTTCACCGAGCCATTGAAGAACGCCACCTGACTCTGTTGTCTCTTCCATCGTGCGCCTCGTGCTGGGTTTACATCAGCCCCATGGCTTTTGGCAGCCACAGAGTCAGAACTGGGAACAAGGTGAGGATCAGCAAACGAACAACGTCCGAGAGGAGGAATGGCCAGATCCCTCCGTAAACTGTGCTCAAGGGGATGTCCTTGGCCATACCGTGCATAACGAATACGTTGAGCCCGATGGGCGGCGTAATCATGCCCATTTCCATCACCACAACATTGATCACGCCCCACCAGATCGGGTCGTACCCCATGCCCGTGATAAGCGGGAACACGAAGGGCAGGGTGATGACCATGGCGGCGACGGTGTCGAAGATCGAACCGAGAATGATGTACATGGCCTCAAGCAGGAGGATGACCATGAGCGGCTGTAGGCCAAGGTCTTCAATCGATCCGACGATGATATCCGGCAGATTCGACAGTGTGATTGCATAGGAGAAAATCGATGCGCCAATGATGATGAGATAGATCAGCGCCGTGCTCGCCGCTGTTTCCTTCAAGTTCTCAAAAAACACGCTGCGGCTGAGGCGACCACGTAACGCGGTGAAAGCAATCGCTACCGCTGCCCCGACCGCTGCTGCCTCGTTGACCGTAAAGATTCCCGAGTAGATACCGCCTGAAACGATGATCGCTAGGGCGACGACCCCCCAACTTTTCTTGAGAACCTGGCGGCGCTCTGTCCAGGGGACGCGCTCCGCTGCCGGTCCCGCATTCGGGGCGACCCGGACATAAGCCATGACAGAAAACATATAGAGAAAGATTGCGATCACGGCAGGACCGAGCGCGGCGACGAAAAGGGCAGTGACGAACTGCTCCGTAAGGATGGCGTACAGCACCAACAGGACCGACGGCGGAACAATAATGCCTAAAGTTGAGCCGGCGGCTATTGATCCAGTTGATAACCGTCGGGAGTATCCGCGCTTTTCCATTTCGGGCAGGGCAATGCGAGTCATCGTTGCCGTGGTCGCGAGCGAGGAGCCGCAGACCGCGCCAAACCCAGCACAGGTTGCGACCGTTGCCATCGCCAATCCGCCTTTGCGATGGCCGAGAAAGGCTTGGGCTAAGCGATAAAGATCGCCAGATAATCCCGCGGCGGCGGCGAAATTTCCCATCAACAAGAACAGCGCAATGATCGCCAGCTCCTGGCTGGCGATGGCTGCAGAGGGCTCAATACCAAATAAAGCAATGGCCGGTTCGAACCCGATAATCATTCCTGTGCCGACGAGTCCAGCAATGGCCATTGCAATCCCGATGGGCACGTGAATGGCGATCAATACGAACATGCCGGCAACAACTAAGCCGCCTATGACTGGAGGTTCCATCGTTATTTCATGTCCTAAAGAGAATCTGCTTGATGTTCGACCGGGGCCCCAGCCTTAGCGGCGTCGAGCGTACCGCGCAACACCCATACCTGCACGCCCACACAGGCGATCATGATGAGACTGACGATGGCCCAAACCGGTGCGACCGGCCACTCTAGCGTCGACGTCGTGCGGCCAGCAGAGGCGTAATCAATGGTGAACGACACGAACTGCCATGCGACCAATCCGAAGAAAAGCAGCATGAAAAGAGCGCCAATGACGTCTAGATAACTATGCGCTTTGTGTCCGAGCAGTTTTCCGAGCACGCGCACAGTCACGGCGTTGCCTTTCTTAAGGCCGGCGGGAAAACAACTAGCGATCACAATGGCAAAGGCGACCTCTTCAAGGTCATTCAAACCCGGAATGCGTGAAATTCCGAGGTAGCGAAGACAAACATCCACCACCGTCATGAAGGCGATAATGACTAAGCCGGTAAAACCGATGACCGCCATGGTATCGACGGCGCGGTCGAGGATTTGAGTCGATCGTGATGGAATAGTCATAGCGCTAGGACTGCCGTTCGCGGCGGCGTAGGTCCGCGAGAATTTCTTGGATCGCCTGGTATGTCTCTTTGCCACCAGGAGTGCGGGCCATCCACGTTTCGGCGATGGGCTTAACGTAGGTCTGCATTTCATTCAGTTCAGCCGGATCAGCATCGACAAAAATCAAGTGCTTCTCTTCTCTGAGGCGGGTCGAAATCTCTGCCTGGCGCCGGTCGTAGGCGCGCCCTCCGTAAAGCGCAATCACAGCGCCGCTATTCTCATCGATCATTTTTTGCAGATCAGCTGGGACTTGGTCCCACTTATCCTTGTTCATCATGATGCCAAAGGAGACTGTGCCGAGCGGCGCCGTAATCACGTGGCTTGTTTCGCGATAGGTTTGGAATGTGTTGATCGCAATCCACCCCTGAATCGCGCCGTCGATGGTGCCGCGCCGCAGCGCTTCAACGGCATCCGCCGGATGCAATGCTTCGGGCACCGCGTTTAACCGCTTCAGAAAATCTCCCTCTAGACGGCCGACCGAGCGAATTTTTAAGGTCTCAATGTCTTTATACTTTTCCACCGGTTCGCGCGTGTAGAGATTGCTCGGCTCTGCCGTCCACAAGCCTAGTAATTTCACATCCTCGAAACCGTCGAGGAGGCCTCGTTCAAACAGGCGCCACGCCACGAGGCTCGCCTCTGTGGATGAGCGCATCAGGAACGGCAATTCAAAGGCCTGCATCTGAGGGAATTGGCCGGATGTATAGCTGGGTTGGACCAAACCAACATCAGTGATGCCCGCTTTAACGAGATCGAACTGCTTGTATGGATTGCGACCAAGACCGCCGCCCCAGTAGGTTTCAAATTTGATGCGCCCATTGGAGACTTCCGACAGCCGCTCCATCCAAGGGGCATAAATATTTTGGACGCTGTGGCTCAACGGGGAGAGGTAGGCCGATACCCTGAGCGTCACGGTGGTTTCGGTCTGAGCTGAGGCTGACCCTGCGCCGAGGCCACTGGCCAACAGTGCAATAGAAAAGGCAGCTACGCGGAACGTGAATGTCATAATGCTTGTTTAAATGTCGATGGCATCGCCTGCGACACGTCCTTCGTATTTCGCTGCTAATTCTTCTTCTTCATTTTGCGTGCGTTGGGCTGCTGAGTCGATGGCCATACGGAACGCTTGAGAAAGTTTATCAATGAGATCGATGTCGCTATCTTCCAGGGTTTCGTAGTTGATTTCCATCATTGAAACATTCTCGGCGAGGGAAAGGCAAAGGGTCTGGAGAGAGTCATCTTTCAACTGCGTCGCCATGTTTGACGCCTCGCGAAGGATTTCCGTTAACTCCGCAAAGTTGCGCTTCACCTGTACGGTTACAAGATTGCCTCTATAGGCCTCTAGAATAACGTCGCACAGCGCCCCCATCTTCATGCTTTGGCTCGAGAGCTGCGCTTCAACAACTTTGTTAAGGCATTCGTCGACGGCTTCCTTGAGCTCCCACTGCTCAAAGGTTCGTCCGTTGGCTTTTTCTTTCAACGTGTTGAGAACATCGACGCGCCTGGCGCCCGGGTGACGGTCTTGCTCACTTTTGCGATCTGGTCCGACGTACTCTGAGGTCGCAACGAACGGTTGGCGATGGTTCGCGGTAAGGCGCAATCGATCATGAACCTTTTGAGAGTCTACGGGCTTGATGACGATGTCATCGGCACCGACCTTAATCGCCTTCTCAATGTTCTCAGTGTTTCTAGGATTGATCAGAAAGCTAATGATGATGAATGGATTTTGTCCAAGCCGGTTAAATCGAACTTCTTTGGCGAGTTCGAAGACGTCGTCGTCGAAGTCATCAGATAGAACCAAAAGGTCCGGCGGTGTCTCAAACATGAGGGATCGCAGACTCTGCGCATTGGCATGAGTCGAAATGTTCTTAATGCCTTCCGCAACAAACATTTCCCGCAACTTTTGGCGCTGGTGATAATCTTTTTCACCAACGTACACAGTAATGGCGGCGAGATTGGCGCGATCCAGTTGGGACATGTGTGATTGGTGCTACTTGGTGAAACCCTTGGTCAGAGGCGCATAACGCCGATGACAGGGCCATGATCGGCCATCGATACAGTTGACGCAAGTTAAAGGGTTGGGCTCTTTTACTGAGCTGCCGCTTGTTTGCTGCCCGGTCCTTCGCCACTTCCGGTCCCAGGATTGTCAGGTTCTTCGACCTTATCCACGCTAGGGTTGCCTGGTCCTTCTCCGCTTCCCGTTCCTGGATTGTTATCGTCCTCAGGCGGAGGGGTGGGCGTTGGTACGGCGGCACCAGAACTTTGTTTGGCCAAATCAAACGCCTTGGTCAACTTTCTGATCAGTGAAATATCTGCGGCCGTCGCATTTTCATATCTCTCCGCCATTTCTTCGACCTGGCGTGCCAAATCGATACAAATCGCCGAGAGTTCAGCTTCACCGATTCCCTTCGCCGTTTTCCCTGCATCTTCGAGAACGCTGACGAGCACGATAAGGTTGTCTTCAACTTCTTTCGTAATAGCTTTCTCGTTATAAGCTTTAAGAAGCAAGTTGCAGACATAGCCAAGGCGAAGGCCATGGGAATCCAGCTTCGCGGCCATCACCTCGGTCATGCAATGCTCAACACCGCGAGAGAGGTCGGCGGCGGTGACACGCTTGCCTTCCAGTTTAGCCTGCATCGTGTTGATGACTTTGAGTTGGCGTATTTTTGAAGGTCGGTCATCGTTTGCACGGCGACGCTCGGGGCCGACATAATCTGTTGTCGCAATAAAGGGCAGGCGTCTTTTCCCAAGCTGCCCAACGCGTTCCAGTAGGGCTCCCGGTGCAACAGGCTTAATCAAAACGTCGTCGGCGCCGGCTAGAATTGCTTTTTTGACAGAACGGTCTTCTTCCGGATTAACCATAAAGGTGATCACGATAAATGGATTCCGACCAAGTCTGTGATGCCGGATATCTTTTACGATCTGGAAAATTTCAGGGTCTAAGTCGTCGGTTATGATGAGGAGATCGGGAGACCTCTCGCGCATAGCGTTCAGGAGATCTTCCATCCGTGTGAAACTGCGGGTACGGCGTAGCCCTTCAGAGCGCAGCATTGCGCGCATGCCTTCTCTGACCTGTTCGTTCGGCTCGCCAAGGTAGATATCGAGTTCAGCGAGTTTGTCTTTGTCGAAATTTTTCATACACCGCTTTCGCACAGGCAACGCAGTGCCCCGGTTTTCTTCTGCCGCGATACGTTAGGCAGTCTCCTCCCCCAAGGCGCGGGGCAGCATAATCACACAGGTCGAAACATAACAGATGCCAAATGCTCAATATTACTAATGAGTAAAATGAATTGGGTAGAAAAGCAACTCATGCGCGTATTCAGGCGGGCTCATTCGGCCCTATATCGTGGGAAATTGAGAAATATGCCCCCGTGGCATCACTTCCGCTGAGAATTGGGTGCGCGGGCTGTTAGGGGGCGGAGTTTGCAAGCCGAAGGTCATGGTAATTGACGATGAGATTAACTGGTGCGTATCCAACAACTCTGCTGCTCAAACCGTCGAACATAACCGTGTCGTGCATGTACAACATGGGCGGATCATCGTGATAGGCCTTCAATAATTCGCGGACCAACGCTAGGCGTTTGTCCGGGTCCCAGGTGCTTTGAGCGTCTCGCGTCTTTTCGACCAAGCTGTCGCGGCAATGCCAAAGCTTGCGGGTCAAGCAAGCGACGAACGGCCGCAACGCGTCTAGGCTGGGCTTGGTATTAAAATCCATATTGAAGCCGTCGCCCTCCCAGCCACCAAAATTAAATTTAGTGATCATGTCTGGAATAGTGATGGACCGAACTTCAAATCCGACACCGATGCGGGCGAGGTCTTGGCCCATGACCTGATGAATGGCAGTATCGGCAGCGGCGCCACCGGCCGCCAACTCAATAACTAAGTCAAAACCGTCTCCGTAGCCGGCTTCGGCGAGCAACGCTTTCGCCTTCTCTGGATCATAGGTCCAGGCGGGTAGGCTGGGGTCCCATCCAATAGCATGGGATGGTGACGCCTGCGTAGCGGCCGAAGTGCCGTTGTTGAGGAGGGCGGAGATGTAGGCCTCACGGTTGATAGCGTAATTGAGCGCGCGGCGAACACGAGGGTCGGAGATCGGGCCGTCTTCCGTTTGAAGCCAGGCGACACCCATGGCGCCGGCACCGCGACTAATGTTGTGGGTATGGCCGGCAGCCTCTAGCGTCTCGACTTCATCGGGCCCAATGACCAGGGCAATATCAATGGTTCCGGCCAAGACGCCCTGAGTGCGCGTCGTCGGGTCACCCAGTTGGATGAGTTCTAGGCGGTCAAACCCTGGTTCGGTCCAGCCTTCTTTAAAGCCACTCAAGGAAACTTTTCCGGGTCTCCAATTGTCGACTTTGTAGGGGCCCGATCCCACTGGATCGAGGGCAAATGCATCTGGTCCGAGCTCTTGCCAGTGCTTGGGCGCGACGATGCGGATGATGCCCAACTCTGCGGGCAACATCAGGTTCGGGTAGTGAGTTGTGATCTCTACGGTGTAAGGATCGAGCGCGCGGACCGCAGCAACCGAACTCACGACACGAGACAAGGACTCTCGGAGCCCTGCCTCTGATGTCAGGTAGGTCAGCGTGTTGATGACCGCATCGGCGTTGAAGGGCTCGCCATTATGGAATGTGACATCATCTCGCAGATGAAAATGCCAGGTGGTTGGATTGACAGCCTCCCAACTTGTCATCAGCCAGGGTCGCACAACAGCGTCGGACCCGACCATTGTCAGGGGGTCGAACATTGCTGACCATGAATACAATTCCGAAGAGCTGGTAGAGCGATGAACATTGCCGAGCGCAGCGGGCAGGGTTTGCACAGCTACTTTTAAGGTGGTTTCCGCTGCCGTGCTGGTGACGTTCGTGGTTAGGATCAATGCAGCACTAAGGAAGCCTAGCGTACCGTTGCGAAATGTTGTGGTGAGAGTACGATTACCCATAGAAATTACAGTAGCCGAGGGGCAGTGATCATGCACGAAATCATCACAGACTTTGACCGGCCGGATAGCGCCTTAATCGGTAAGGTCGCCAAACAGCATGTCGGTGTTGCCGGGTTCGAGGCCGGGCCGCGCCAGGTGATGCATCCGGACATAAAGCCATTAGATCCGACGTGGCGGATTTGTGGCCCCGCGTTTACCGTCAGACCAGAGTTTTGGGATGACCGGCTGATGGGAGAATTGGCACCCAAATATGTCAAACCCGGCGATGTTCTGGTGGTCGATGCCGGGGGGCACACGGAGATTGCTGCTTGGGGTATGTCGATGACGATTGCTTCGGCTCTGGCTGGCGCTGCTGGTATCGTGATTGATGGCAGCTGCATGAATTCTGCACTGTTGGCCCGCGAGCGACCGCAGGTTCCGCTGTTCGTTCGCGGCGTTTCGGCGACCGCTAAGGGGTCCGAGCAACCTGGGTCTCTCAATGTACCCGTCATTTGTGGCGGAGTGATTGTGAATCCCGGTGACATTATCCTGGCGGACTCAGATGGTGTCGTTGTGCTCAAACCAGCCATGGCGGAGAAAATTGTCGCGGCGGCAGAAGCCCACGATAATCGCTCACGCACTGCCAACAGCAAGAAAGTTCCCTACTACGAACAGAAGCAGAGCGAAGAAAAACTGCGCAAATTCCCCGACGTCGAATGGAGCTGATGTACTAAGCTCAACACCGACGTTACTTGCGGAATCCGGCCTGAGACGATAAACGCAGCGCCATGGCTGCACCCCCCCTTCTGACTCTCCAAGATATTCACCTGACCTTTGGCGGCGATCCCGTTCTCCAAGGTGCTGAGATGATGGTTCTGCCCGAGGAAACTGTGTGCCTTGTCGGCCGCAATGGGTCGGGTAAATCAACCCTGCTTAAAATCGCTGCGGGCCTGATCGAGTGCGAAGAGGGCACGCGGTTTGTCAGGCCCGGGACCACGGTCCGCTATTTGCCTCAAGAGCCTGATCTCAGTGGTTATGCGGACACATTGTCCTATGTTCAGGAAGGGCTCGAAGATGGCGATGACCCATACCGTGCCGCTTATCTTCTCGATCAACTCGGTCTGACCGGAGAAGAAGACCCAGCCCATTTATCGGGGGGCGAAAGCCGACGGGCTGCATTGGCGCGTATTCTCGCACCGCGCCCAGATGTCCTATTGCTCGACGAGCCGACCAATCACCTCGACCTTCCGACCATTGAATGGCTGGAGAAAGAGTTAAAAAGTTTACGCCGAGCCCTTGTGTTGATTAGCCATGATCGGCGTTTTCTGGAGAAGCTGTCACGGGCCACCGTGTGGCTTGATCGCGGACAGACCCGTCGGCTGGGCAAAGGGTTCGCGCATTTTGAAGCCTGGCGCGACAATATCATCGATCAGGAAGATCGGACCCAACAGAAACTTGATCGAAAAATTGTTCGTGAGGAGCACTGGCTGCGCTATGGCGTGAGTGGTCGTCGCAAACGCAACGTACGTCGACTCGACGCACTGCACACGTTGCGCCAAGACAAGCACGATCATCGCAAACGGGTGGGCAACGTCTCTCTTCAAGCTGGAGAGGGCAATGTATCGAGCAAACTCGTGATCGAAGCCAAGGAAATCACGAAGTCATTCGACGAGTTCACGGTGATCGAAGATTTCTCCGTCCGCATTCAACGCGGAGATCGCATTGGAATTGTCGGGCCCAACGGTGCGGGAAAAACCACACTCCTCAACATGCTCACCGGCGGGCTAAAGCCCGATACTGGGCGGGTGCGTATGGGCACGTTTCTTGAAATCGCGACAATGGATCAAAACCGAGAAACCCTTGACCCGCGCTGGACAGTTAGCCAAGCGCTGACGGGTGATTCTGGCGACCATGTTGATGTCCAGGGTGAGCCGCGTCATGTCATCGGATACATGAAAGATTTCTTGTTTACCCCAGATATGGTGAACACGCCGATCACGGTTCTTTCAGGAGGTGAACGGGGACGCTTGATGCTAGCACGAGCCCTGTCCAAAAAATCCAACATGCTGGTGCTCGACGAGCCGACCAATGACCTGGATCTGGAAACCCTCGATCTTTTGCAAGAGATGCTGGGTGACTACGCGGGCACGGTCCTCCTGGTCAGCCACGACAGAGACTTCCTTGATCGGGTTGTGACGTCGGTGATCGCATCCGACGCGCCCGGCCATTGGCTAGATTACGCCGGTGGTTACACCGATATGATTGCGCAGCGGGGGGCTGGTGTTGAAGAGATGGACAGCGCGCGTGGACAATCGGTCGAGAAAAAACGGAAGGGGCGTAAATCCTCATCCAAAGGTCGGGCCTCCGCCGCGAACGATGCGAGAGGTAAGCTATCGTTTAAGGACAAATACGCGCTCGAGAGTTTGCCGAAAGAAATGGACGCCCTCGCTGTTCAGATTACCGAATTGCAAACTGCTCTGGCTGACGCTGATTTTTATCCCCGTGATCCTGACGGGTTTACCAAAGCGACGGCTGACTTAGTGGCCGCAGAATCCCGTCGTGCCGCGGCGGAAGAAGAATGGCTCGCCCTAGAGTTATTACGCGAGGACGTTGAGGGCTCATAAGAACGCCCCGCTCACAAGGACGGCTGTGGGCGGAGCGAAGTTTTTGGGGGAGGGATTTTGCTTTTTCTTAGGGGAGCGCTATTGCCGGCCCAACTCGCGATCCATTTGGAAGGCTTTGGATGTGACCACGCTTTCCAAAGCACGTAGCCGGTCTTCCAGATTTGCGTACCGATCTTTAGCGGCGGCGAATTTGCGCCGTGCAGAGCCTGGGCGTGCTGGCTTGGCCGCTTCTTCCATCGCCCTAAGATCCAAGTCTAAATCTTCCGTCGGCAGCGGGTCCTGGAAAATGGCCATGGCCAAGTAGGCCAAGACAAAGATCGGTGGTGAGACCCAGCATCCCAGGAAAAACCCGAGGCGGACCAGCTTCACGTCCCAACCGAAGTAGAGTGCGAGCCCTGAACACACACCCGAGATCCAGGCGTTTTCTTTATCTAGATAAATCTTGCCCCATTTCTTACTCATTGGGTTTTGTCCTTCCAGTTTACGTCATCTGCATCGAGAATTTTTTCTAGAGAGTCGATGCGCTTTTCCATTTTGTCTGCGGCCATTAATAGTGTTTCCAACGCTTCACTTTCTTCCGACAGCAACGTCTTGGCCTCCCGGCGTTTCGTTGTGTAGTGCATGATGACCCAGAAGGGACCCAGCACCGTGAGGAAGAGAATGGTTGGAACAAACAGAAACTGAAGAAAATCCATATTTTACCGTCCTCTTACTGGTTGCGCTGCCGGCTTAAGACTCGGCGTCGCTTTCTTTTTTAGCACCGGCTTTTGTGCCGCGTCCCATGCTCCCTTTCAACTGAGCCAGTTCATTCTCGATGTCTGATTCAGCTTCTAGTTCTGCGATCTCCTGCGCGAGAGATTTGTTGGAGCCCATATCATACGCTTCTACGCGTCCTTCAATCTCGTCGACTTTTTTCTCGATGGAGGAAAAGCGGGAGAGGGCGGCATCGGCACGGCCGTCATAAAGCGTTTCACGGACATTGAGGCGTGATTGAGCCGTTGACGACCGCGCGATCAATGTCTGCTGTTTGGCTTTCGCTTCGTGCAGTTTGTCTTGGAGTTTGGCGATATCTGCATCTAGGCCGGCCAAACGATCATTTAGTTCGTTCAAATCTTCTTCGATGACCTTAGAGGTTTCGACAACTTTGGCTTTTTCGACCAGCGCGGCCTTGGCTAAATCTTCTCGATCTTTCTCCAGGGCGAGTGTGGCGCGGGTCGCCCATTCGTCTTGAGCAGTAACGAGGCGGTCTATCCGGCGTGTCGCATCCTTTTTGTCGGCGATCAGCCGTGCGGCATCTGAGCGAACTTCAACCAGTGTGTCTTCCATTTCCTGAATCATCAGCCTGATCATCTTGGCTGGATCTTCTGCGCGGTCGAGCAGACTGGTGAGGTTGGAGTTAACGATGTCGGAAAGGCGGGAAAAAATACCCATGAGTGTGTCTCCTGGTCCTTAGAGGTTTGGAACGGTCTTGAGGCGCGGCATCGGTGTCGTGCTCACGCGGATGGTCATTGGAATGAGTGCCGCTTTTTGGCCGTGTTGTTGTCTCGGCTCCCAGCGCGGTAATGGCGCCAGTGCGGTGTTTAAGGCGGTGACCAATTTCAGACCGCGGCAACTCAGCCAATGATCAACATCAGTCTCGGCTGGCCCGCTCACGGCGGTGCTCGCAATGCAAAGTCCGGCGACGAGGGTAAGGGGAAATAAGCGGGACATTCGAATGGCTCTTCCTGGTCGTCTCATTGGCACCGCAAGTCAGTCGCAGTGATCAGGCCTTAGACTGCATAAAGCGTGCCAACTGCCGAAAATAAGTAAACCTTAATTATTACAATGACTTAGGGAGAATGTGGGTGGAGCCTTAAAACGCAATAACTGCTAATAAGTAGCGGTAAACATAATAAAATGATTATAATCACTAATGACGGATCGCCCCGCTCCTCTTGGTCAATCGCCTGCTTTTCTGACCCATATGGACGACCTGTCCCGGGTCGCCCCGATCGATCGCCCAGTCCTGATTATTGGCGAGCGTGGCACTGGCAAGGAATTGTCGGCGTCGCGGGTGCATTATCTCTCCACCCGCTGGGGCGCCCCTTTCGTTGCCATCAACTGTGCGGCTTTGCCTGAGAGCTTGTTGGAGGCTGAGTTGTTCGGCGTTGAGCCGGGCGCCTTCACTGGCGCAGCCCAGCGGCGGGAAGGTCGGTTTGAACGGGCTGATGGTGGCACTCTGTTCCTCGATGAAATCGGTAATGCCCCGCTGGCCGTGCAAGAAAAAATCCTCCGGGTTATCGAATATGGTGAGTTCGAACGATTGGGCGGGTCCGAGACGCTGACAGTTTCGGTGCGTATCGTCGCTGCGACCAACGCCGATCTACCGGCGATGGCCAAAGAAGGAACCTTTCGCGACGATTTGCTCGATCGCTTGGCCTTTGATGTATTGACCCTGCCACCACTCCGCGCTCGGACGGGCGATATATCTTTGCTCGCTGGTATCTTTGGTCGCGGGATGGCAAACGAACTTGACCGGCCATCCTTTCCCGGATTTTCGAAAGCGGCGCTTAAAGTTCTTGAAGGCTATGCCTGGCCCGGCAATGTGCGCGAATTGCGCAATGTTGCAGAGCGTGCGGTGGCCTCGACGACACCATCGGATGCTCCCGTTGATATCGACGCGATCGTGTTGGACCCGTTTGCGTCGCCCTATCGATTGTCCGCACCGGCCAGTTCATCGGACAAGATAACCGAGGTGCCACAAACATCGTCGGCATTTACCGCCGGTCGAATGCCCTGTGACTTCAAAACTGAAACGGCGGCTTTCGAGATCAACATCTTGGAGAACGCGCTCGATGCGTGTCGTCACAATCAGAAGGCAGCCGCGGCCTATCTCGGACTGTCCTATCACCAGCTGCGCAATAGTTTGCGCAAGCATGGTTTGTTGCCCAGTCAGGAGGACGCCTCATGACCTCTTATGCCGACACCAACCTTAAGAACTGGGAGTGTCGCGTTCCCATCCATCTGAAGTCGTATCCGTTGGAAAAGTTCAAGGCGGGTTGGGACCCGCTGTTTCCCATAGAGGCAAAGGAAATCGGTAATGTCGCCGGGCTCGATGTCCTTCACCTGCAATGCCACATCGGTATGGATAGCTTGGGGCTGGTGCGCCGTGGCGCAAACGTAACGGGATTGGATTTTTCACCATCGGCGGTCACGGCGGCGCTGGGCTTGGCCAAGGAAACAGGACTCAAGGCTAAATTTGTCGAAGGTGACATTTACGACGCCCCGAAACTCATTAAGAAAAAATTCGATCTCGTCTACACCACGTGGGGCACGATCACGTGGTTGCCGGATATCAAAAAATGGTCTGCTGTTGTGGCTAAAATGCTCAAGCCAGGCGGTCGCCTCTACCTTGCCGATGGTCACCCAACAATGCTGATCATGGAAGAGGAGGAGGGGCGCTTGGTCCATAAGTTTCCATGGCGCACTGATCCCGATACCCCGTTGTATTTTGACGAAGAGATTACCTACACCGGTGACGCGTTACCGAAGGACGGCAGTGCCAGCTATGACTGGGCGCATCCGTTGTCGTCGATCATCGGTGGTTTGCTGGAAAACGGGCTGAGGCTCGATTTCTTGCACGAACATGAAACCGTAGCGTGGCCCTACGTGACTTTGATGGTGACGGACCCGGATGAGCCGCGGATGTTCCGGTTGCCGGAAAACTTGCCGCAATTGCCGCTGTCGTTTTCTATCGGGGCAACTAGGGCGCTGTCTTAACCGGAGGCTTAGCGGCCCCCGTTTCTTATATTTCGCGTACGCTGAATGCTAGGAGAACACTTATGAGCAATGCAGCATTTCCACACGCACAAGAACTTCAGAACATTGTCGCGGGTGAGCACCGCTCCAGCGCGCATAAGGCGCGGGACGCGGCCCGCCATACGATAGAAATGTTCGGCTTTTTTGGCATCGCACCGGAGATGTGCATTGTCGATATCTGGCCGACAACCGGATGGACCACGGAACTACTCGCTCCTTTCGTGCGTGGCTCTGGAAAATTGATTGCGCCCCATTTCGCAGCCGACCACAAAGACGGTCTTTGCCGGCGTCAGCGCGCCGCGTTTGAAGCGAAGCTGGCGGCCAACCCGGAGCTCTATGATCAGGTTGAGGTGAGCGATTTTGGCCGGGGTTTATATGAATACGCCGCGCCTGAGTCTGTCGACATGGTGATCACGCTGCGTAACTTCCACAATTGGATGTGGAGCGACTACGTTGAGCCAGCATTAGCCAGTTTCTTCAACGTCCTAAAGCAGGGCGGTATTCTTGCGCTGGAAGAACATCGAGGTGACCCTAACCAGCCTCAAGACCCGCAGGCAAAGACTCTCTATGTGCGCGAGGACTATATTGTCGACGCCATAACCGGTTGCGGTTTCGAATTGTTGGCGGCCTCTGAGATCAACGCGAATCCCAAAGACACCAAAGATCACCCCAAGGGCGCATTGTCTTTGCCGCCTAACTTCTGGGGCGTGGATGATCGCGCGCCCTATGAGGCGATTGGTGAGAGCGACCGCATGCTGTTAAAATTTTGTAAACCGTAAGCAGACAACGTCACGGTTTCCAAACGCTGAGGACGACGATCCCTGCGATAAACACCCAGAGCCCAATCAGAATTCCTGTCCCGTACTTATAGATGTGCCAAATACTTTGCTCGTACTCCGGGGTTGATCCGTGTTCTTTAATTTTCGCCCAGGTGCGGTAGAAATCGATGATCGAATAACGAATGCCGACGCCGCTGGCGATGACACCCGCAAATAAAATGAGCTTCCACGCCAGCCAATTGGGCATGTCACTCTCGGCCATGAGGGCGGTGATGCCTACGAGGGCCAGCCCAGCCATCAGACCATAACGGATGCCACGATCGATAAAGCCAAGCATCGCCCCAGATGCGTTCTTCCGGTCGTGATGGATGTATTCGACAAACCCCAACCAAATCACGGTCACGATACCGGCCATCGTGGCTGTTGAACTGCCGCCGGGAATAAATCCGTATAAGGCGGCGAGCGCTGAGCCCAGACCGACTTGTAGGATCAGCGCGTAGCGCACGTGTTGATCGACATTGAGGACGTGATCCATCAACTTGTTGCGCTCATCGAAGGGCAGGGACGCTGTCCGGCAGACATAGCGATAGCCGCTGTTGATGACGAATTCGGAGCCGAGCCAATAGCCCAGTACGGTGATATGGGCGACGAGGAGAACGGTTTCTAGCATTGCCTAATCCTTCACATCGATCTCATGAAAGTTGATGAATGCGTGGCGCGGTTGATAGTTCAACACCCGGTCGGAGACCCCGTCCACGCCGGGCATTTCCCACAGATAAAGGCTCGTTGGTTCGTCGTGATAGAGCTGCACCAGCGCTTGGGTTTTGCGGCGGCGTTCTTCCAAATCGAATTCTTGTTCAGCGTCTTCGATCAAGGGCACCCATTCCGGGCGGCAATGCCACGGTGCGGCCCACAAGCAGGAATGGATGCGCAGTGGCCACAGCACGTCCAACGACGGCAGATTGTTAAAATCCATGCCAAACGCGTCGCCTTTCCAACCACCCTGCCGAATTTTGCGGATGTGCATGGTGAAGGGGTAGGACTGATACGTCACCCGCACGCCGACATCCGCGAGGTTGTTGGCGATCTGCAAATACCAAGCCCCGTCGCCAGCCATGGCGCCGGGCGTCATATCGGCGGGAAGATCAAACCCATCCGGGTAACCAGCTTCGGCAAGAAGTGCGCGCGCTTTGTCCGGGTCATAGGGATAGGCTGGAACGTCTGGATTGTAGCCGAAGGACGCTTTGACCGCCGCTTGGCCGGACGGTTCCGTCGCTCCACCGAGGAGGATATCGATGATTTGCTGTTTGTTGACGGCATAGTTGAGGGCTTGTCTAACGCGCACGTCAGCAAGAGGAGAGTCGCCAATAGACATGAACGTCAGTAACTGGACTCGCCCAGACGGGCGAATGTTCAACTGGGCGCCGGCGGTTTCAAGGATGGGGCCGTCGTCCGGTCCGATATCGAGTGCAATATCAAGAGCGCCCGTGATCAACCCCTGTACGCGTGTCGTGATTTCTGGAACCGCTTTGACTTCGATGCGATCGAGTTTGGGTGCGCGCCAAGAGTTGGTATTAGCGATCAAGTCGACTTGAGTGGTGCCCCAACGGGTGGCGATGAAGGGTCCTGAGCCGACTGGTGCTTGAGCAAAACCTCGTCGCCCCAACTCTGCCCAAGGTCCAGGAGCCGGAATACGGATGCCCGACAATCGGCGGGGCAGTAGAATATTTGGCGCTTTGGTTTTGACTTCTAGAACCAGCGGGTCGATGGCACGGGCGCTGGCGACGTCGATGACTGACTGCGCAACCACCTCTATCAAGCCATCACCCGAGGCAAAGTAATTTAGGGCAGCCGCAGCAGCCGCGGCGTCAAAGGGCTCGCCATTCGAGAAGGTGACATTGGGCTTGAGCGTAAAGTGCCAGGTGAGTGGATCAATCGATTCCCAACGTTCGGCGATCCAAGGCTGCAATGTGCCTTCGATATCTACGACCGTAAGGGAGTCGAAAACCGCCAGACCCGGGGTTACGGTTGGGATTGTGTAGGAACCGTAGGGATTGCCCAGGTCTTGAGGCAAACTTACAAGGCCGATGCGCATGATTTTTTCGGCGGCGGCACCGACGGGCGCGGCTATGAACAGGATCAAAATCGCCAGCCGTACAAGAGACCTCATGTGTAAACCAATCCTAATTTCTTCTGTCATGTGAAATGATTTTGCGGGGTTCGTCCCAACAACGCAATCGGGCGTGTTGTGTCCGCCTGGTTATGGGCTAACCTGACGCTAACACGTTGCCCAAAATAAGAGTAAGCCCAAGGAGGGGCCCCAATGACAGTAGACGGCACACTTTCGGGCCAAACGGCCGTCGTGGTCGGTGGCTCAAGTGGTATCGGATTTGCCTCGGCGAGGGCTTTGCTCTCCGCAGGTGCGGCGGTCACCATCGTTGGGCGCTCCGACGAGCGACTAACCAAGGCCGCTGGCTCTTTGGGCTCTGGCGTTGCTACAGCCTCTGTCGATTGTGCAGATGAATCGGCGGCGGCCACATTCTTCGAGGGCGTTCAAAATCTAGATCACCTCGTTATTTCGCTCGCCGGAGGCGCCGCGCTCGGACCGTTCACCGAAGTGCCAGTGCAAGGTGTGCGTGAAACTTTCGACGGTAAGTTCTGGCCCTATCTCATTGCCATGCATCACGGCGCTAAGAGATTGTCGGATACGGGTACAATGACTTTGGTCACCGGTGCATCGGCCATCGCGGCCGTGCCGTCTGCATCCTCGCTCGGGGCGGTCAATGGTGCTCTCGAGGGTGTTATTAAAACTCTAGCAGTGGAACTGGCACCACGCCGCGTTAATGCGGTCTCGCCTGGGCTCACTGATACGGAAGCGTGGAGCCGCATCCCTGACGAAATCCGTGAAGGCATGTATGCCCAATCGGCGGCGGACACGCCGGTCGGTCGTATTGGTCAACCGGAGGATGTCGCCAATGCGGTATTGGCGTGTATTCAAAACGGCTTTTTGACTGGGCTTGTTCTGCCCTGTGACGGCGGCAAACGCCTCGTGTAGGAGATCCTCGAATGAAGATCGTGCGTACAACGGACCAAGCCTATAAGCCGTACTCCGAAGAGTATGGTGTCAAAGGCATCGAGCGGGCAGACCTGTGGCGCGACGGCGAGAATGTGGCGTTCGATTTGTTCCGGATCAAGAAGGGCGCGGACTACGCTGAACATACCCACGACAGTTGGGAAATCATGTTCGTAATTTCTGGAAAAATTAATTTGTCGGGCGAAATTCTTGGGCCCGGTGATTTCGTTTTCACGGAGCCCGGAGAGAGCCACGTTGCTGAGAATTTGGAAGACACCGTTGTTCTGCTCGGCTTCGGTAAGCACTACGACTAGCTGGGTACACGGTTACGGCCCCATTCGTGGGCAAAAAACTCACAAAACCTGCCTAAAAATTGACATCCTTATAGGGCTCTCATGCGTTAAAGTATTGAAGGCGTAGGCATGCAACCCTTGTGTGCGCGCGCTCTATGCGGCTGAAGAGGACGTGATGTCGACCCCTGTTCCCTACGTATACCAGCCAGACCAAGGCCCGATCGCCGTTCCTGCGCCGTCTGACGACACGAGCAGTACGACTGGTCCGCAATACGAAGGACCCTCCTTTGAATTTCTCAACGTCAAGTGGGGCAGCCCGGTCAACGGCACCACCGGTGGCATTGTTACCTGGAGCTTTGCGACGTTTAACAGCGGCAACCAGCCGGCCGACGTTACCTACGACTTCCCCATGCCAAGTTTTTATCAAGATGAAGTGCGGGCTGCGTTTGATGCATGGGAAGCCGTCTCTGATATCGATTTTGTTGAAGTCCAAGATGGTTCAAACGTGGATATCCGCCTCGGCATCGGAGCGGTCGACGGCAACGGCTCGACCTTAGGCGTCGCATACACGTCCAGTTTCGGTGGCTCGCTCATCCGGGTGAACATCATTTTGGATAGTGCTGACTACAACAGTGTCGGCGACTCATCCGAGCTTTACCTCACCGTTCTCCATGAAATTGGGCATGCGATCGGCTTGGATCATGAGAATGACGTCTCGTCGATCATGTCGGCGTTCATCAACACATCACTTACAGGCCTGACCGCTGACGATATCGCGGGTGCGCAAGCCTTGTATGGCGGTGAGGGCGGTGGCGGTACTGTTTTCGATGACTTTCCAACGGACAGTATTGCGACAGACGGTTCTTTCGTGGTTGGTGGTGCGCAATCGGGACAGATTGAAATAAGTGGTGATGAAGATTGGTTCGCTATCGAAGTCGTTGCCAATCGGCTTTATCGGTTTGATCTCACGGGCAATACACTTGCGGATACTTATCTCGATTTACGTGGTGCTCAAGGTCAGTCGTTAGCTTTCAATGATGATGGTGGCCCCGGATTAAATTCGCGCATTACGTTTACGCCCGCTGAAACTGGCACGATTTATCTTGTTGCCTCGGCATTCAGTTCAGGAACGGGCAGTTACACGCTAACAGCGGTCGATATTACGCCGCCTTCCATTCCGGGCATTACGATCTCAGAGGGCCTTTCTGATAGTCCCGGATCGATTGCGACGTCTGATGTGTTGATTTCAGGTGACACGTTTGTAGGCCGGCTTGCTAATGGCACGGACCACGACTTCGTCCGGATCGAACTGACGGCCGGCGTGACCTACACCTTTGATCTTCAAGGTGCGGACTCCGGTTCTGGCACTCTTGCGAATCCGTTCTTCGAACTGAATAACTCAGAGGGACAACTTCTAACGGCCAACAACAATGGCGGTGTCGGCTTAGACTCACGCATCACTTACACACCGACGGTCTCTGGCACGTATTACCTAGAAGTCACCACCAACCAAGTCGTAGGCGGCACTTACACACTGGTCACGACGCCCGATGAGCGCACGGTCTTAGATAGCGATGTAAATCCCGGTATGCAGGTATCGGAAGGTGGCAATGATGTTCCCGGCAGCAATGTCAGTGACATTGGGATTGACCCGGGCGACACCTTTAGCGGTTCACTCAGTACGCCTCAGGACACCGATTATATTCGAGTGAATCTCACCGCACGCTTTGAGTACTCTTTCGAACTTCAAGGCACGGAGTCTGAACAGGGGACGTTATCCAATCCGGTTTTCGAGTTGCGTGATAAATTCGGCAATGTGATCACATCGAGCGAAGACGACGGCTCTGGACATGTCCTGACCCACACAGCGTCGGTGTCAGACCATTATTTCTTGTCCGTGCGAACGACGGGTTCGGCAGGCGGAACTTACAGGGTCGTCGCCTCTCAGCCGGACGGTCCGATCCCCCTGATTGTTCAAGAAGGGCCGACAGACGCGGTGGCGTCTGTATCGACAGATATAGATCTATTGATTGGCGACACGTTTGAAGGGGAAATCGGCTCGCTGGACGATATTGATTATGTCCGCGTCGAACTAACCGGTGGGTCTCGATATATTTTCGATCTCAAAGGTGAGGACTCAGGCAACGGAACCTTGGAAGACCCGTTTCTCGTGCTGCGGGACGACGAAGGCACGATCCTCAGGCAAAACGAGGACGGCGGTGTTCTCTCGGCCTCGCGTATTATTTTTACACCGGAAGACTCCGGTACTTACTACCTGTCCGCTCACACGCCAGCTGTCGGCGGCGGAACAGGAACGTATTCATTGTTTACCGAACAAACCGTTTCCCCCTATCCCGGGGTCGTGGTCAGCGAAGGAGACGACGATACGCCGTCTGGTCTGTTAACCGAGATTGAAATGTTCGTTGACGGAACGTTCGTTGGCGATATCGGGGAGCCCAACGATAGCGACGGTGTATTTATCGAGCTGACCGCTGGCACATCATACACCATCGATCTGCGGGGAAGTGTTTCGAGTTTGGGTACACTCACTGATCCGTACCTTGAGCTTCAGAATGCCGACGGCACGACCTTGGCGCAAAATGATGACGGCGGCGCGGGTCCTGAGTCTCGCATTACGTTCACGCCAACTGTTTCGGGCACCTACATTGTGATCGCCAGCGGCTTTACCAGCCTGAACCAAGGGACATACGAAATTGCCGTGACCACAAACAGTTCGCTCCAGACCGCCGAAGCGGTCGCGCCTCTAGAGGAAGGCTATTCCGTGTCTGGAACTGATCCGTCTGACGTGCTGGCGCATCTTGTCGATACCACCCTGCTCGGCGGCTAACGCCTAAATTGTGCCGCCGCCGTCGACCCGCAATTGGGCACCGGTCATGAACCGGCTTTCGTCCGAGGACAGAAAGACAACGGCGCTGGCGATTTCGTCCGCGGTGCCCATGCGCCCGAGAGGGTATCGTGCATTAACCGCTTCGACGAATGCGTCGTCTGACTCACCCTCGACTTGGTTCTTGTAAATCATCTGGGTATCAATCGCGCCGGGCATCACCACATTGCAGCGAATGTTGTATTTGTTGTCGGCGCAATGTGAAGCGACCGTCTTGGTTAAATTCACAATGGCTGCTTTCGACGCAGCATAAGCGAGGGTCGAAGGGCGGGGCCGAACGGCGGCCTGAGACGCCATGTTGACGATCACCCCACCGCCGGTTTGTTTCATGGTGCGCACTGCGGCTTGACAGCCAAGAAACGTGCTGGTTGCGTTGGTGCTTTGGATGCTTTGCCACATCGCGAGATCGGTGTCTTCAATCGTACCGGTTTCCAACGTGCCAGCATTGTTGACCAAAATATCCAGGCTTTGATGTCGAGAGAGCAGAGTCGCCATTGTCATGCGCCAATCATCTTCTTTGGTGACATCCAGCGAGGCAAAAAATGTGGGCTCGCCAAGTTCACCCGCCAATGCATTGCCATCGTCTTGATTAATATCGGCGATGCAAACGATCGCGCCTTCTTTGACGAAGCGACGTGCGATCGCTGCACCTATATCACCCGCCGCACCAGTAATCAGTGCGGTTTTTCCTGCAAGTGTTGTCATGGGATTGGTGTAACTCTGTTATGCACGGCGTTAGGACGAAAGACCGAATTTGTTGCCACTCTTGCTGTGGTCAGGCGTCTGTCCGATGCCGCCGCCATCCACATTAAACTCGATGCCGGTGATGTAGCGGGCCGCGTCAGATGCCAAAAACACGCAGGCGTCGGCGATATGCTCTGATTTACCCCATTCGCCCATCCAAATTTTCTGGGCCAAAGGTTCCTTGTAGCGTTCCGTGTCGGTGCCAAGGGCATCGAGCACGCCATCGGTGAAGGTGAGTCCAGGCAGAATAGAGATCGCACGGATACCGGCATCCGCGCCTTCCATCGCCATCGCCCGGGTCAGGGCGTTTTGCGCGGCTTTGGACGGGCCATAGAGCGTACCGCCCGGACCCGGCTGTTGCGCGGTGAGGGATGAGATGTTGAGAATCACGCCTTGTCCGCTTTTCACCAGATGGGGCCAGCAGGTTTTGGCGCCGAGAAATGGCGCATCCACGTTGACCCCGAGTAGAAAATGAAGGTCGTCAATTGTCAGGGTTTCAATCGGCCCGCCTTTCGATTCCCCGGCGTTGTTCAACAGAATATCAAGTCGTCCATACTTGGCGATGCAGGTGTTGACGACGGACTGCCAGTCGCCTTCTTCCCGTACGTCGTGGCGAACATAGAGGGCGTCGCCGCCGCGTTCGATGATTTGCCGCTCGGTTTCCTGACCCCCGGCAACGGTACGACCAGTCACGATAACCTTGGCCCCGGCGTCCGAAATGGCGATGGCACAGGCGCGCCCAATACTGGCGGCCGTTGTGCCGGTCACGATTGCTACCCGTCCGTCTAAAACACCCATCTATTTGTCCTTTGGCGGTTCAACGAGGTCGCCCAGAGAGCGCTCCCATGCATCCACATCGTCCATGTCGAACGGACCGACTGATGACTTGTGGCGTACGGTGCCATCGATGGCGATGGCGTATAGGCGCTCTGGCGTTCCGGCATACAGGGTCAGGAGTTCATTTTCCATGGTGTCGAGAGCCATGGGGATTGTGAAACCCTCTTTGCTACGGCACAGGCTGGCGATTTTGGCGCGCTCGTCTAAATTCTGGGGCGTTGGAATGTTAATGTCCTTGTCCCAATTGTGTGGGACGCGCCAGCCATCTTCCGGGTGCGCCTCGAGAATATAAATGCACAGGAAGTTGACCCGGTCTTTGAAGGTCTGATGAATGCTCTCGTACCGCCGCAGCTGGTCGCGGAAGATCGGGCAGGTGTAACTCCCAAACAACAGGCCTACGGGTTTATCGAGCAAGCTGGACAACGTAACGGTTTCTCCGGTTCGAGCGCCGTCTTGTGATAGTCGTTCGGCGGAGAAATCCGGTGCTGGGTCGCCCACCTTCGGCGCGATCGAATCAAGCTTGTCCTTCTCGACATTCCGATTGCTTAGGAATTCGCGGGTGACGTTCATGGCCTCGACCATTTCGTCACTCAAACTATCCATACTGCCGCGCATGGTTGCCATGAGGTTTCCTCGCAAGGGGGCGTGCTATTATGTCCCGCTCACGATATCACACGACCACCGTTAGTTGATCATTTGCGCTACGCTTCTTCGGCGACCATCCATACGGCAAACGCCGCTGCAATAACCCCGGCTAAAGCGACGCTGGTCCGTGTATCGGCCAACCATTCGGGGGCTTTGATCAGGCTGATATCCACTGTCGGCAAGGACCCAACAAAACCAGCGGCTTGCCATGCAGTGATCGCGGCGGCGAAGAGAATGGTGCCAAAGATCACCGAGGTCCGGACGCGCGCTCGCTTGCGCAGTCGCGCGAGTATGCGCTCCGCAAAAGCGGTGTCGACGAACGGCCCAGCAGCAGCTGCAAAGACCGACGTCAGCCAACTGTCGCGTTCATAAGTGTCATTTGTGTCGTTTTGATTCTCTGTCATGGCGGTGTCCTTATCCGTCGCCCAAAATTCGTCTCAATTTTTCGCGGCCCCGATTGGCGTGCGATTTGACCGTGCCCAATGGCAATCCCGTGACCTCGACGACTTCGCGATGGCTCATGCCTTCACCGAAGCAAAGAACAACAACGCTGCGCTCATCTGGGTTTAATGTCGCCAATGCGTCGTCGAGATCGAAGGTTTCAGCATCGGGTTGGCGCGTGACCGGTATGTCTTCTGAGCCCAGTTCCGCCAATGCCGTCCGCGCCGTCCCCTCCTTGCGTTTGGCTTGCAAGAACAGTGATGTCGCGACACGCGAGAGCCACGGTCCAAAGGATCCGGGTCCGCGATAGGTGGCCAGTTTGTTGTAGGCGTGAATGAACGCGTCTTGTGCCAAGTCGTCGGCTTCCGCCCTGTTGCCCGACGTCAGGCGCAACAATGTGCGGCGCACCCGATCTTGGTGGCGCTCGATCAAATCCCCGAACGCGTTCATGTCCCCAAGCGCGAGGACATGGACGATTAGGTCTTCGTCTGACTGCGGCATGTGCCGGTCGGTATCTTGACCTGGCTTTATTCATCCTGGCTCGTTCTTGTGAATTTCCAAAGCAACAGGTAGGCGGTTCCCACCAAGAGCGGGAAGGTCGAGACCACCATGAAGAAGGCAGCGCCGCCGTCATCGTTGCCGAACATCGCTGCAATGATTCCGCAAAAGAAAAGCGCGACACCAAAGAACAGAAGAATGACGCCACGCCGGAGATCAGAATTCTTTGCCACGGCTGGTTCACCAAGAACCTGAACAAGTTCCGGTGTGAGCTGGGCGCCCTGGCTGATCGCGCTGCGGATGGTTTCTTGTACCTGGGCGCGTGTGCGATGGCGGTAGTGAAGATAAAAAACTCCAACCACAGCAAGGGCCAACAACAATACAATAGGTGTGATTTGTTCGGCATTCATCGGGGCAACTCCTCAGTCTATGGGCCGCGTCTCACTGACGTACGGCGTGATTATAGACTAGATGCGTGAGGAGGCCCGGTTGGATGCAAGCCGGGGAAAAAAGTCAGCCGGCGCCAGCCCCGCCGTCGATATTGAACTCAATGCCGGTGATGTATTTGCCCGCGTCAGAGCACAAATAAACGACCGGATCTCCCACATGATGAGGCTCTCCGGTCTCTCCCCAGGGGATTCGAGCCGCCAACATGGGTTTCTTCTTCTCGGCGTCCGGGCCTAGGACATCAGGAACACCGGCGGTCCAAATCATGCCGGGATGAACCGAATTGACGCGGATATTGACCGCCGCGCCTTCTAGGGCCCCGGTTCGTGTTAGGCCCAACTGCGCCCCTTTGATCGCACCATAAGCGGTGCTCCGTGGGTTTGTTTTCTGGCCGACGATGGAGCTCATGTTCAGAATGACACCGCCACCCGCCGCGACCAAATGTGGCCACGCATGCTTCATGCCCAAGAACGGCCCATCCAAATCAACAAGGCGCAGAAAAATAAGATCGTCCCGTGTCAATTCCTCAACCGGTTTAACAATCGCTTCGCCCGCATTATTGACGAGAAAATCGAGACGGCCATAGGTGTCGACGGTTGTTTTGATTACCCGCTCCCAGTCTTCTTCCACTGTTACATCTTGACGCACGAACAAAGCGTCGCCGCCTGCGTCGCGGATCAGCGTTTCGGTTTCTTCTCCACCGGCGACCGTCCGTCCGGTGACCACCACCTTGGCACCGGCCATGGCGAATCCCATAGCACAGGCCCGGCCAATGCTGGCGGCTGTGGTGCCCGTGACAATGGCAACTTTGCCGTCGAGTGCGCCCATCGTGTGTTCCTTAAATCCAACTCAAACGTTAGGGACACCATGACACCCAGCTGTCAAAGCCCAATCCCGTCAGTTTATTTTGGTCACTGGTCGGCCAGGGGTGCTTGAATGCACCGGGTGGGACACAATCACCGATAGAACTGGATGACCTCAATATCAGGAGACGGCCCATGGTGACGCGACGCAATGTATTGTCAGCCGCAGCTGGCGCGAGCACCGCATTGATCGGTGGTCAAGCTGCCCAATCCCAGACCCTCAAGTCTGTCAGTCCGCCGATCAGCCAAACCACGTCCGAGTTCATTTACTTCGACGATCCTGCCGAAGAATTCCGGGCTCAGTTTCGCATGGGCCGGGATTTGGTCGAGGACCAGGGCTCAACTCTGACCTGGTATCACTGGATGGTTTTTATCATTCCCGGTGGTCGTCGACCCGAACCTTTGATGAGATACGAAGGTATCGAGTACAGTTACTTCCGCCATCTCGGAAATAACAACTACCGCATTCACGCCCACAACGTTTCGTTTGCGCGCGACATCAAAACCAACGCGTTCACTGACACGGTTCTCAATCCAATCACAGACGAACGCGTCGAGGTGCCGGTCTCATTGTTGCTCCATGATCCTGGTACGGTCGGCAACCCCATAGGGTTTCGCAACCTCAGTGGAGATGGCAGCTACCAGAAGGTCTTTCGCCAGTTCCGCATCGAAGACAATTTAATCAAACTCGATAGCGTGCGCAGTGCCCCGCCGGATTGGCCAGCAACGCATATCGAGAATTCTTGTAGTTGGGTTGAAATGGATTTGTACGCCAATGAGACCATAACGTCACTGCCGGTAAAGTTCTGCGGTCACTACGCTTTCGAATATTACTCTTGGCTCAATATGCCCGAAGAATACAAGCATGGTCATCTCACTGGCTTCTGGGATGGCAAAAAAGTGAATGGGCCCTCTGAATTGCCCCGCGAAATTCTCGACCGCATGGAACGCGAATACCCAGAACTATTGGAACCACGCTGGGATGAATTCGATCGCCCAGCGCCGTTTGAAATTTGAGAAATTCGTTAGGAAGAGATTAGTGGTCAGTAGACGAAACGCACTTACAGCCGTCGCTGGTGCAACTGGCGCCCTGGTCAGTGGTCGGGCAGCGCTAGGACGCCCGGGCAATCAACTCGCGCAGTCCGAGGCTGGAACCTATCGCGCCTTTGAAATTGGTGAGCAAAAAGGACCGGAGACATTACGTCTTGTCGAACGTCCGATTGACCCACCAAACCCGGGGCAGGTCATGATCAGAGTGACGGCCACGTCGATCAACGCCCGCGATCATGGTTTGATTTCCAACCGCTTTCCTATTCCGCGTGGGCGTCGGCCTGGCGACCGTATTCCCATCAGCGAAGGGGCAGGTGTGGTGCTTGAGGTTGGGGCCGGTGTTACCCAGGTCCAACCCGGTGATCGGGTCACGGCCACCCACTTTTCGTCGTGGGTAAAAGGGCCGTGGGATCCCGAGCAATCCTACATCGGTGATGTCGGCAACAACATCGATGGCTGGCTTTCTGAGATCGCCTATCTTCCCGCCCAAGCGCTGGTTAAATTGCCTGAAGGCGTGTCGGAAGAAACCGCGGCGACGTTTGTGTCGTCCGGGGTGACCGCTTGGCATGCACTATATGAAGTCGCCCGGGTCAAGCCCGGCGATGTGGTTCTTTCCTTGGGCACTGGCGGCGTGTCGTCCTTCGGCGTGCAGCTGGCGAAAGCGAGTGGTGCAAAAGTCGTGGTGACCTCGTCCAGCGACAAAAAACTCGAAGACATGAAAGAACATGGCGCCGACATCGGCATCAATTATCGCTCCAATCCGAATTGGGGGCAGGCGGTGATGGATGCCACCGATGGGCATGGCGCGGATATCGTGCTGGAGAATGTTGGCCGCCGGACGCTGGACCAGTCGCTCATGGGCACTGCGGTCAATGGCTATGTGGTGATGATCGGGACTGAAAGACTGCCCGAGCAGCTGCCCAAGATGCCGGGCTTCTACATGAAGAACATCACCATGAAGGCAATTAGCAATGCCAGTGTTGAGATGCTCAGTGACATGGTTCAAGCCTACGCTGTTAATGGCTTGAAACCAGTCATCACCAAGCGCTTTAAATTCGAAGATGCAGCGGACGCCTTCCGCTACCAACGAGAACACGATGGCATCGGTAAAGTCATCATTGAGCACAGCTAAAATTTAGAACGAATAGGAAAAGACACGATGCTCGATATTATGAAACGTGCGCTCACTGGTGAGGTTGATAGCGGTCTAACACGCCGCCAAGCCATGACCATTCCAGCGGCTGGCGCGGCTACCGTTTTGGGCGCCAGTGCCGTCAAAGCGGATAATCACGTCGCCGCAACCTACATGCCACCTGCCACGGGCCGCGTGATTTCTGAACAGTTTTCCTTCGACGACCCGCTGGAAAAGATGAAGGCCGAGTTCCGTCTTGGTCGGGCATGGGAAGACGAAGCGGACGTGCTGCTGTGGTACTTTTTCACCATGTTTATCGTGGCCGAGGGCAAAACAGTGAAACCGGTCGTCCGCTATGAAGGCATTGAGTTCTCTCATCACCGTAAAATCGGCGAGAATCTGTTTGAAGTGCACGGTCACAACACCTCCTATCCGCGCGATGTTTATACGGGTGAGTTCATCGAAGATATGGTGAACCCGATCACCGGAAAAACCCACGGAGTGACGCCAACAATCCTGACCGAAGACCCGGGTATGATTTACGGTCCCGGCGGCAAACGCCCGCTGGATCGAAAGGGTGCGGAGTTCACGGAAACCTATTCCGTGTTTCGTGTCGAAGACGACATGATCAAGCAGGAAGAAATACGGGTACCGCCCGACAATTGGTTCACGCCTTTCATTGAGACATCCCACAACTGGACACCGCGGGCGATGTTCGAGGATGAGTCCATCACGCGCTTACCCATGGGTACGAGCGGGGGGTATGTCTTCCCGTATCCGCCCTGGATCGAAATGGAAGACAACCCAGGCCACATGTTCGCGACCTGGAGCGGTAAAAAGCTCGATGGGGTTCATCAACTTCCCGAAAGTTACTTCGAAAAAATTGAGGCTGACAATCCGGAGCTGTTGGTCGTCGATAAAAGCAAGTTCAAGGGATAGGAAACATGCTGCGTAGTCTTGCCTATGGGATCGGCGGCCTTGCCGTCTGCTTTGTCATTGCCGCTGGAATTGAATATTCTTCCGACCCGATATTCTGGCAGCGCTACCTCAATCCGCCAGCAAACCCGATGGAGCCCAGTCCTGATTTTTATCAGCCGGCGTTTTCCATGGATGAACCCGCTGGCCCATTTTTCGCAACCGCGGAGCCGGGTGAGACCACCATCGACCCCGTGGTGCTTGAGACCGCGGCGCAGTGGACTGAACAGACCGGCGGCACTGCCTTTATCGTTGTGCACAAAGGCAAAATCCAAATCGAACGCTATTGGGACGTTGGGGGTCCAGATGAACTCATGACGGGCCGAGCCATGACCAAGACCTTCAACGCCCTTCTGGCGGGTCTCGCAATTGGGGATGGTGTGATTGCCCTCGACGATCGTATTGGCGACTACATTAGTGAATGGAACGAAGAGCCGCAGGGCGACATCACGCTGCGCGACCTGTTGTATCAGGCCAGCGGTTTAGAGAATCCGCCTCTTGGTCCGGGCGCTTGGAACCGATTCACACGCTCGGCTTATACTGGCGATGCGGTCATGGTTGCTCTTGAGCATGATTTGGTGCGAGAGCCAGGAAGCCTGTTCGACATAAGTAACGTTACGTCGCAGCTCATTGCCATCGTTGTGCAGCGCGCCGTTGGTAAACCGGTTCAGGAGTACTTCTTAGAAAGACTATGGCAGCCGATCGGTGCGGATCGCGGCAGCTTTTTCATGGACCGCGCTGACGGCATAATCCACATAGACTGTTGTTTCAGAACGACGCCGCGCAACTGGATGCGCGTGGGTGCTCTGTTGCTGAATGACGGCGTGTCGAATGGTAAACGTGTCCTGCCTGAAGGCTGGGTCGAGACGATGACGACATCCTCGCCGCGCAATCCAAACTACGGCATGCACATCTGGCTGGGCCGGGAATACGTGCCGATCAGACCTTATTCAGAAATTCACCCGGTCGGCGTGCCTCATGCTGAACCGTTTCTCAGCGACGACGTCTATTTTATAGAAGGTGGCGGGTATCGCACACTTTATGTGGTTCCATCTGAGGACCTCTTGATCCTGCGTCTCGGCAAGCGGCATGACGATTGGGATTCGTCATACCTGCCGAACCGGTTGGTCGAGGGAATTCTAGCTGAAACGGTCGCGCCTTAAGCGGCGAGGAGTCCGCCGTCTACCGGCAGCACGTAGCCGGTGATGTAATAGGCTTCATCTGACGCCAAAAACGCGACGGCTTCTGCAATGTCTTCAACGGTTCCAGCACGGCCCAGCGGGATATGGGCATCTGCCATAACCTCGCCGTCGGGGGTGCCTTCAATACGGCCCGCCTGCACGCAGTTGATGCGAATACGGTCTTTGGCTTCGCAGCAGGAAAGTGCCGCGCCGCGCGTCATCATGCGAATGCCATTGGCTGAGGCACAGAAAGCGGCCTGACCGGCGACGCCAACAGTCGCCGTTGCAGGCGCAACATTGACGATTGACCCGCCGTTGCCGAACTCGCGCATTTTCACGACGCCATAGCGGGTCGCCAGAAACGCCGCTTCGATGTTGTCGCGATTGACCGCGCGGAATTCTTCCAGTGATGTCTCGGCGATGGGTTTCGGTTTGTCGTATTTGGCCTCGGAAATGGTAACCAAGATATCTAATCGGCCGTGCGCGTCCCCAATGGCAGCAAGGCCCTTTTCCCAGCCATCGACCGTAGCGACGTCAAAGTCGGCGGCCACAACGGTCGCCCCGTCTTTTTCCAGTTGGGCGCAAATGCCTTTTCCGGTGGCGCCTCCGGCGTTGGTGACCAAGGCGATTCGGCCGTCAAACTTTCCCATGGGTCTTAATTCCTAAGCGACGAATTTTGGTTAAAGAGAGTACACGGCAAAGAGGGGCTCAGGCCAAGCCCACGATCACGGCCCTGTTCGCTAATCGGTTATTGTTGGAACGCGCTTAACCCCGCCCTCGGTATCCCGCCACGCCTTGGTCGGGAATCCACAGGCCTTCGGGCGGCGTGCCGGTCTGCCAAAACACATCGATGGGAATGCCGCCGCGGGGATACCAATAGCCGCCAATGCGGAGCCATTTGGCGCCCGTGGCCTCGACAATGCGTTTGCCGATTGTGATCGTGCAGTCCTCGTGGAACGCGCCATGGTTTCGAAAGGAGCCGAGGAATAGCTTGAGGGATTTGGACTCAACGATCTTGCCGTCCGGCACGTAATCAATGACCAAATGGGCGAAGTCGGGCTGTCCGGTCACCGGGCACAGGCTGGTAAACTCGGGGCAGGCGAAGCGGATGAGATAGGTGCTATCGCTGTGGGGGTTGGCGACGGTTTCCAGCGTTGCGTCATCGGGTGAAGCGGGCACGTCGGCCATGCCGCCAAGTTGCGTTAGAGTTTCTGACGTATCGGTCACCGCGCGCTCCTGCGTTTCCTGTTCGTGGGCGTTTATCTTGCCAGACGGGTTCTAGCACGATAGGGGATCAGGGTATGAGCGATACATCAAATCCCGCATCCAATACCAATCCCGATGATCTGCCCGCGTCGCCCTGCGTTGGCGTCTGCACGGTCGATAAAGAAACCAAGATGTGCATCGGTTGTTTGCGCACGCTCAAGGAAATCGGCGCTTGGCGTACGATGACCCTGGATCAAAAACGGGACGTTGTCGCCGCCTGTAAACGGCGTGCGGATGAGGCCCAAACTATGTCTGGCGCTACCACAGTCTAAGCCTACTGCCGCCATAGTTGGCAGACATGCTTCCCATCAATTGCTCTAGATCATTGTGTGTCGACCGATTCGGCGATTACCCTCGGCAATCGGCCCAGATCCGTTATTGCGACTCGCCGGAAAGGTTAACAAAAGGGCCGATATGTTGTGTCTTTGACCGGAACACATACAATACATAGAGGTTTTGAGGAAAAGACGACTATGGATCAAGTCAGGATCATCCCTGCAAATGAAGATGGACTCGCGTCCGTCTCAAACGGTGCTGCGGTGCCGGTCACGCTCGTTCTCGATGATGTCCAAGGCATCATTACGCGGGTTGTCGAAGTCGCCCGGGCAGCCGGGCGGGATTACGTCGAGCAATGCCGTTCCGCCGCAGAGGCCATTGTCGCGGTGCGCCATGATGTATCGTTTACGGAAGCCTTGAACGCGGTGTATCGCGTGCGGGAACGCGACGCCGCTTAGCGCTTCTGCGCCAGCACAAAAATTCGTTTCATCAAGAAGAGCGTTTTGCCGTCCGCCTGCTTCGGGTACGCCGCCGCAACGCGCGCGCTGTAGTCGGCAATGAAGGCCGCCTGATCAGTCTCGTTGAGCACCGAGAGGTAGGGCGTTAGGCCGGTGCCGAGAATCCAATCAAACACCGGATTTTCGCCCTCGAGAACGTGATGGTAATCGGTGACCCAGATGTCGATGGGATCACAAGATGGGGCCAAAAGGTCGTAAAAGGCATCGGGGCCCATGGGGTCCTTGTACATCCAAACATCGGCCAGTTGATCGGCCCAGCGCTCTGACGTCACCGTCGCGCGGATGCAGACCTGATAGGCGGACTGCTCCGTGACGGGAATCTGAAACGCCAGCCATCCACCCGGTACGATCATGTCGGTCAGTTTGGGCACGACAGCAGCGTGATTGGTCACCCAGTGCAAAGCGGCGTTGGAGAACACTAGGGCATGCGGCGTGTCGGTTTGCCACGCGGCGATATCACCCTGCTGCCATTGAATGTCGGTGTCGCCGTATTTGTCGCGCGCTTTGGCCAGCATGTCGGGGGATAGATCAACGCCCATGACGTTGCGATCGGGCCACTGCTCTTTGAGGGCTTTGGTGACATTGCCGGGGCCACAGCCCAAATCAACGATGGGGCCATCAACGTCCAACGGAATTTGAGCCATGAGATCAAGGGCTGGGCGTGCCCGATAGGCTTGGTGGCGAAGATATATGTCTGGGTTCCAGGTGTTGCTCATGCCGATCTCATTCCGTGGGTGATGCGCGCCTTGATACCATCATCCAACCGATGAGCAAGGGCGCACACTTGGCTGGTGGCATCACCAGGGCAGTGTTGTCCCGTCCCACTTATGGAAGGTGCCGATGTCGTCCAGGGTGAGCCCGTCGATGAGGTCGATCATCGCGCCGATGGCGTGGCGGGGGGCGTAAGCATTGGCAGCGACCATGCGCTGATCCCGTTCCGACAGCGTCGATGGATCTTCGACCGCCATAAAATTCTCGGTATCGATGGTGCCAGGGGCGATGACGGCGACGATTACCCCGCGATCTTTCACCGCTTCTCCATAGGTGCGCATCAGCATATTGAGCCCAGCTTTACTGGCTCGGTAAGACGGTGCCATGGAGCTACGGACATTGGTGATGGAGCCACCGACGGCGCTCATCGCCGCGATGGTTTTCTGGTCGCTCGCTGCGACGTGCTCCAGGAACGCTTCTGCGACATAAAGCTGGCCGATGATGTTGGTGCGCAACACTTGTTCCAGCCAGGCGTAATCCGTTTCGCCGTGGGTGTTCCGACCGACCCGGAAGGTGTTGATCGCGCCGTTGAGATTGAGGACATCAATCGGCGTGTCGGCGTACTTTTCGGCCAAGGCGTCGACCTCAGCAAAGTCGGTGACATCCAATTCTTCGACGACCACGTTGGAAAACTTTTCGGCCAAGGCTTGCAGCTGGTCCGCCTTGGACGGCGTGCGAGTGGTGGCAATCACCGTCCAATCGCGCTCAGCGTAATCGTTGATGAACGCTAGGCCATGGCCTTGGGATGATCCGGTGACCAGCACCGTGCCCGCGACTGCATGGTTGGCAATGCCGGTCAAAAACATTGATGCAGCGACGAATAAGACTGTATTGAGTGACTTGGTCATAGGAGGCTCCGTTTTCTGAAGCAGTAAGTGTCGCGTTGTGGTGCGGAGAGTGCAAGGTGGGCCAACGAAAACGGGACGGCACCTTTCGGTCACCGCCCCGCTGAATTGAGAGGTGCTGGTGTTCTTAGTACTGGTATTTCAGCTCCAAGCCCCAGCGGCGGCCCTTCTGCAATGTAGAGAACCGCGGCGCACCAAACTGGCCGAACGGCAGCGTCGTGTTTTGCTGGACGATCGCTTCGTCGGACAGGTTCTTGCCGTAGAAGGTCAGGGCCCATTGTTCGTCCATGCTGATCAGGCTGATGGATGCATTGAAGACGTCATAGGCCGGTAGGGTGCCGATGTTGTTGTCGGTAAAGAACGTTTTGCCCCGATGGCTATATTCGCCCCGAAAACTAAGGACGGCGAAGTCACCGAGTTCCTGGTCAAACGTCGAGCCAACCGTGTAGGTCCACTTGGGTAAACGCGGAATGGAAAGGGCGAGGTCGGCGGCGTCTATAACGCCATCGCTGCTGAGGTCAAAACGGACTTCGTCGTAACTGCCATCCAAGTAGCCAATCGATGCGTTGAAGGCCAACTGGGGTATGGGCAGGGCGATCACATCCAATTCAAAGCCTTTGATTGTCGCGTCGGCGGTGTTCCTCAAGCCTTGAACGACACCGACGATTGGATTGGCGACGTTGAGTTCACGTTGCAGGTCTTTGAGGTCGTTGTAGAACGCCGAGCCATTCAGTACGAACTGACGATCCATCCAAGTTGATTTAAATCCAACCTCGAAGGAGTCCTGTTTTTCTTCATCCGTCGGGCCGGCATCAAAGATAGCAGGCACGGTGGTGCGGAAGTTGTAGCCGCCAGACCGGAAGCCTTTGGTCCAGTGGGCATACATCATCGCGTCTTCGGTGGCGTTCCAGCGCACGCCAATCTTCGGGCTTACGTTTGTCCACTTTTCTGAATCTGAGAAGTCAGGCGCACACACCAGTGTGGTGACATCACAAAGGCCGAAACGGGAGACGTTGGCAGACTTTTTCTCTTCCGTGTAGCGTGCTCCAGCGGTGACTGTAAATGCGTCGGTCACGCGGTAATCAGCAGATAAGAACGCGCCATAGTTTTTATGGGCCTGATCCCCGCCGAGCCCAGCAACGATGGTGTTGAACGCTAAAAATCGGTTTTCGCGGTACAGCACGTCCTGATCGAAATAGTACAGGCCGGCCGTGACATCCAATTGATCGGTAAACTCACCGAAGTAGCGCAGCTCATTGCTGACCTGATCTTGGTCGATATTCAGCACACCGTTAAATAGAAGTAGAGGGCTGCCATCAATATCCGAAAGCCCAGTTTGAACGACTTTGCGGTAGCCAAAGATGTTGGTCAGCGTGCCCGGACCAATATCCCAATTGGTTTCAAAGGTGACCTGATCCCATTTGATATCAACGAAGCCCGGCTCGTCGCTCTCTGCAAAAATGTTGTCTGAGACCTCGGATGGATTGGCTGACAATGCGCGTTGGGCGACTGAGCCGTCGCCGTCTAGGTCGCCGTGTTCGTAGATCAACGTCATCTCCAGCGTATCACTGGGTGTGAACACGAAGGATGGGCGGAACATTAGAGTTTGTTGTTTACCAAGATCGCGACTTGGGTCTGCAATGTTATCAAAGTAGCCGTCGTCGTCTTTGTAATAGAAGCTCAATTTACCAGCCAGCTTATCTCCGGCGATGGGGCCTTCAACGGAAGCTGATGCGGTGTACTGCGGCCCGGTCTCGTAGCTGATTTTTGCTTTGGCACCGAACTCGCCGGTCGGGCGTTTAGAGCGCAATAACACTGCGCCGCCGGTCACGTTGCGTCCGAACAACAGGCCTTGGGGTCCGCGCAGAATTTCAACGCTTTCGAGATCAAAGGTATCGACGACAACACCTGCGGTGATTCCGAGATAGACGCCATCCATAAACAGGCCGACGGTTGGGTCGACGGACGGAATGGAACTGTTGATGCCGAGGCCACGGATTGAGAAGTTTTGCACGCCGGGTGTTGTTCCGACTTGATCCAGGCTGACGTTTGGACTGGCAAAGGACAGGTCTTCAATGGTGACCATTTGTCGCGCGTCCAACGCGCTTTCACTGAAGGCTGATACGGCGAGCGGCACATCTTGCAGCTGCTCGGAGCGATTTTTCTTGGTGCCGTAAACTTGAATTTCTTCGATGAGGATGGCGGCGCGGCCGGCCTGAGCGGTTTCCTGTGCTGCGACACCGCTTGCCGCTAAACAAACGGCGGCGACCGATGTTGCCAGGGTTGCTTTCATTGTGCTCGTCATAGATCCCTCCGCTCGTGAAACCTGAGGAGTCATGCGTTGCGTCAGCACGACCATCATCATGTGCTTGCGGGGTTAAGCGTAGCTGAAAAAGCCCCCTGAGAGCCAGCCGTTTACCACTTCTGGTTTAATTGCCCAGAAAACGTGACTTTTTTATCGCGCTGATCCGCGTTGCCCAAGAAGGACCCCCGCTTGGTCGCGCATTCAGCACGATCAAGCGGGGCTGTGTTCCCGGAGTGAAATTCCGTTTTTAGAACGGTTTGACTTTGCCTAGAAAGGCGATCACGGCCACAACCGACCAAAGGATTAGAGCGGCCACCTTGGATCGACCAAGGGCGGCTTCAATAATGTCGTTGCCTTTGGTGGCGTCGTCACCGCCGGCACGCACCATGCCAAAGCCGACGATCCAGTTCTTGATCTCGCCGCGTAGGTAAACACCCAACACGACAGCAATACCGAACAGGAATATTTTTGCAGCCAGCCATTTGTCTGCAATCGGCGCTTCGGTAATCAACGACATCAGACCAAGGCCACCCATGCCGAGAATGACGGCGTAACGAATATACATATCGATGCCACGTAACTTTGGCGTCATCGCGTGCCGGTCATTAAAGAACATCCACCAGTTCGCCGCCAACCAGACCATGCAGAACACCCAGATGGCGACCAAGGGCGTACCGCCAATCGGTGACAGGCCTTGCATCCATGCCATTTGAAAGCCCAGCGGAATAAGCCCGATGAGGGCGGTGCGGGGTCCCATGTCGCATTGCATCAGCACGTGCATGAAACGAAAACGTTCATCCAACGAGAGATTGCGATCGGCGACAAATTTAGCCGACAAATAGACGCCGAGGTCTCCCCCCAGCCAGTACACGAACAGCACTGTATGGATATAGATTAGTAAATCGTATGATGTGACGTACATGGTTGTCCCCCTCGGTCCCCTGTTTGTTCGATAGTAGGTGAGGCATCATAGCGTTTGGTACGCGGCACGCCATAGTGTGTGGCCCTCTGAAGGAGAACTTCATGCGTCGCAGTCTAACCCTAAGTTTAATGTGTCTCTCAGTTCTGGTGGTGCCGTTCAGCGCCTGGGGTGCGGAGCGCCGCGGTGGAACCGAAGCCGACTATGCTGCGATCGACGCCATCGAGGTGCGATGGCAGGCCGCTTACGGCGCGCGCGATTTCGAGGCGCTCTCGGACTTGTACACAGAAGATGGGTGGGTCATGGCTCGGAGGCGACCGGCTATGCGCGGGCGAGAAGAGATAGCCGACTTTTTCGCATCAGTCGCTGAGGACACCAAGCTCGCCGTTACGTTCGAGGTTGAGGAGTTAGAGGTGATCGGGAGATATGCATGGAATGTCGCCCAGTTTGCCCTGACCTATCAATCTATGTCCGGGGGTGAACCTATCCACGACTTTGGCCGCGCGTTGATTCTCTATAAGAAAGGGGATGACGGCCAATGGAGAATTCACCGTGATATGGATACACCAACCCCTGATGCCGCGGACATGACACCGCCGATCCCTCAATAGGCTTAATATAAGCACATGGCGCGCATTTTATACGTTTTAGGCGGTCTTCTTGTCGTTCTCGGTTGCGCCGAGAGCGTGCCGTTATTGGCAGACCTGGTGTCGGGCAATCCGGAATGGGCGGTCTTTGCCGCCTCGGCCCTGCTTACACTTTTTCTCGGCATGGCTTTGCTGCTAGCCAACGCCAATCACACCGAACGGTTGACCATTCGGGAAGCGTATCTTTTGACCGCCATCGCCTGGTTTATCTTGCCCATATTCGGAGCTGTACCGTTCTTCTTCAGCGCTGAAAGTATCGGTATTACGGACTCGGTGTTTGAAAGTGTCTCGGGCTTAACCACCACCGGCTCGACAGTTTTGACGGGTCTGGATAATTATCCGCCGGGGTTGTTGTTATGGCGATCCATGCTGCAGTGGAGTGGCGGCATTGGTATCATTGTGATGGGGGTCGCAATTCTGCCGCTGCTGCGCGTTGGCGGTATGCAGTTGATGAAGACTGAAGCCTCGGATACCTCCGATAAAGTCCTCCCGCGCGCGCGGGAAATCGCCACCGGTATCGGGGCTGTCTACGCTGTTCTGACCTTGATTTGCGCCTTTGCGTATGGCTTCGCGGGCATGGACTCCTTCGACGCTATTAACCATGCCATGACGACTATGGCGACGGGCGGATTTTCCACCCACGATGAGTCTTTCGGCTATTTCACCGCGCCACTTCTGCCCTGGGTTGCCATAGTTTTTATGGTGCTGGGGGCGCTGCCCTTTGTGCTTTATGTGAAAGCGGTCCGCCGTGGGCCGATGCGTTTGTTCAACAACGCCCAGGTCCGGTTTTTCCTGTATTTTTGTCTTGCTGTCGTTGCCGTGATGACAGTCTGGGCATGGCGCACGATGCCGTTGTCTTTGTTTGACGCGTTCTCACAGTCCGCCTTTAACGCGATCTCGATCATCACCACGACGGGTTATGTCAACGCTGACTACACATTGTGGGGTAGCGCCTCTGTGGTGTTCCTCATTATCACGTTCGCGGGTGGCTGCTCTGGTTCGACCGCAGGGTCGGTGAAAATGTTCCGTTATCAGCTGATGTTGTCGTTTCTAAAATCTCAGGCCAACCGTCTAATCCATCCCCACGGCGTTTTCCCGGTGACCTACGATAATCACGAAGTGCCATCTGAGATCGTTTTGTCCGTTACCGCCTTTTTGGCCTTGTATCTGGTTAGTTGGTTTGGCCTATCAGTCGCTTTGGCCTTAACGGGACTAGATTTTCAGACCAGCGTATCGGCAGCCGCGACTGCGTTAACCAACGTTGGCCCCGGGCTTGGGCCTATTGTCGGGCCAGCCGGCAATTTCAGTAGCCTTCCGGACATCGCAAAGTGGATGCTGGCAGGAGGCATGCTGCTCGGTCGACTAGAATTATTTATATTGTTTGTTCTTGTGACGCCGCGTTTCTGGCGTGATCTCTAAACAGGGTCAGGCGATGTAGTGGTGGGCTCCGTTTGCGATCCTTCGTCGACCGCACGTTGCGGCGGTGCGGCATAGATTGCCTTTTGACGGCCTTGTTCGATGGCGTCTTCCAGGCCTTGTTCGGCGCGTTTGAGCAGGTCATTGCCTGTCTGGTCGCCGCGGCACACTTCGGTCACACCGACGGATACTGTGAAGTGTAAGACTTCGCCGTAGACATTAACCTCAAGATTACCAAGGTCTTCGACCATGCGCTTCGCCAGGGTTAAGGCCCCCGGTCCTGGTGTTTCCGGCAGCAGAGCAACGAACCGTCGTTCAGAGAGGCGGCCAAAACTGTCACAATGCCGCATGACCAACACGCAATATCCCGCGAATACGCGGGCGATAGTATCGGCAGCGTGATCTCCCCATGTCTCGCGAATTGAATTGAGGCCATCAATCTCGAACATCAGGCAGGCAAAGGGTTCGCTGTAACGCCGGGCGCGCGTGAACTCGTTATTCGCCAGGACCCGGATGTGCATCTTATTTGCGACGCCCGACAGTTCATCGGTGGTGGCGCGTCGGCTGAGTTCCCATTTGTAGGAGAATGCTTCCCGTGCTGTGCGGTCGGATAGAAAAGCGATGGTCACCGCGATCAAGAGAGCAGGGGAGAGGTAGCCGAGCGCGGCGGGCACGCTGATGGCAACATCAGGCCTTGGAAACAAGAAAATGGTTGCGAGCAGCGCAACGATGATAGCCGCTGCGATGGCGGCCAGGGCGATGAGTAAGGTCGGGGATAGAGCCGTCAGATAGATGCACAGGAGTCCCATCAGAAGGGCGAACCGCGTGCCGCCGTCCAATGGGAGGTAAACCAGCCCTAAGGACAAATGAACGGAAAAGGACAGGGCAAATAAAATCGGTAAGAGTTCGGCGCGATCTTGGACGAACTGCACAAAACTGAGTCCGAATAGGACGGTCGTAAAGGCAAGCAAAATGAGGGAGTAGTTGCCAAGCATGCCGGTGGTATCACCGGCGCGAAAGGCACTCCACATGGCGGCTAAGCAGTATAGAGTGCCGCCGATCAGCACCAACCAACGCTGAACCGATTGCAGGCTCGCTGCGCGATCGACCTGATAGGCCGACTCTTTCTCTTCACCAAATCGAGCATCAAAGATCATGGGTTCGAGTCTCCGGCGGTGAGACTAGCACAGGTGACATAACACGACAGCGTCCACGTCAAAGCGAACACGTTTTAGTGGGTTTTCGCCACTACAATTTCTGTTGTCCGGGTCATGCGACAGGTGCGTTTTGCTTCGGCCATCGCATTGGCGGCACGCTGTAACACATCAAGATTAGTGTCATGATTGGTTACCGGGTCATCGGTTGCGCTGCTGCGACTAAAGGCCGACAGGCCAATTGCAACACTGACATCGTGTTCACCGTCATAGGTGCGAACGGGCTGGGCGAAGGCAGTGGCAATCCGTCGCGCGACGACAGTGGCTTGGCCTATGTCATCGACCTGATCAACAACACAGCCGAACTCATCGCTGCCAAGGCGCGCCATCATTTCACCGGGCCACTTAATGGCTTTTAGGCGGCGGCCCGTTTCACGCAAAATCGCATCGCCGACTTTCATGCCATAGGCTTCGTTGATGAACTTAATGCCGTTCAGATTGACGTAAATCACGGCACCCATTGCCTGCCCCGTCTGCGGCGGTGTCATAATCACCTTATGGAGATGATCCATCAGTGCTTTGCGGTTTGATAGATTGGATAACGGATCATGGAAGGCTGCTTTTGATAGCGCCGACTCACGCCGATGGCGGGCGAGGGTGTAGCGAATCGTGCGCTCGAGGTTTTCAACCGTGAGCTCACCCTTAATCATAAAATCGTATGCGCCGCGCGATAGGGCCCCTTCATCGACTGCGGGGTCTTTCATCGCCGTCAACATAATGAACGGGACGTCCACATCTCGCCGCCGTGCTTCGTCCATGAGGTCGAAGCCCGTGTTTGGGGTGAGGTAATAGTCTGTCAGGCAGATATCGACGTTCTTGCTCGTTAGAACATCCATCGCATTGGGGATGGCATCTGTCGTAACGATATTGTCCCGTTTGATTCCGCTGGCTTGGAGGAAGCGGGTAATCAAGCTGGCATCCATCGCATTGTCTTCAAAGAGCAGAATACGTAGGGATTCCGAAACCGAGGTGTGGGGCTGACTCATAACTCTCCTCAAGGACGTCCCGTCTGCAACGACGGATATCTTTAATTCCGCCGACTCGACGGTTTTCATTGAGACGAAAAGTATCGGTAAATGGTTACCGTGGAGTGAATCAAATGCGGCAGAATTGAGCGAGGCGAGGCCTGATAACGTGTGGGGTTGAGGCCGCCGCTGAGATGACAGGCCTGTGATATCAACAGGATGTGAGGCTAACCCTAGGCTTCACCGTGCCATTGTCTTATCGGTGATCGGCGAAACCGCCCGATTCGTATGAAACGTGATACCAATTGAATGACCGATTATTGTGCTTCGGTTGCGAAAGAATAAGGATTTTCCATGCTGATTCGAATGGCCCGCAAATCTACCCCCAAGTCCAGTGAGATTACCCCCAAGGATGTTTACCTCAACCGCCGCAGATTCATTGCCGGAACGGGCCTAATTGCCGGTTCTGCCGCCCTAGGGCTTAACAGCGCGCCGGTGTCAGCGGCTGTTGAACCGCCCGGCGCTAATCCTGCCCTTTCACCGATCGTCGACGGTTATTCCAAGGTGGGCGCCGATGACCCGCTTACGCCTTACACGGATGTCACTTCGTACAATAACTTTTATGAGTTCGGCACGGGCAAAGGCGATCCGGTCGAGAACGCTGGCCCATTTAATCCCAAACCCTGGGAAATTACGGTTGATGGCATGTGTGCCAACCCGGGCACCATGGGGTTGGAAGATTTTCTCAAACCCCATGATCTTGAAGAACGGATTTACCGGCTCCGCTGTGTCGAAGCGTGGTCCATGGTTGTGCCGTGGGTGGGAATTTCCTTAGCTGACGTCGTTAAGCGCTTCGAGCCCAACGGCTCCGCGAAGTACGTCCAGTTTGAAACCATCGTCCGTAAAGAAGAAATGGTCGGCCAACGCTCCCGCCGCATTCTGCCCTGGCCTTATATCGAAGGCCTGCGGCTAGACGAAGCCATGAACCCTTTGGCCATCCTCGCGGTCGGATTGTACGGCGAAGAACTGCCCAATCAAAACGGCGCGCCGATTCGATTAATGACGCCGTGGAAGTATGGCTTCAAATCGATCAAATCCATCGTCAAAATTACCTTTACGGACAAGAAGCCAAAGAACACATGGCAGGTCATGGCGTCCAACGAATATGGCTTCTACGCCAACGTGAACCCGGGCGTTGATCACCCCCGGTGGTCCCAAGCACGGGAACGCCGCATTGGAGATTTTCTTCGCCGTGAAACCCTGATGTTCAACGGCTATGAAGAAGAAGTCGGTGAGCTCTATGCGGGGATGAATCTGCGCAAGGAGTATTAGGATATTCTTCTGAACTTGGGTTAGAACTATGGCATGCAATTCCCAACTCTAGTTCGAAGTTTTGGTCTTCTCATTGTGGTACTCGCCCAAGCGGCGGTTGCCCAAGATACGACTCCGGCTCGCTCCAGCTTTTTCGCTATGGAAACTGGCGCCCACATTGAAGATGCGGGTGTGCTCACGGTCGCTCGTGGCCCATTCGCTCGTACTGAAGCCTTCGAGGTTGTCCGAAGAGCCGATGGCGGCCGCACGGTAACAAGTGTGATCACCGGGGCTGGGGAGAGCTATCGCGCGGAAGGCCGCTGGGACTATGATGCGAATGAACTGGCTACCTTTGGCGCTGCCAAAACCAGCTACGATGGAATGCCCACTGATATTGAAATCGTCGCAAGCCCGCCTGGTGCGACGATAACGGTCAGTGCCGACGGCGTGCGTCGCTCCGTGCCGGCACCGTGCGATCCTGACTGCTTAATCGATATGTCGCCGAGTGCGCTACCTATGTTTACGATGACCCGTACGCACTCAGGTGAAGTCGGCGACAGCCAAAGATTTCGTTGGATCGCTCAAGCCTTAACGCTAGATCAAACCTTACTCAAAGGTCATGCAGATATACGTTTGCTTAAGACGCAATCGATTGATGGCCTGGATGTATCCCAGTTTATTTTTGTTGAAACGATCACCAGGCCCGACACCGGTGAAGTTACAAGTTTTGCATTCAATCTATGGGTCGACGATGCTCACCGGCCGCTCGCCTTTGATACCGTTGGCGGTACTCTTGGAACACGGGCCGGTTTTGAATCCATCACAGCAGACATGCCGCCGATCTTTGACTAGCCCTTAAATGTCACTTCGCTCCTACATCCTTGTCCCGGCCTCAGACGCAGCGGCATCGCGCAGCGCTCTTGCGGGATCAGCGGATATGGTCGTGCTTGACCTTGAAGACACGGTGCCGGTCGACCAGAAACCGCGCGCTCGGATCATGTTGCGCACTGGACTGTCGGCGGATTGGGCTGGAGACGATCGCTGTGCCGTGCGGGTCAACGAATGGATGTCGAAAGCAGGCGGCGTTGATCGCATGGCTTTGGCGGGTCTGTATCTACCCGCGGTGGTTTTACCGAAAGTGGGGTCATCCAAAGCAGTGAGCGACGCTCGGTCCGATTTAACGGACGCGGACCTCGGTGCGTCGGCGTTGCATGTGATCATTGAAACGCCCGAGGGCCTCGAGAACATAACGGCAATCGCGCAGGCCGGTGTGGCGTCCCTCGTGTTCGGTGCGTTTGATTTGGCCAAGGCGCTCGGCATCGATCCTGATCCGGCGGCGACCGAGATCATCGAGGCTCGAAAGGCTGTGGTCTCGGCGGCGCGAGCAGCAGATGTGGCTGCGTTTGATATGCCGTGGATCAATACGGAAGATGAGGCTGGTTTTGAGGTTCACCTCGCTCAGGCGCTTGATCTCGGTTTCACCGGCTGTAGCGCAATAACAGAATCCCAGGCCTTGCGCATCAACACGGTGTTTTCGAAAGCTAGTTAACCACCTAAAAACAAAGGCTAAATGATGCGCCGAGACGGGTGCATGGGCTCGTTCCTCGCAATTTCCTGTTTTCTTTTTTTCCGCTGTCAGGGCGGGCTACATCCCGGCGTCTGGTACGCCGAAGACCGACCCTTTGCCGCCCGGTCCGCCTAGTCCTTCTTCGCGCTTCGCATCGATGATTTTCTTGGCATAGGACCAGGTGTTCTCATTCTCGCTCAGGCCCTGCCACTCCCGCGGCGCTTCTAAGTATTTGGGATAATGCTTGGCCGTGTAGTCGCGGATGTATTTCGGCAAGCCGTCCACACCATTCATGAACTTGAAGGACTGGGAGTGATACACCATGTGCCCCGCACGATTGCCCATTTCCATGAACGGTAGCCACATGCCATTGCGAGCCCATGCGGTGTGGTTCGAAGCGGACGTCACGTCAGGATTAGCCACTTCCGATAAGCTGCTAGAGATCGCCCATAATTCGCAAGACTGGTAGACGTCGGTTTGTGAATGCAGTGGATACTCTTCGCGGCTGATCGGGTTTTCCTTAGTCCGGAAAACGTCGATCTGGAACACAATCCGGTCCCCGACAATTTGATGATCAAACGGTGGCGATCTAAAGCCGCCGCTGACCCGTGAGATGCGATTAACTGGATCATTGAGGATGTGCATCACTTCGACAGTGCGTCCCGTGACTGGGTTGGTCCATGTGTCGAGAACCTCGCCCGTCTTCGGGTCCATGTAGTAGAGCACTTCGCGGTGATAGAAGTTCCACACCCCATCGCCCTGATAGTCGAGCCGTGTGGCGCCGACGCCGTATGTTTGAAAGGCAAGGTAGTTGGCCTCACCTGGGACCCACATCCAAGCCTTGCCACCGAATCCGCTGATAATATCTTCGCCAGAAAGGTCGCCTTGAATTTTAAGTAACGTTCTTAGATTCGTTTCCGGGTCCATCGTGTCAAAGTCGTCGGGTACGGCTGCTGACGCGTTCGAAGACATCATAGACGCTGCGGCACCGGCGGCACCGATACCGACGCCACCCAGCATGCTTCTTCGAGTCATGGCGTTAGGGTGGAAGGTGTCAGACATCAATGGAGGCAGGGCGTCTGTATTGTCCGTCATGGTCAAATCCTCTAAGGGCGTGAAAAATCGCGTGATGAATCATATCAAGCATTCACCGTCGGCTAGCGTTGTCCCACGCTCTGTGTCCGACTGGTGGGCGGACACGTTGAGATCGGACTTGAAACCCTTTGCATACTGGTCACTTTGAATCCTACTCTTAGCGAACAGAGGACAAGGGAGACTAGAAAATGAATCGTATGCGTTTTTCAGGATTGGCTCTTGCAGCCGTACTCGCGACCTTATCGATCGAGGGAGCAATAGCTCAACCCTTGTCGCTATCGCCGGGCGCAGCCTTCCGGGATTGTGCCGACTGTCCTGAAATGGTCGTCATCCCTGGCGGCACCTTTCAGATGGGGTCAGACCGAGAAGAGCAAATGCGCGACAATGAAATGCGCCCCGAAGGGCCTATTCGATCGGTCACCATTGCCAAGCCATTCGCGGCAGGTCGTTTCGAAGTCACCAATGCTGAGTATGCAGCCTTTGTTGAGGCGACTGGGTACAGCGCGACCAACGGGTGCGTCACGTCTGGCGGGCGCTATGCGGTGGACGGGGTCAACTGGCGCAATCCCGGTATTGGAACTGATGTGGCTGATGACGAGCCAGTCGTCTGTGTCGATTGGATCGATGCCAAGGCTTACACGCTTTGGCTGGCCGGTCACACAGGGTTGCCCTATCGCATGTTGACGGAAGCGGAATGGGAATATGCCGCCAAAGCCGGATCGACAGCAGTTTGGCCGTGGGGAGATGACGAAAATCAGATTTGCCAGTACGGCAACGTCTTTGATCAATCCGGCCTGACAGACCCCCGCTCAAAAATTGGCACGAACGCGGCGGCCACGGCTGCAGCATGTGATGACGGTTTCCAAACGGTGGCGTCTGTCGGTCAATTCAAGCCAAACGCGTTCGGCCTCTACGACACCATAGGCAACGTTTGGGAGTGGAACGAGGATTGCTCGCTGATGCTTTATTCCGAAGAGCCAGTCGATGGCTCTGCTCATCAAGCCCAGGGTGTTTGTGAGAAGAGGGCGGTGCGCAGTGGCAGTTGGCGAACTCGTGTGTCACGGCATCGACCAACCTTCCGTGGCAGAGACCCTGCTGATTTGGCCTATTTCATGTTCGGGTTTCGTTTGGCGCGAGATTTGAACTAACCCGTTACCGCTATCTTTTCGGGCCCAAACGCGCAACCGTGGGCCGGGATGAAGACAATCACTGCCGTATTGGCCGGTCTTGTTGCCGCTGTCGTTGTGCAGCCGGCCTGGGCATTTGATTGGTCGCAAACTGAGTTTCAATCCAACTTCGGTGTTATCAGCACACCGACCTTTGCCGGCGGCGGTAAAAACACAACCATTGTCTTTACTGTCGAGCATTCCGACGGCTGGGCATACGGCGACAACTATTTCTTTGTCGACCTCGCCGAAAGCACGACGCCCTTTTACAACAATTGGGACATCTACGCTGAGTACTATGCGAATTTCAGTATGAGTAAGATCACGGGTGACGATATCGCCTTTGGGCCCATCACAGACATCGGTCTTATCGCCGGCCTCAACTGGGCTATGGATGCCAAAGTTCTTAAGTACCTTCCGGGTGTACGCCTGTCCTTAGATTTACCTGGGTTTGATTTCGCGAATCTCGATTTTACTGCCTACATCGATGATAGCTCTGGTGTTGCAAAGGGCGGCGCACCTACCCAGACCGATAGCTACATGATTGATTTTAATTGGGGCTATCCGTTCTCCGTCGGACGGCACGACTTTGCGATCAACGGGCATCTGGAGTTCATTGATAAGAGGCGCGATTCTTTCGGGAACAGTCTGGTTGCCCATGTTCTCAATCAAGAGCAAATCCGCTGGGACATCGGCAAGGCACTAAACGGCACGCCGGGGAGGGTGTTTGTTGGCGTCGAATTTTCGATTTGGTTCAACAAGTTAGGCGATCGCAACACCAATGAATTCGCGCCTCAGGCTCTATTCGCCTATCGCTTCTGAAGCCAGCGGATTTACGTCGGAATTAGAACCTGAATCGAACCGTTACGGCACCAGTGTGAGCGGTGTAACCACCACCCTTCTCACCGTCATAATCGAACGACACCGTAGCGTGTTCGTTCTTATAAAAAACGCCGAAGCCCAGGGAAACCAGACCTTGTGTGTTGCCTTGCCGCTGGAGAATGAAAGGCGTTCCGCCGGCCGCAAAGGTCAGCTCAAAATCTTGATCTCCCGTCATAAATTCACGGGTGTAATTCGACCGAAGCTCAAACTCTAAACTTGTGTTGGTTTCCTGTATGAAAACCTTGCGTCCGGCTAGCCCCAGGCTGCCGCGCAGAGAGTCAGTGTTGTTGGCCAATACATTCAAATTCAGCCCGTTGCCGCCACCGTCTTCCGTGTAGGCTCCTTGGTGGAGATAAAGGTACTGGACACGTGCCGTTGGAATAAAGCTCAGGGTGCCGCGTCGCATACCAAGCGCGAGCTGCCAGGCTGTACTGAAATGATACCCGTTCCAGTCACCCAACGATGTTCTGTCGAGCGTATCGAATCTAACTTTGCGTTCGCTGTTTAAGGAATCATAACCGAGCGTCACGCTGCCTTGCAGGTTGCGGATTTCATCGCCCATGCGAATGTACCCGTTGAGTTGCGAGCTGCTGAATTCCGTCGGTTTGTCAAAAGACGTCAGTTCGTCTGGGAAACTCCACAACTGGGTGTAGGCGATACCGGCGCGAGCAAGCCTACCGACCTGACGATCGGCGCCAATCGCGATACCCCCTGACCAGGTCGTATATCCTAATTGTTCGCCCACAGGGTCGCGCCTGGCGTAGTGCGTCATGGCTTGGACCCAAACGGAGGGCTTGTCGCGATAAAAGCCGAGGGCTGGGACCCGGTCGAGGCGGCGGTTGATCGCTCCCAACGCCATGTTCTGTTGGTCGATAGCGGCCTGCATCACAGCGCTGCTGGTGTCCGGGAGAAGTTGGATCAGGGCGTCTTCAAATTCGGCTTGAGTTGCTATTCCAGCGAGACCGGTAAAGAGATTTGTGTCACCACTAAGCGCTGCGGCTGCCCCTTCGTAAAGGGTGCCCAAATTGGCCGACAGCCCTAGGTCTGCGGCGTTACGACGGGTTACTTGCAGGAGGATGGCATTGGGGTTGGCGTCATCACTAATGACCTGGATGTTGTGCATATACGACGTATCAGCCGGCACGGCTGCGGTCGCGACGAGGGTTGTATTAAGCTGTCCCGCTTCAACCAGAGTAAAGGTCTGCTGATCCGTAATGAAATTCCGTAGTATCGGGACGATGGTCGTGTCAGCCGCCAAGTTTGCGATGCCGGTCGCACTCAACGTACCAGCTCGATTGTTAACGCCATCGACTTCAATGCGAAGCGTTGTTCCACCCTGAATATCCAACGTGCGCAGCGAAGCACCCGCATCGGCGAGAATGGTCCAGTCAGTATTTGAAACCGTGAGGTCAATTTCCGCTCCAGTGTGTGCGAAGCCAGCAGACAAAGTGCTGTTGATAACCGACGCTGTTTTTGTACCGGTGGTGAATTGGAAGGTCCCTGTAACGGTCGCGTCCGATAGTGAAATTACATCGTTGCCGCCGCCCAGCGAGTTAATTGTGCCCAGGACAGACCCGCCCGTCACGGTATAGGTTGTGTCGCCGTTACCGTTGCCTAGGTAAACGTCGCCTTCCATAGTACCGGAATTGAAGAACGTGAAATCGTTAGTGGATGTTCTAACGTCCAATGCTGTGGTCGTTCCGGTCGAGCCATCCCGAATCTGAGCGAGCACATCGCCGGTGTTCGAGAAACTGGTCAGTGTTCCCGCGCGGTCAACGATTGCAAAAGCACTTGAGCCGGAACCCGCTGCGTTTGCGCGAATGATGCCCGTGTTGGTCAGACTGGTCAGGGATCCATTTTGCTCAACCAGGATCGCGGTCGTGTCGCCTCCCAAGGTGCCGATTGTTCCTGCGTTAACGTCTTCCTCGGAGTCACTCGTAATGGCCAGTATTTCGCCGCTGTTGTTGATGGACGGAACGGTTGCATAATCGCCAATTCGGATTGCTAGGGCTGATGCATCAACCGTGCCAACCCGGATATCACCGCCATCATTGCTCAAGCCACCCGCCAGAGTGGTTGAGTAGATGGTGCCGCCTGACATCATCCCTTCAATGACAATTCCCTCAACGGCGGTGCCTTCGGCAGCACTCCCGGTCGTTATTAGACCCTGGTTGAGGATGGCAAAAGCACTGTCGCCGGTTCCTACAGCGCCGAGTGAAATATTACTAAAGGTTCCGCTGGGCCCGCCCGGACGTATACGCAAGGCGGGGCCGCCGCCAGTGGCGCCAAGGTTTGCATCTGCAATTGCGGCTGCAGGGTCCTCAGCATCCAATCCCGGTTCGAGGGCGTCGGTGACCTGATTTCCGCTATTGAAGAACCCACCACTGACAGAGTTCGCGATCCAAAGAGATGCTTCACCTGAAGATTCAGGGACAATATTGAAGTCAATGTCACGAGACTCTGCGGCCCCCGTGTTTATTGTCCCAGTGTTTGAAATCGCACCGCCGACCGCACCGCCGACATAGACGCTAATTCCTCCCGCCCCCCCGGCGTTGATCGTTCCTGAGTTAGACAGGTCGCCGGTCACGGCACGGTTAACGCTGATCGACGTGGCGTCATCACCAATGGTTGTGATTCGACCCTGGTTGTCGATCGAACCGGTTAAGTCCGTGTCGATGAAAATACCAAATGACTCATCGCCACCGACTTCGATAGCGCCCGCAGTACTGTTGACCACAGAGCCCGTTAACGTGCCCGGCCCATTGACCCGGATGCCGTAATTATCGACCGGCGTGTCAATCAGGTTGCTGTCTGTGGGCGGGCCAGGGACAGAGATCAGATTGTTGTTGATTATGTTGCCGGTCAAATTGCCAACGGATCCATCAACCAAAACGCCAGTCGCATCGGATTCCGACGTCAGTTGAATTTGACCGTCGTTCGTAAAGTTGTTGTCGCTGTTGATGATGATAGCTGGGCCGTTTGTCAGCTCGACGATTCCGGCACCATCGATGATGATGTCGCCCGCGCCGTTGCCGTCACCGGTCGCCGTATCAGCGGAGGTGGTTCGGTCATCCGAAATGGTTAGATCATCCGCCAGAGCGGGTTTTGCGGAAAGCACGGCCGCCGATAATACGAAGGCCAAGCGGGTCAGGATTGTCAGCTTGGAAGTGGTGAAACTCATTCGAACCGTCACTCTATTTTCGTCCCCATTTGCTCCCTGTCATATGGGGCAAATCCCTATATTCAATTATGGGGCCAATGTAGACACGCCTTGAGGCGGTTAAGTCAATCCATCCGTGCCCTGAACTGCCGTGCATAGTGCCAAAATGTGGCAGGATTTCGCTAAAAATGTACCCAATGGCCAAACGGCCGAGCTTCAATGGATTTATCCAGCGAGGGCAGGGCCGTCCGAGGCCCCAGACTCACCCGGCATACGGCCAGGCGACTTCCATCGTACTAATATTGCTAGCAAAAAGATCACGGTATTGATTCCGCCGACCATGATGAAAACAGCACCCGGCGATACAGTGTCGTATAGCCAGCCTCCCAACACCGCGCAAAACAAGATTCCAATAGCACCCGAAATATTAAAACCGCCAATAACGGCGCCGCGTTCCGCGATCGGTGCTTCTTGACCAACCAATGCCTGAGACCCAAAGAACGCTGAAATTTGACCGATCCCAAGCAAGATGATGAAGGGGAGGGAATCCGAAGCCGTCGGATCATCGACAAATCCCATGCCTAGATATCCCAGCGCGGCCAATCCCATACAGAATGCTAAGAAGCCTGTGCGATTAAAGCGATCGATAAAAAATACGATGATAAGCGTCCACACCAGCGCGGCGGATTGTGCTGCGACAAAGGCCAGTGTCGCATTTTTGGTGGCCTCTGAGGTTGGCAGACCCTGAGCGGTTCCCGCGAGTGTGCCCCACAGCGTTAAGAATGTGCCCAGAATGACCAGGTCGCCGCGGGCTATGAATGCAGCGCCGTAAGACAGCGCGATGCGTGGATTACGCATACCTTGTCTGAATGCGCTAACCGCAAGATCTTTAATGGGTGGTTTATTTTCAGCCTGCACCGGTGTGCCATCTTTGAGACCAAACCAAAGCACCACAGTCGATATCACGCAAAGTCCGGCAACGAGCCAATGAACCATTTCCCCTGCCGCAACGCCGTCCATACCACCGGACGTAAACCGCTCGGGTAGAGAGCCAAATAGTCGATTAATGAAAACCACGCCGAGACCATTCATCGCGCCAACAATACCGACAAGTTTTCCGCGGGATGCTTCCTGCGGATAGTCTGTGACGATTGTCGCGAGCATACCTGTAGAGGTCGCGATCCCGATCGCGTAGATGACTCTATATAGCGTCAATTCGGTAACTGTATCGGCTGTGGGATAGAGTGCGTAACCCAGGCCCATTGTTAGGAAGCCAAAGAGGTAGACGGACTTCCGACCGATGCGGTCCGCTGCAATGCCTACGGGGCCAAACAACAAGAGAGAAACGATTTCAGTCCAAAAGACGAGATTGCCACTGACTGTCCCTTGCTCGTCGCTTGGTATCCGCAATATCTCGGTCAGGACGTAGGGCGTGCCAATGCCGATGAAGGTGAGGAGGCCAATCGTAAAAAAGGCTGCGTACATGAGGGTCCAGGTGTTCCCCTTCTCCACACCCGGCGACAGCCACACCGGGCCAAACTTATTGCAGCTGGTATCGATTGACATGCGCCTATTTCCTCACAAACTCGTGTCTCACGCCGATGTGTGAGAGCAAATACTTTCCCCATGCGACGAGTTAGAGTACACGGCAGTTAGTATGACAGATACCACTCAAAATGCTGGGGCAACCGAGCCTCGATCAAAGACGAAAAGGACGCGCTGGCTAAAGCCGGTCGTCTTCCTTTTGTGTCTGGTGCCGATCTTTTGGCTTATCGCTCGAGCCCTTACCGGGGGACTTGGGGCGAACCCTATTGAGGCCATAACCCGGGACCTCGGAGATTGGGCTTTGAGGTTCATCCTCATTGCACTTGCCGTCACACCAATTCGTGTTTTGACGGGATGGAACACAATTGGACGCCTGCGCCGCATGCTCGGTTTGTTTGCGTTTTTCTATGTCATCTTGCATTTCTCAAGCTACATCGGCTTAGACCAATTCTTCTACTGGTCTGGCATTTGGCAAGACATCGTTAAGCGGGTCTACATAACCCTTGGAATGGCAGCAGTTCTGATGCTGACGCCATTGGCTGTGACCTCGACAGATAAAATGATTAAGCGGTTAGGGGGGCGAAAGTGGCGCCGTCTGCACAGGCTGGTTTACCCAGCAGCCGTTCTAGGCGTGATCCATTTTTATATGATGCTCAAAGCCGACTATACCGAACCGGCGATCTACGCGGTTATCCTCGCCTGCTTTTTTGGGGTCCGCATATATAAAAAATGGGCCTGAGCAGGACGTCAATGGCAGAACCCTCGTCGGCTGGCGACAAGCTGTTTGATCCTGTGACGCTGTCGGGGCCGGTTTTGTCACGATGATATCCAGTCGACCCTGCGCCGATATCTCTAAAGAGAGACGTTGGCACCGCACAGAAAATCTGCGTGCGGACGGCGGAAAATAAGGAGCAGTGCCAGCCATCGGGGGCCTTTCGTGACTTAAGACAGTAATCTATAGTTTTTATTCGAAACTAATAATACGGAGCCAGCGCCGTTGGGTCAAAGGGTTTTTAGCGAATAAAAATTTGCTGTTGGTGAGGGCAATATATGGCCGAGCCCCTGGGCTTTTAGAAGACGCGCAGCTAAACTTAGTGGGCGCAAACGTGCGTATTTCATGTTGGGGGCTGTTGCGCACAGCACGAGTCTAGTCTCGTGCCGCAAAAATATACCGATGGCAGGACAGAAAAAAGTCGCGATAAAATCGAAACCGAAAGTGGCCTCGCCGTTCAGCCCACTTGCTGAAATGGCTTCAGATGGCGTGTGCCTTTGCGATTCAACCACTCTTATCGATATTAATCCGGCTGGCCTTGCATTGCTCGGTTACACCGGAAAGGCGACGCCTGTTGGACAGTCATTTGCTGACCTCGTCGCGTCTGACGAACGTAAAAAGCTATCCAAAAGTTTAACTTCGTTAACGCGGAGTAAGCGGCCTACGCGTCTCGAATTGGTCGGTGCCGGCGGCCAGGTGATCGTGGCCGATGTGCGCGCTACAAAACTTGAAAAGCCTAAAAGTCGCGACCGTGTGTTGGTGACGATTCAGCCCGTACATCAAAGTGGTGGAGCGAAAACTCAGCAAAGCTCGGTCGATGCGCAGTCAGCGCATACGGAAGAGCTTGAGCGCTTGTCACGCCAAACACGCCAGATCATCGACGCCGCGAGTGAAGGGATTATCGGGGTTAACTTAGATGGCCATATCACAGTGGCTAATCCGACAGCCGCTGAAATATTAGACCGCGATTTACATGCTCTTCGCGGTATGTCGATTGACGGTGCATTTATTTATGGAACCGGAACAGATAACGCTGGGCAACAGTTGTCGCTTTTATCGGACATGCAAAAAGGACGGTACTACGTCACGCAAGAGGTGCGATTGGTGCGCGGCGATGGGGTTTCTTTTGAGGCTGAATATACCATCGCCCCAATGCGTGAGAATAAACAGACAACGGGATACGTCCTCACGTTGCGAGACGTGTCCGAACAAAAACAAGCAGAGTCCGAACTCCGCCTCGCTGCGACAGTTTTTGACCACACGAGCGAAGGCTTGCTGGTCGCAGACGCCGGCGAGCGCATAACAAAAATCAATCGCGCCTTTACGGCAATTACGGGCTTAGAGGCAAAGGAAGTCGTCGGCCACTCCTTTAAGTCAGTTCTGTTTTTCGACGAGAAAGTCTACCGCGATACCATGAAAGATCTCCAAAAGACTGGTCAGATCGAATGGGAGCAATGGTGCAAAAACAAGGCTGGTGATCGCTACGCTGCCCGTCAGGCTTTATCTCTGGTCCGCGGTCCGGACGGTGAGGTCCAGCAATTCGCAGCTATCATCAATGACATTACGGAGCGTAAACTTGATGAAGAGCAAATCCGCTATCAGGCGAATTACGATCAACTGACAGGAATTCCGAATCGGGCACTGTTTATGGATCGCCTTGCGCGGTTGGTTATAGAAAGCCGCCGGACAAAAACGAACATCGGTTTAATGTTCATCGACCTTGATGGCTTCAAGGCGGTCAACGACACCTTGGGTCATGATGCAGGCGATATTCTGCTTAAACAGACAGCGGATCGCCTTAATTACTGCGTTCGTGAATCGGATACTGTTGCCAGGTTGGGTGGCGACGAATTCACCGTGATCATGCCGCTGATCGACAGCATTGAGAGCACAGTCGTGGTCGCCGACCGTATCCTGGAATCGCTGACAGAACCCTTTGATCTCGACGGCCAAGAAGGCCAAATCTCAGCGTCCATCGGCATATCCATATATCCGGAACAAGCTGATGACGATAAGCAACTCTTGCACAAAGCGGACGTCGCGATGTTCCATGCCAAGTCCCAGGGCAAGGCGAATTACCAGTTTTACCGCGATGGACTGGAAATCGACGGAGTGCCCGAGCGCGATGCAGGCTAAATCAATCAGGTCGGGTCTTGCATTCCATGGCTTGGTCGGCCAAAACCCCTTGGCGTTCTAACCCAAATATCCCGTTTATCCGCGATCTAGGCCCCCATGAACGAATCATCCCCTCCCGTGACCCATGCCGAGATGGCAAACGCCATCCGTTTTCTCTCTGCTGACGCTGTTCAGAAAGCAAATTCAGGCCGCCCTGGCATGCCAATGGGCATGGCCGATGTTGCGACCGTCCTGTTTTCCCAGTTCATGAAATTTGATGTCGCTGACCCACGCTGGCCAGATAGAGACAGGTTCATCCTGTCCGCAGGCCATGGCTCGATGCTGCTGTACAGCTTGATGTATCTGACCGGATCAGAGGACATGACCATTGAGCAGATTCAGAATTTTCGCCAGCTCGGCAGCATTACCGCTGGCCACCCAGAATATGGACATGCATCGGCTGCTGAGACCACGACAGGTCCCCTTGGCCAAGGCTTGGCCAACTCAGTCGGCATGGCATTGTCGGAACGCATGTTGGCAGCTCGATTTGGCTCCGACGTGGTCGATCACTTTACGTATGTGATTGCCGGTGACGGTTGTCTCATGGAAGGCATCAGCCACGAGGCGATCTCTCTGGCTGGGCATCTCAAACTGAGTAAATTGATCGTTCTTTTTGACGATAATAAAATAAGCATCGACGGTCCTACTGACCTGACGGTTTCCGATGATCAATGCGCGCGATTTGAAGCATCCGGTTGGGATACCGCGACCGTTGACGGCCATGATCCTGAAGTCGTCGCTGCGGCGATAGAGCAGGCGCGTCAGTCCAACAAGCCCTCTCTCATCGCCTGCCGCACGACGATTGGCTACGGCGCACCAACTTTGGCCGGAACATCCAAAACCCATGGCGCTCCACTCGGCGACGAAGAGATCGCTGGAGCACGTGCAGCACTTGGATGGAGTGCCGAGCCGTTTGATATTCCTGAGGCCACGCTCGCTTCATGGCGCAGTATTGGCGGCCAGGGCAGTAAAGCCCGCGCCGCATGGCAAGACGTACTGGGTGCTTTGCCAGCAGATCGCAAGGCGGATTTTGAACGCACCATGAGCGGCGCGCTTCCACAAGGTTGGGAGTCCGCAATTGCGACGGTTAAGACTAGAGCTGTCAAAGACGCACCGAAAATGGCGACGAGAAAAGCATCGGAGGAGGTGCTCAAAGAGCTGACCAAGGTCATCCCCGAAATGGTCGGCGGATCAGCGGATTTAACGGGCTCGAACAACACTAAGGTTGATGCGCTTCGGCCAATCAGCTCAGACGATTTCTCAGGCGGGTATGTGTATTGGGGTGTGCGCGAACATGGCATGGCCTCGGCGATGAACGGCATGGCTTTGCACGGTGGGTTCATTCCTTTCGCCGGCACGTTTTTGGTCTTCACTGACTATTGCCGCCCGGCCATCCGTTTGTCGGCCCTAATGAAACAGCGTGTCATTTACGTCATGACTCACGATTCAATTGGCCTTGGCGAAGATGGTCCGACCCACCAGCCCGTCGAGCACTTGGCCAGTCTTCGGGCCATGCCGAATGTTATGGTTATGCGCCCAGCCGATTTGGTGGAGACGGCCGAGTGTTGGGGAATTGCGATAGCCCAGGCAGACCGTCCGTCCGTTCTTGCATTAAGTCGTCAAGGTTTGCCGACTGTGCGTCTAACCGACACGGCTGAAAATTTATGTGCCAAGGGTGGTTACGTTCTGTCAGAGACAGACGGTCCTCGCCAGGCGACGATTTTGGCAACCGGCTCTGAAGTTTCCTTGGCACTCGAGGCGCAAGAAACTCTGAAATCTGAGGGGATATCCGCTGCTGTTGTGTCGATGCCCTGTTGTGATTTGTTCGACGAGCAAGGTGATGCTCATCGCGCATCAGTGCTTGGAACTGCCCCACGAGTCGCCGTTGAGGCGGGTATTTGCTACGGCTGGGAACGTTACGTCGGTGACAATGGCCATATTGTCGGCATGTCATCTTTTGGCGCTTCGGCCCCTGCATCGGACCTGTATACTCACTTCGGTATTACGTCTGATGCCGTGGTCAGCGCGGTCAAAGCTCGAATCTAAACAATCGTGAGGAGCAGTTAGTTATGTCTGTAAAGATCGCTCCCTCCATCCTTTCTGCTGATTTCGCCAAGCTCGGTGAAGAAATTCGAGCTATCGATAGCGCCGGGGCTGATTACATCCACGTCGATGTCATGGACGGACACTTTGTGCCGAACATCACGATTGGCCCGGCTGTGGTCAAATCTCTCAAGCCTCACACGGACAAACCGTTCGACGTCCATTTGATGATTGATCCTGTCGACCCCTACGTCGCGGCGTTTGCCGAAGCAGGGTCTGATATCATTACCGTCCATGCTGAGGCGGGTAAGCATTTGGACCGAACCTTGCAGTACATCAAAAGCCTGGGTGTCAAAGCGGGTGTCTCACTCAACCCTGCAACGCCGCCAGAAGCGGTTAGCTATGTCCTTGATAAGCTCGACCTCATCTTAGTGATGTCGGTCAACCCGGGTTTCGGCGGGCAGACGTTCATCAATTCTCAATTGGACAAGATCAGTCGTCTCAAAGAGATGGTTGGATCGCGGTCGATCGAGATCGAAGTCGACGGTGGGGTTAATCCAGAGACGGCAAAACAATGCATCGCGGCGGGCGCGGATGTCTTGGTCGCTGGGAGTGCGGTGTTCGGATCAAGCGACTACGCCGGCAATATAGCCGCTCTGCGCGGCTGAAATTCAGTCGGTTTACTCGCTGTCGTAGGCCGCAAGCGTGTGGCAGGGAATATCAAACCTGCTGCGTCCATTGAGAAACGTTAGCTCAATCAAACAGGCCGCTGCAGGAACCTCTGCGCCAGACCCTTTCAATAACGATATTGCGGCTGCCATCGTGCCGCCTGTGGCTAGGAGATCATCAACCAGAACGACGGTGTCTCCCGCCTTAACCGCGTCGTGTTGTATTTCTATGGCGTCGCTTCCGTACTCAAGTTCGTAGGGCTGAGAGATAGTTTCGCCGGGAAGTTTGCCCGGTTTGCGGAGCATGAGGACACCGCAGTCTAGGGCAATGCCCAGCGGTGCAGCGACGAGAAATCCACGAGCATCGATGCCGGCCACATAGTCTGGTTTGTACCCCCCCAGGACTTCAGCGAGTTGGTCGACGGCCGTTTTCCAAGCCTTCGGGTGGCCGATCAGTGTGGATATATCGAAGAAGTTGATGCCGGGCTTGGGGAAGTCCGGAATCTGCCGAATGTGGTCTTTAAGGTTCATAGAAATCTCGTTGTGGTCGAATGCGAATAGGGATTAACCCTATCGATGGCAGACAGGTGGGACCACCGTCAAAAGAGTCTGTAGCCGTCAAAAACCCAAAGAATTGCAACTCTTTGGGGGCACAGCGCGTTCATTGTTCGAGCAGGTGGAGTCGAAAAATACACGTATTCGGCGATATCTCATACCCGACGACCTAGGAAAGCGTGCTGTAAATTGATTGTACACGATGGCAAATCCTGTAAACTGCGGGAATCTGTGGTTTGTAAATACAACCACAACAAGATTTGGTTGAGTAAGCCGTGATTGCGCGGTTGCTTACTGACATGACAAGGAGTCTGAGTGTGACGGAAGACCGTCTCACAATTCGCGACGTCGAACGTTTGGCCGCAGGCCCGTCGTCCGAAGTTCGTGCTGAAACTGCCGCCAAAGTGGCGAGCGAATACAGCCGCATGTCTTTGACCCAGTCGGAACTTGAACTGGCTCAGGATATCTTTCGGCTGATGGTGAACGACGCCGAGATGCGCGTTCGTGAAGCCTTATCCATCAATCTCAAATCGACACCACTATTGCCGCGCGACATCGCGATGACCCTGGCAAAAGATGTGGACGACGTTTCCGTTCCGATGCTTAGAGCGTCTGACGTTTTGACCACCGAAGACCTGATTGAAATCGTGCAGAGCCAGAGCCCCGAGAAACAACAGGCGATCGCGAGCCGTAAGACCCTTCATGCGGACGTTGCGGATGCCCTGGTCGAGTCTGGGGAACAATCGGTCGTCGCTAAATTGGTTTCAAATCCTGGTGCGCATTTGACCGAGCCCTGTATTCATCGTGTGGTGGATCGTTTTGGTGACGTTGAGGCGATCCAAGAGCCTTTAATCAAGCGTCCGATTTTACCGGTTACCGTCGCCGAGCGTTTGGTAACAAAAGTCGCCAGTCATTTGCGCGGCGAACTACTTTCCCGTCACAAAATTTCACCGGATCTGGCCACAGACCTGATCCTGCAAAGCCGCGAACGTGCGACTGTCGGCCTGGCCATGGGCGCCAGTGATGACGAAGTGGAAGCGCTGGTCGGCCAACTCGCAAACAATGACCGCCTCACACCGTCTTTGGTGCTGCGCGGCATCTGCATGGGCAATTTGAAGTTCTTCGAACACGCTCTGGCCCGTATGGCCGGTGTGCCGGTCGCTAATACGCGTTTGCTGGTACACGATCAAAGCGGGGCAGGCATAGATACCCTGTCACAACGCGCGGAGTTCCCAGCAGCCATTCTTCCGGCGATCAAAGCCGCGGTGTTGGTTGTAGACGAGACCGATTTTGACGGACGGCCCGGTGAGGCTGAGCGCTATAGCCGCCGCATCATCGAGCGAGTTCTTACTCAGTATGAGTCTCTCGATGTCGAGTTCGAAAGCGATGATCTTGAGTATCTCTTGACCAAGCTTGGTCAGTTGCCGGCCGCCGGAGATCGCGTCCACTAATCGCGCGGCCCCGCTACCACGCCCCAATATTTTCCATGGAGGCCCACGGTTCTTGAACCGGGAGGGCCTCATCTTTTTGTAAAAGCTCAACGGAAATTTGATCCGGCGAGCGAATGAAGGCCATACGCCCCTCACGTGGCGGGCGGTTTATCGTGACGCCGGCATCCATCAGCCGCTGACAGGTCTCATAAATATTATCGACCTCATAGGCGAGATGACCAAAGTTGCGACCGCTCGGATACTCTTCCGGATCCCAGTTGTAGGTCAGCTCAACAGCAGCGTCCTCATCACCTGGCGCCGCCAGAAACACCAAGGTGAAACGCCCTTGCTCATGATCCCAACGCCGCAGCTCTGTCAGCCCCAGCTTGTTGCAATAAAAATCTAGTGACGCGTCGAGGTCAGTCACCCTAACCATAGTGTGTAGATATTTCATGTTGGCCCGCAGTGCTGTTATTTAGGTTGTGGCGCTGATACGGTCTGCACCTGGTCGCGCAATTGTTCAATCTCGTTCATCGAGCGCGGCGGTTCCAGCCACAAGGGGGCTTCCTCGCGCACGATTTTGGTGATGCGCTCTGGCATGTCCTCGAAGCGGGTGTAACGCCATGCCACCGCATTGGACATGATTGGCCCGACCCCATAGGACACCCAACTGTGCTGATATTTTTCTCGGTCGCTGAGGTCGTCGCCGGGAATGATATAGAAATCTGAGTTCTCAAACTTACCGCTGCCGCGCTGAATGAACACCGCGTAGTTGAACCACAGCGTGCCGTCGACCTTCTTGACCGAGTAGTTTTTCGTTGGCGGTACGTGTGAGATGCGCTTACCGGCGCGGGACTCCACGCCATAGACGATCTCGTCGTCTTCTAGCTGATAGGTTTTGACTTGGTACTCGTAGGAAATCGCATCGCGCTCTAGGCGTTCGCCGGTCACCGGATCAAACCAATAGAAAATCTTGCGCGACAGCTGGGTGGCTTTGCTCGGATCGTCTGGGTCGCGGATTACCGTGCTGGTATCAAAACCAACCATCTCGGCGATCACCTCGCCATCGGGGAAGGACTTGAGCAGACCTTCGGAGTACCAATAAACGTCGGTCTCACCACCGCCAGTGCGCATATCGATCCAGGTATCGAACAGCTCAGGCGTGAAGCCACCGGCGTGAGCGGGACTCGCGCTCATTAGGGCGGCGCACAATAAGGCGCTCAGGGCGTGTTTCATGGCGGTAGGCTCCGGCAATAATTCAGAAGCCTATTTTACACCCGATTGATGACGAGGGGGAGTCGATGCGAGGAAAGTTATCCTACGGATTTAATAGGTCGCAATACCGTGCAGCTTGCGAAGAGTTGTCGCCGTAGACCAAATCAGTGCAGGCACCGACGGCGTCACAGGCCTTGAGGGTGCGGACGTAAAAATCAGATTGCTGATCGCCAGCGACTAAACTATTCGGTTGCGGAGTCACGATAACGGTATCAAACAACAGATTGGACAAGCCGGTGGTGTAAAATGCATCGCCGCGCCAATTATTGTTGGTGTCCGCGGTTGGGCATGCCGTTACGGTTGGCAACGTTTCGCACTCGCCATCGACCCCGCCATCACACAGCTGTATCTGAGCTTGATCAAGCCCACCGTTGGGTTCCTGCCCGAACCTGCTGAAGCCGATGCGTAGTCGGTTCCATCGTTGTTCAAAGTGGAAAGTTAAAGTTTCGACTTCTGCTTCGGCTCCAGTTGGATTGGCAACGGTGTCTATAAAGCTGCCGCTCGTACCGTACGAATTACCGACGCCGAATCCGCCTTGGTTGCCGTTGCTTGTGTCTTGAGAGCGAATTTCACCTATGGCGGTGATCATTAAATCGATATCCAACCCATCCTCTGGGTAATTGTTCAGATCGAGCCAGGCGCGGTCCGTATCTTCGTTTTGGTTGTCGGCCTCACCGAGTACCGGGTTGACCGTGTCAGGGTTGATTTCTCCGCTATCGTCTGTGCCGATGGAAGCGGCCGCAATCGGAGTAAAAGAGACGCATCGGAATTCCGTGTCGTTATTATTATTATCCGCCACCAAAGTGGGATCGAATGCACAATTCACATCCGTGCCGCACGCCTTTGCCGCCCCGACATAAAACCGGGTCTCGCCTTCGATATCAGTTGAATCGATTGGTTCCGGAATAATCTGCACCCGGTCAAAGTAATCGCTGCCGCTTAAGCCGAAGTCCGTGGAAATAACCATGGAGCTATTGTTGTTGTTAGCTAAGCCGTTCACATCACAGGTGCGATGGATTTCCGTAGCGACGAGCTGTTGGTCTTCGGGTAAATTCGTGTTGTAAGCGCGCAAAAGGACTTGCTCGTTTAGCCCACCGAGGTAGTTCGCGGTGTTATCGGTTGAGCCGAAGTCTCGCAGGTTGACCGTAAATTTGCGAAACAGTCGATCGAATTCAAACGTGAGTTTCTCGCGGGCATCTGCTTCTAGAAAGGTTGTTTCATCTTGAAATGGAGAGGCCCCAACATCGATATTCTGTATCAGATTGTTGTCCGACACCCCCTGGTTGCCGATGTAATTGTTCTCATCCAAAAAGAATTTACCGCGTTCTACAAAGAGACGGGTATCCGTAATTGCCGCGGGTACGGTCGCTGCTGGAATGAGCGCGTAAGACTGATCAAGGGTGAGATCGCCGCCTGGATCCACAGCAAATAGAGCGTTACGGACTATTTCTTCAGTTATCTCACGGCTTACTGCATCTGCGCCCGCGTACGTTTTGGCGCCAATCCCATCAGTGCGCTCGAAGTTGAGGCCAAAACGTTGAATGGTGATCTCACCACCGTTGCCTCCCCCATTTGATGGCAAGCCTGCCGTGAATCCGAAGCGAATGGCCTCCAGGGGGTTCTGGCCTGCAACGTCCTCCGCAGCCAAACAGGCGGAAATATGGGGCCTCCTCGAAGCCAGTGTCCCGTCGTCGTAATCACTGCCTAGGTCGTCGCAGTCGACTGTGCTGCTATCACAGGCGCCGTCAACGGATTGGTTCCAGACCCAGGCATCAAAACGAATTTCATTGACAGGATCGGCACAGCCGTTGCTTGCATGCCAGTGCGCTTCCGTGCGGACTTGGGAGTAGGCGTCGGCGAATGACGTGCCCTGGTCAACTGGGTCTCCGTTCTCCAACCACGTCGGGTCCGCCGCTGGGTAGTAGCAAGCCTCTAAGAGGTCGCTGTCGGACGCGGACACGTTTCGATCAAACGATAGAGGTCGCGCTGTAGGATCAACACCGTAACTATCGCCGGGGTCTCCCGTGATTGTCGCGCCGTCCAAATCATCCCGGCACACGGGCCCGTTTAGATTGGTAGCGCTTAGTGCGCCAATATTAGGTGGTTGAGTTGACGATGTTTCATCGCCAGCGTGGTTGTTATTACCCAGCAAAATGGCAATGTGGTTGTTGGTTGGGTCAAAAATTTGTTGTTCGATACCAGAATCAACGAAACCTGTCTGGGCGTCGATTTCCAGCCCAAAGCGGAAGACGTCATTAGGTTGGGCGAGTTCCAGGTAATCCCCCACATCGCTGGCCGCCGTGGTGAGGCCATCGTTCTCATCGCCGAACCCAAGGTATTGGTCGGTTCCACCGCAGGGCGGTTGAGCACGCAGCGGAAATGTCCCGTTCGGGGTGCCGTCGGGGTCAGGCCGAGTAATATCAGTGACGATTCCACCGTCAGTTTTGTGGGCGAAGTAACCCATGACCAGGCCACCCCCGAGAGAAGCCGCATTTGTGGATTCAAAGAAGACCTCTGCATATTGACGTATTGTATAGCCCTGTAAGGGGAAGGTTGGTTCCGTGTAGGCGCAGCTTCTTGTTGCAACGGCATCATTGCTGTTGACGCGCAGCACTTCTGTTTCGTCATTTCCGTCGCCGTCGGCGTCGTAGTCTGTGGCGTCAAAGCTGTTGCTCGCCTGCGCAGTGATCTCATTGATTGAGCGGGTGAATACACGAGACGTTTCCGCATTGCTGAAACCGATCTGCGCGTTCACAGGCTCGTTCGGGTCTTCATCAATGACCGGGCATTCTGTGGCGAAGGTCTCAGAAAAAGATACGGGACGCACAACATCGTCGAATAAGGTTGCGCCCGCTGTTTCGCTTTGTGGGCCGCGCCTGAATCCATCGGTATTGCTGGGAGTGCAGTTGCCAATGTTATTCGGGCAATTGTCGAGCTCGTTCGTCGACGCGTTCGTGGGTAGTACTTGCCCTTGACTGTTAAACGCGCCGAAACCGTTTTGCCCATGAGAAATTAGAGCGTAGGCCGTGCTGGTGCCACCATTTGTATCGGTCAGGCTATCTGTCGCCGCGTTGCCGTTGCTGCACGCGGCAACGGAAGAGCCGTTTACAATATAGGTGATGTAGTTGCCGTTTGTGTCGATCACATCTTCTTCAGCAAGCCCAAGAGTGAGCCATGGGACGATTCCCCGATTTTCACCGGAAGCTGTGTCACAGGTCGTGCCTGTGTGGGTGTGTGCATTGCCTGCGGCTAACGTTCCGTCTGCAGGGCAGGGTAAAAGAAAACTGCTGTTGCCCAACGTGTCTTGAATGGCAAAAACTTCGATTGCGTTCTGAATCTTTTCAAAGTTTCCGAACTGACTTTGCGTCACTTCTAAACCGCGTCGAGATGTCATCAAAGTTGCCGTGCTAATCGCAGCACCGGCGGCAACAACAGCAACGGTTATTATTACCAACGCAGCCACGCCGCTGTCGTCTTTGGCGGGGCGTATTGAGAAGATGTTTCGAAAAACGGACTTGAAACTCATTAACATACCTCTGGGATGAGTGTCGCGAAGGGGTATTACACGTTCTGGTATATGTGCACGCACTATCCGATATATACCGTATTAGTTGAAAAATAATCTAGGGGGAGAAAGAGAAAACCCCAACGTTTCTGGGTGTGAGGCGAAACTTTTGGCGGGCTACTAGTTGCACAACCTACTCGTTGATCATTGGGTTGGGGGTATCAATTACAACGCTCTGACGTCGGTGCGCGTTGCACTATAATGTTACAGGTATGGAGTCTAACCAGTAGTCGCGCGCGGGAAGAGATGGTGACATGAACCGGAATGAAATGAATCAATTCTGTTGGGATGACTGCGGCGCTGCTGGATTTGTCATCGCTATCCTGTTCTCCCTTGCTGCCGTAGGGGCGGCCGTGTTGCTGATGGGGACGGGGCCGCAACGTGAATTGGGCAATACCCGCTCGACTGCGGCAAATTTATCCAAAATCGAAGATGCTATTTCTGTCTATACGACTCAAAATATTGCGCAGTTTTTGCCGTGCCCGGCAGACGGAACGGTGACTGGCGGTGCCCGAGGGTTTGCACCGGCGCCGGTGGGCGGGGCCTGCACCATTAATGCCGGGGTTATTCCCTTTCGCTCTTTGGGGCTGCCCGAATCCGATGTGACCGATGCCTACGGTACTGTCGTGACGCTTATCGTCGATGATCTTTCGCTCGACGTATGCGCCGGCACGTCTGGCCGGTTGGGCAATTTGACCCTGTTTGGCGGAAGCCAGCCCAATGCCCTCTACGCCCTTATTTCTCACGGTGAGAACAAGCGTGGCGGCTACATGGCGAGTGGGACTCAAGTCAGCGTTGCGGCAACAGCAGTCGAAGCGGACAATTGCGCCGACGGCAGCGCTTGCACAGATCCCGATACGGTGTCTGTGACCATTGGGCCGCACAACGATGACGGCAACAGTGATCTGCACTTTGATGACCGGGTGCAGGCCGCGGACTCAACAGACTTCGATAGTCTGTGCCTTAGCATTCACGGCCCTTAGCCTAAGCCACGTGCTTCGAGGGTGCTGATGGCTTGCTCAAACAGGCCGTCATCGCATCGTATGCCGTCGACCGTTTCATTTCTGTAGGACGAGCAGAGGTTAATGGCACCGAGCGGTGAGTCCGTCGCACTGGTCAGAAGGGACAGCGCACGGCCGCCTCCCGCCGCCATGTCACCCAGCACTAGCGGACTGGCCATGCCGACAGACTCAACAATAGAGAAGCCAACAATGTTGTGTAACGCCGTGAGCAATTTGGGGCCCAGAAATTGTGGGGACGCGGCACCGTCGTGGCGTCTTGCCAACCTCAAAACCGTCTGAATGAGAAAGTCGAGAACCGGTGTTGATCGATTGATCACCAAGATCGCGTTGTGGACTTGTCGATAGGTGCGCAGGTCACCGTCTTTTCCAGGTTGGACCCATATCTGCCGGCCGACGGCAAAGTCGATGGCGGGGTCGATGGTAATGAGGCCGGGATCGAAAACAAAAACATCGGCATCCAACCAAATGACACGATCAAGACCGGGTTTGGCGTCGAACAGCGCGCGCGCCCAAAGCAATCGCGCGATATCAATCTGTAGTGGAAGTTGGGTAGAGAATTTTTCTCTCATATCTCTCGGGACGAGATCAAAAATGTCGTCGCCACGAAAGGCATAGGCCCAACCGTTCGTGCTAGCCCACGCTTCGGCGCTTCTTAGGCAAGCCTGTATCCAGTGGGGTTGGTCATTCGTCCGATAGGTTTGAATAACAGTGGTTTGCATAGGGGATTAGTCGCCCGCACGTGGAAACGAAAGTTTGGTCGCAATGGTAGGCATGCTACGGTCCTGCCATGAACAAAGCGATGCAGATCATTGGGCTTGGGGCTGCTCTGTATTTTACTCCGTCCTTGGCCCAAAGTGACATGGCCCAAGAGGCGTCGGTCGCCGGTCTTACGTTCCCTGATACCATTACGGATGATCAGTGGAAGGTGTTCAGCGCGAATGTGGCTGCTCATGCCGATCCGCCGATTACTTTGAAGATGTTGATCCGCGGTGAGGCGGGCTCCGAAGAAACCATGATCCAGGCCGCTCGGCGCGGGAGACTGCAGTTGGCTGCACCATCTTTGGCAGGAGCAACGTCGCTTGTGCCCGAACTGGCCGTGCTGCAACTTCCATTCTTGTTTGAGTCCGCCGCGCAGATGGATTGGATCTACGACGAAGTTTTACCCCGGCATTTTCGCGAAGCCTTTGCCGATAGTGGCCTGGTTTTTCTCCACTGGATTGATAGTGGCTGGCTTGGTTTTTACGGCCCTGAGTCCTTTGCCGATCCGAGCAAAGTTTCAGGCGTGAAACTGCGGACGGCGCCGACGGATGCGGCTCGCCTCACGGCGCAGCAGCTGAACGCTGACGCAATTTATGTGGCCTATCCGGAAATTATACCGGCCCTACAGACCGGCCTTATCGAAGGTGGAATGACAAGTGACTATGGTTTCGTCACCGGTGGTATCGCGGCAGAGGTCAAAGTGTTTACGCTCACCCGCCATTCCTATGACACTGGGATGATGCTGGCCAACGCGGCCTGGTATGAGGGCTTAAGCACGGCCAACAAATCTCTATTTCTCAGCGCCTATGGCGATCTATCAGATTTTCGAACACGCAGCCGTGCCTATACCGCCGGTGAACTTGAGCGATTGCCGGAAACGGCTGGTACTCAGGTTATCACGCTCACGCAGCAGCAGCGTGATCATTGGGCCGCAGTTACCCGTCCTGTCCATCAAGCTTTACTTGACCGTATTGGTGAGCCTGCCGAAGCGCTATACGCGGTTATCCAAGACGCCAAGGCTCGGTTCGACTATGGTGATGCCCAGAACGACGTGCCGGGAACGCCGGCCCAAATACCGCAATAAACTCCAGGGACGAAAAGCACGTGTTTAGTCATGGGTAAAACTGAGGGGGGCATTCGGACCAATCGCTCACTCGTGCGCGGTCTCAAGGTTCTGACGGAGATCAGTGCTCATGGTCCCATGCGGGCGTCTGAAGTGGCGCGCCGCGTAGACTTGCCGCGGGCCACCGTCGTGCGTCTTATCGAGACCTTGATCGAAGCCGGCATGATCCGTCGCCACGAAGGCTCCAAAACCTATGAAGTGACCGAGCAAGTTACTCGGTTGTCTCACGGCTATGACCGTTGGAGTGGGCTGACGGAATCCGCTATTTCTGCGATCACGGACGCATCTGAAGATTTGACCTGGCCGTTGGTTTTAACCACGCCATCGGGTCTCGATATGGTGGTCCGGTACAACACAGACCACACCAGTCCTTTAGCGCTGCAACGCTATAACCTTGGTTTTCGAATCCCTGTTTTTGATACGGCGAGCGGCATGGTGTTTCTCGCCTACTGTTCCGAGCAGGAGCGTGAGACCTACCTTCGTTTATTAGAAACGGAGCAGGGCACGCTTGATGTGAGTCGAGTGAAACGCCGTATCGATGAAACCAGGCAAGATGGCTATTGCATCCATCATCGCGCAGGCAGCCTGGAAAAGGCGCTCGCTGTTCCCATCATTCGGGACGATGCGTTTCAGGGCGCCCTCACGATGCGATATATCCCATCGGCCGTGAGTTACGCAGACCTCAAAAACCGCTACGTTTCGCCTCTGTCGGAATTGGGGACGGCGATCGGGGCGCATCTGTCCGTATAGATTGGTTCTGTTCTAGGGGGGGGATTCCATGAGCGAACAAGCAGACTTACATAGTGTGCCTGAAATGCGGCTGGCCGAGGCTCTCGTGCCTATTATCCTTTTAATCTTGTTATTGGCGGGTGCTGTCGCTTCCTTTGGCGATGGAGCAACGGGTGGGCCGGCGCAGATCGCGCTTATCGTCAGTGGCATGGTTGCCGCGGCCATCGGGGTCCGTAAGGGGCTGACTTGGGACATGCTTGAAAAGGCGGTGATTCAGTCCGTGAGCCGATCGGCTGTCGCCATTCTGATCCTCTTGTCTGTCGGTGCTTTGATCGGGGTCTGGATGGCTGCCGGCGTGATCCCAACCATCATTTATTACGGATCCCAGGTCCTCTCTCCAACGATCTTCTACGTCGCGGCGTTGCTGGTGTGTGCCATCGTATCGGTGGTGATCGGCAGTTCATGGACGACAGCAGGAACGATCGGCATCGCCCTAATCAGCATTGCGAGTGCCATGGGTTTGTCGGTGGAGGTCACTGCCGGCGCGATCATTTCAGGCGCGTACTTCGGCGACAAGCTGTCCCCCATGTCCGACACAACAAATTTAGCCTCAGGTTTATCGGGGACTGATCTGTTCAAGCACATCACTTTTCTGCTTTGGACGACCACACCCTCGTTTGTTGTAGCTCTCATTTTCTTTGCAGGCGCGACCATGATGATGAGTGACGTCATGCCAGAGTCCCAAATCGAAGCGCTGCGTCAGTCGATTTCGGAAACGTTTTCTCTAAATCCTGTTCTCTTTCTGCCATTGCTTGCCATGTTCGGTATGGGCATCAGTCGGGTCCCGGCATTTGTTGCCATTTTCGTGTCCACGTTGATCGGCGGTCTTCTTGGCAGTGTTTTTCAACACACTGCGACGGATGCAGGCGGACTTGCCGGTGCGCTCGAGCACGTCAAAGCGTATTGGTTGGCCGCCGCAAGCGGTTATGAAGCCAGCAGCGGTGAGCCCATTCTCGATGAGTTGCTGTCCGGCGGTGGTATGGACAGCATGCTGACCACGATTTGGTTGATCGTTAGCGCGATGTTTTTTAGCGGCATGATGGAGCGGACCGGTATGTTACAGCGCATACTCGTATCGTTACTGCTGCTCTTTAAGAAGGACGGCTCATTGGTTGCTGGAGCCGGGGTGACGGCCTTGGCCACCAATGCCATTGCCTCCGATCAATACCTGTCGATTGTCCTCACCAGTCGCATGTATGCCGACGAGTTCAAAAAGCGAGGCCTCGACCCCGTCAACCTTTCTCGCGCGGTAGAGGACTCAGGGACAGTGACGTCACCTCTAGTGCCGTGGAACACCTGTGGCGCGTTTATGGCCGGTACGTTGGGTGTGCCGACGCTGGCGTACTTGCCCTACTGCATCTTCAATTTGGTCAATCCAGTGATAGCGATGCTCTACGCCGCAATGGGATTTAAGATCATGAGGTTGGGTGAAGATGATGCGGCGCCGGAAATAAATCCCGCCAAATAGGAGGCGTCAGGTCACGGGGAGGGGATGCCCCAGCCAAAATCAATCCAATCAATCAATTCCAACTCATCTTTCTTTCCCGATACGTCCGAGCCCTTCTCGCATTCCTCGATTTCATTTATCCAGACAACGGAGTCTGATCCACCCTGGTGCCCTCTTAATGGGAACCCAATACAATGTAATTCGAGCGAACGCCCTCCTCGAGTGGTCACGGTCATTCGGCACTTTGCTCCACAAGGTGCCTCGACCATCATGCTGTGTATCTCGTCTAAGGTGATCCCGTCTGCATCCGTTAAGAGGTGGCGAAAGTTCATATTTCCCGCCTCGATATCCAGAAGATCAGCGACCTCAACTCCAATGCTCCGAATTGAGAGGTGCTTTGATGAGTCTGCATCCATTATCGTCAAATGCGGCTCAAGAAGCGGTAGGGCGCGCTTCAAAAACTCCTCCCGGGTCGGAGCAGACCTGTCCCCCCTCAAGAAATTCCAATGATACTCAAATGCCTTGAGAAGGTCAGAGGATGAATGCAGATCAATCCTCTCGTCATCCAGGTCACTTGAAATGGACATTGATGGGGTTCCGTAACCAATATCAATCCAAGAGGCCTCTACATACCGCTCAACCAAATACAGAAAGTCGTTGCGTTGAAGTTCAGTCGTACAGTCAAAAAAACTCACGATGGAAATGGGGCGGGTAGACCCGGTGCTTAAGGGTAAACTGACGGTGTATAATTCGAGTTCATGCCCGTTTGCCGAAACGCCGGCTTTTATATTCCAGGTTCCGCACGGGTGTTCCAGCAATGCCATGCTGACTTCGGCTACTTTTTTCTCCATCTTCGGAGGTGAAAAGACTGACACCGGGTTCTTCTTCTTTGGTTCGATTCCGGTTAGCCGCACTAAGGCAGTCCCAAAAAACCTTAAGGCCATTTCTGTGTCAGAAAATGCATCGACGATAAATACACTTGGCTGAAGTTTGGGATCCGATTTGTCTAAGAAATCTTGGAGCGTAGGAATAGACCCATCGCAAACTAATGAATTCCAGTGGTCTAGAAACTGCTGACAGCGAGCATTTGGTATTGTTTTTTCATGCTGGAGAATCAAATTAATCCTTCATATTTCTATTAATATTGGTCGCCGGTGGTATCGAAGGTTTGTTAGTCGGAGTGCCATCGCCAATATCGATCCAATGGCACTCATGTGTCCGTTGCCATCGTGCGGAGCTGTCGTTGAAGAATCCTCGCTCTAGCATTGCAGAGTGGCAAACCAATCGTTTCGGTCTTTTCTCTTCGACGGCTAGCGGAAGAATAACCACTTCCATCAAAAGAGTGAGATTTGGCCGGACACCCAACTCCATGAAAGACCTCAACCCACACGGTTGCGTGTGCATAGACTCTCCGTTGCGAAGGAGTGAGTGAACGACTTTCGGCTCGTTAGAGAATTGTACGTTTTTACCAGTTTCATCAATTCCCCAACGGTTGACCACGTCGGTTCCTTCGAGCCTCAGCGTAATGCTGGTCCCTACGATTTCCATAATAATACAATTGGGAGCTAGTTCCGGATGTGGGTTATCCAGAAAATCAGCCGAGCTGGTGAAGGGTTTGTCTTTTTTGAGCTGAAGCCAATGGGCAACAAAGGTCTTGCTACTGTCTGCCCTTAATTCAGTCACAAATAGTTACCCTGAACACTACCGACGATGCGACTAAGAGTAGTGCTTACCGCCTCATATATAAAGTAATAGTTCAGACATTATCAGAGGAAATCCGGCCGTCACCCAGCCTACACTCGCTCGGAGGAGGGCGTCCTTTTCGTACAGTTGGGTTTGGTGACGCTTACTTGGGACGACAACTCTATCGCCCTCAATGCCGGTGATACGACCAACGATACCCAGGGGCATGAATAAGGATTTTCAAGTGTCATCGGAAACCAGCGCAACTCTATATATATTGAGTGGGGGTGATGCACCGGTTTGGGCTTTTTTTTGTTTTACCGATCTAAAATAGACAAGCTGCCGTAGAGAGTACATGAAAGGGAGATTGAAATGATTAAACGAATTTATGATTTGGTGATGAACGCCGAAAAAAATCCACTTCGTTCTCTACCAAAGTACGTGCGCTTTCAATTGATGACTGTTTTGTCAATTATGTGGACCACAGTATTCTCTATTTGGAGTGGTCTTACCTATTTATTCGGGCCGTCAGTGATGATTCACATGATTCTGATACTTGGGATTGTCTTTACGGCAGAGATTTTTAGATACGCCAAAAGGTTATCTAACGCGGTCATCAAAGTGCAGAGCTAAAAAACACACTCAATTATACCTATGGTTACAGACGCATAGGTCATAATAAAGAAACGGCTTCACCTTACTCTGGGTGAAGCCGCTTTTTATAGATCAGTAGGGTATTCTTTTTTGGGAACGGATGTCCTCTTATAGCCAAAAGCGAAAATACAGTATCATCGCTTTTTAGCCTAATGCTGTTCACAAACTCAAGCTGTGTAGGCTAAGCCTTCTTCTTCGAGTGCATTGCGTGTCTAACGTCAGCGCTTATGGAACAAATTAACGGGATTGCATAAGAGAGGATTTCTGGTTCATCGTAATGACCCGTAGGGGAATGAAGATGAGACAGAAATCGCAGACAAGAGAGACGGGTGCCGCCAAGGCGATCAAAG
>JABJAH010000039.1 GCA_018666155.1 Rhodospirillaceae bacterium | reverse complement strand
GTCTTCGCTAACCACCCCCTCCTCTCCAGTCGCCACCTCTGACAATGCGGTTTTGGCGCCAATGGTGACAACGGCGGGACCGGACCGGTAGAGCGGAACTTTCACTTTCTTTCCGGTTCCAGGCATCTCGAGGGTGTCGAGCAGTTCACCTGTCTCGACGTCAAGGTAGTAGGTGGTCTCAACAAGGTTGATGTCGAACGTGCCGTCACCATTGTCACGCGAGTTGCTTATGGTCCCCGCTAAGAGGATGAGCAGTGGCTTGATCTCTCCGTCAATGTATGAAAATCGCTTGGCCTCAAGCCAGCCGCTTCTAAGACGGCCGTCCGTACTGGACCGCATCTTTCTCACCGCCCTTACCAGTTCGACGTCACTGTTGAGCGCATCAACCTTATGAGGCTGGGCAAGGGCGTGTCCAGCACCGCCAGCGATAGAGGCTGTAGACAGGCTTAAGGCTCCAAAGAAACGCCTACTAACCGCTTTAGGGAATCCCGAATTATCCATGCTTTTACAGTCCTTGTGATGTGACTCAGCGAAAGCGGCAGAGAACGTTCTACCAACACAGTCTTGATCGAGAAAACGTGATGAGAAAAAGAAAATGGGTGTGCAAGGTTTAAACCCAACACACCCATTCTTGATCTCGTCTTGAAACGGTCTACTAGAAGCTAGCGGACAACGTCACACCGAAGGTGCGTGGCTCAGGAAGAGTGAACTGGTAACCCAGTGTACCCGTCAAGAAGCTGCCCGTGGTGCGCTGAGATGCCATCACATTGTCGTTATCGGTCAGGTTCTCGACCCAGGCCGTTACGCTATAGTTATCATTGCGCCAGCCGCCACGAAGGTTGTGCAGCACCGTAGACTGAGTTTTGGCTAGGTTGACCGTCCAGTTATAGGTTTCGGACTGATACCAAGCATCATAGCGACCGAACCACTCACCATCACCGCCACCAATACCGTCGGCAGCCATGTTGAAGTCCAGAGCAAACGTCGCAGCATGATCCGGCGCGCGGGCCGTTTCGAAGCCACTGGCATCAGGGTCGCCGTAGACCCGTCCGTTAACAGCATCGTTATAAACCTGGATGTCGCTCTTATTGTAGTTGTAGGTCACGCTGGCGATCCAGTTTTCAGTAAGCACATAGCTCCCTGCCAGCTCAAAGCCCCAGATGTTGGTGCTGCCGTTACTGTTGTAGTCGATCTGTGCGCCGAGCCGGTCAGAGCCCTGAATGAAGACGCCATCACCATTACTGTCGACGTCTCTGGTGAAACCCCGGAAGCGTTGGTTGGTCCAATTCATGATGTAGACCGCACCGTTCACGTAGCCTCTGCCGTCGGCGAGACTGTGTTTGGCACCGAACTCATAGGACTTAAGCCCAGCCTGCAGAACCTCTTTTTCGATACCTTCTGCAGCGTTGAACGCTGGGAACGCGACGGTGGGCTCGAGTTGAATGACCTCAGGATTGAAGCCGCCAGGATTGTTACCCTTTGAATAACTTGCATAGAGCAAGGTGTCATCGGTCAATTTGTAGTCCAGGATCACACGTGGCAGCCACGCAGTGAATTCCGCGACCAGATCGATCTCGGCGCCACCAAACCCCTGTTGCGTAAGAATCGCTAGTTCGGGGGTGCTGGAATCAAGCGGCATGGCTTCCTGAATCACTGAGGATGCGTTCTGAAGCGTTTCTTCTTCGTACCGCAGCTCGGCGCTAAGAGTAAGCTGGTCGGTAATGTCATATTGCAAGCTACCGAAGACCGCCTTGTTTTCGACGTTCTCGGCAACTGTTGGATTGACTCCGAACAGGCCACGGCCGCCTCTTCCACTAGGTGCGAAGCCCTGGGTCGGATCGGCGCAGAAGGGACCATTGCCTGGGCATGGGAAGCCGCTTAGACCATCCAAGTTGTATGTCAGGTCGAGATAGTAACCGCCGATCATCCCACGCAGCCGCTCATCTTGAGGTGATGCTAGACGCACTTCCTGGGACCAGGACTCATCCTTCCATTGCAGGAAGACCATGATTTCGTCCGTGAGGAGCTCGCGCAGTTCTTGCGTTTGCTCACGGTACCGACCCGTCACTGAGGTCAATACGTAGCCAGAGCCACCGATGTCCCAATCAACATTTAGACTGGAGAGTTGGGTTGTGCGCTCGAGGCCCAAGTCGTCCTTAAACGTTGTGTCCTCCAGAGGCGATACGTCGATCGAAATGCCGTTGGTGATCAGGTCGCGGGTAAGTGTTCCGCAATAATACGTCGCCGTGCCAGTGCCAAAGGGCCCGCAATTGTTGCTTTCACCCTTGGCCAAAAACTGAACGGCCAGCCCATCATCATCTACGGAATACACATGACGCAACTTGATGGAGATATCCTCCGTCGGCGTCGCGTACAGGGCTATGCTGCCTGTGCTCGTCTTCTGGGCACCCAGCGTATCGCCAGAGGGATGCTCGTTTTCCCAGGCGCCATCGTAGGTGTAATACCGGCCGGATACTCGGATCGACAGTTTGTCTTCAATGAGCGGACCTTCGAGGCTGACCCACGCATCGGCGCGTTTATTGTCGCCGAGGATCACACTCGTATCGCCGCCCCATTCATTGCCCGGGGTCTTGGTGATGAAGTTGATCGCACCGCCGAAGGTGGCGCGGCCGAAGAAGGCGCTCTGAGGGCCTTTCACAATTTCCACGCGCTCGACGTCGTTCATGGACACCCACTGGGTGGACCCCGGCAGATAAACGCCATCCACGAATGCAGACGAAGTCTGCTGGTTGCGCACAGACGAAGAGTCAATGCTGCGGAACCGGATCGCTGGATTGTTGCGACTGCCGACGTGGTTGCTCATGTGCACCCCAGGGGTGAACTGAAGAAGGTCTTCGATATCAGTGATCTGCTGTTTTGAGATCATCTCGGCACTGAACGCCGTGACGCTCAGCGGGATGTCCTGAATTGACTCATTCATCTTACGAGACGTAACGACGATTTCTTCTAGCGCCATCTGCTGCGCTGCCGCTTCTCCGGCGAATGCCGTTAATGCGAGTGCACTCGTCATTGTTAGTAACTTACTCTTGCTAAGCATGCTTAGCCCTCCCCCGATAAAAAAAACCAGCGCGCAGTTACCCGCACGCACGTCAAAAACTAGTATATCAACCTCAGAGCTTTTAGCTATGACATCAAATGCTTTTAATAATGCCAGCCATGCCTTTACTTTATAGAAGTGTATCCGGGTGCATGAAGCCGATCTGACTCAGATCATTCATGGATAACTGCAGTAACGCAGCTGGCTTTGCGTAATTGAGTGGGTTTCTTCTTGAATGGCTTATTCATGCACGCCTTTTGTGCATGAATGAACTTTTAAGAAGCGCGACTCATTCGCAACACTGCCGGTGGATTAGATCTTCACGGACATATTTGGGTTCAAAACCAGGAACTGCTCGACAACTTTCTTATAGGAGTTACTCACCGGCACTTCGAGACCGTTGGAAAGCTTTAGCCTATACGTGTTTTTAGCCGGATGAATTTCGGTAACAGCGCTCTCAGCGACCCAATATGACCGATGAATCCGTAACCCGGGAAGAGCTTGCGATAACTCTTGGACAGCATCGCCCATTCTATACAACACCAAATCGTCGCCCCGATCTGTGTAAACCTTCACGTAATGCTCTTGAGCCTCAAGGGCGAGTATGTTGCGGCCAACGTCTGGTTTGATTTTTTTCAAGAATGACAAGGCATCGAGATTGATGTCTCGTGCTTCAGGGTCCGTTTCATTGTCTTGTTTCAATAGACGTTCCTTTAAAAGGCCCTCGAAAAACAAAACATCCCCAGAAATTCGTTCGTACAAATATTGCGCCCCAATCCAAATGGGGCCAATCAGGATCCCGGTCGAGCCGATCATATATCTGACGAGTCCATCTCCTGCTCCGAGCCCATCTTCATGTAAGAGTGGCTGCAGGCTCGGAAAAAAGTTGCCAAATATTCTGATGAACACAACCATAACGAAATATGAAAAAGGGATCGTCGCGATGGCACTCACAATCAACGCAATGATTGGATTAAACCGGATGATCGTTTTGAGCCTTAAGACCGAATGGGCAATGAGGGCGGCAAAACCATAGGTCGGGATGCCACATGCCAAATACATAAAGATACTTTTGAGCATGCCCAATTCAGGTGCCCAAGTTGATCCCTGAATACCGTTGAACAGAGCGAGCATAACAGGCAAGCCCAGATAGAGGGTCAAGCATCTTCGCAACGTCAAGTTAACCTCCTATCTAACATAGCTTTGCGGGCTATCTCTCAATCACTTTCGATCACATGTGAACCGTAACACGAGGAGCTCTCCATACACTTACCTCTTGTCCTTTGGCCAGCGCGCGCCCGACTTTCCGAAAAGCGTATCTGAGGCTGTTTGTGGACAAGGTGACCGTCTGCGACCGTGAAATCCGCACCAGTGGGCCAAAATCTGCCTTGGTCGGCGCGATGGCCTCAAATCAGACTGGAACTCATGATGGAGTGCCCAGTTTTGATCGGGAATGGTGGGCCGGTAAGGATAAAACTGGGCACTGGTCTTTAGTCGTGATTATACAAACCGATGATATATGCTTTTAGCCATAAGCGGGCAGTCGGGCCTTGGCCTCAACAGCCTGCCATCAGAGCTAGTCTTCCTCTAGTTTTGTCCAAGCAATGAAAGCCGCCACGGCTTGGATGACTAATGCAATCGAAAAAACGATTAAGTTGCCATTCACGCCGAAAATCAAGGCCTCACCCACTTCGTCAGACAGCGATCCGCCATAAGCACCCATCGCAAAAGTTGCGACAAAAAAGGTTCCGAGTGCAATGAGGCCAAGAACGCTAGCCGTTCGAAGGCGATCAGCGGCTCGGCCGCTCTTGTGCCAACATAAAACAAGAACCCAAGCCCCCATAGCCGCCAAAATCGATAGGATCAAATACAGAGCTAAAACAGCACCGCTTAGAATATTCTTATCCGCGCTGGCGTGCTTGATAGTGCTCCCACACCTATGACAGAAAGACATGTTGCTGTAGCGAGAAGTGCTGAAATCTATTTGGCCGATCTGCAACTATTTGTCTCTCCACAGAGTGCGCAAGTAGGTGTTTACTAAATAAGAGTGATCCCATTTGGGATTCTGTGAATTGCCGAGACGCAGAATCATCAAATCCTCTGACGGCACCGTGAAAATCACCCGGAAACCGCCCCCTTCCATCATCCGCACATCGTCGGCAACGAAGGGTTCAACATGCGGAATCACGCCAGGCTCGCCTTCCCAGTAAGTCCGCATCCTGACCCAAGGGGTGCCAAGCCACAATCCTATGCCAAAACGCGGATTTACAAGGGAGGGTGTCGCCATCGTATCCACCCAACCTTCAGGCAGAACCTGCTCGCCGTACCACTTTCCGTCGTCCAAAATAAGGGTGCCAAAGCGTGCCCAATCACGCGGCGTTGCACGCATGCAGCACATCACGCGGGCAACACCGCCCGGCCGGTCAAACTGAAAAGCCGCATCCGCGGCCCCAATCTTCTGCCATACACGCTCCGACAGAATCTTTTGGATGGGCTCGCCCATGGCGCGCTCAATCACCAATGCCAGGAGTTGCATGTTTTCTTGTGCCACTTCGAACTTGACATCAGGTTCGCTCGTCTTGTCATACGCAAGCGCCGCCCTTACCACATCACCGCAATACACCAGACACAAATCCTTGTTTCCATGGATCACTTCAAGACCGAGGCTCGGGGCGATTTCTAGACCAGATGAATTCTGCGCTAGTTGGCGCACGGTGATGTCGCCGCGAGGATCGTCCTGCCATTCAGTGATGTACTTGCCGATTGAATCCTTCAAATCGAGGTCGCCGTCGGCTACGGCGAACCCCAGCACCATCGGCGTTATACTGCGGGTGATGGCGCGACCATTGGTCTGCGCGTCAGGCGCACCCTGCTGCCAATAACGCTCAAACTGCACTTTTCCTTTGTGCACAATGACTAACGCATAGGTGTCGCGCTCTTCTGCCCAGCTCGCTAAGGCTTCGAGATCAGCCTGAGGGATAGACGTTTCTCCCTCATTTGCTGCAGGGAGGAAGTCGCTCCCAGGTCCAAATATAACAGCTTCGGGCCAATAAAAATACGGATCGGGTTCGAACACGTTGTCGGGCGCATTGGTCATTCGCCACCAGAACACCGGATCGCTGTAAACCGGATCGCTTATCGCATCGTAAGGATCGACGACGCCGGGGGGAAACTCCTGTGCCGCTGCGGGCGCAATTATAAGCACTAGACCGGCAAGTGCGCTTTTTACGGAAACGAATATAGTCACGATCTGATGCGCGCACGGTTTGTTTCGGCAAATTGCGTTTGTTAGCTTCAAAAGCACAGCAATTGCCGACGTTGAGAGATCAAACACTTATGATTCCTTGCAAGCAGTCAGTGAGGTGCTGGATCACCCAGAAACTCATCTCGAAATTAGCTATTCGGCGGTGGTGGGCGATGGCTGGTCGAGAAGTGCGACGGGATCCGTGATGTCGGGATGATGGCGCGCAATATGTCCTAGAAGGTCTGCTGGCAAAGCCTCCCATTCCGTCACCTTGCCACCGATGCCATCGGTCATGGCGTGACCAGGCACCCCGTCCAACTCCATCCACGGACGCCAGCTATTTGCAATCGCAAACGAAACGCCAACGTCGGCGGACGTGACGTTGGGGTCGGCGACGTCCGACACGGAACTGTCGAATATTATGGATTCCTTGTAGAACACGCCGGACTCAGAGGGATCATAAGGCTCCATACGTGTAAACGACTCAGTGCGAAGCCAAAGCTGGTCACCCTTGATCCAGGGAGAATACAAGCGGGACTGATACTTTACTTCAGAATCCGGAGCCAGTTGCGCAGCGGTTTCTGCATCGGCTTGGCGGTCTCTGCGCCACTCCAATGTTTCCGTGTTTTGTTTTTTTGCGACGTGCAGACCCGGACCCGTGCGGTACAGCGGCACCGTGACTTTTTTCCCGGTGAGCGGAACGGTCACGGTGTCTAAGACTTCACCAGTTTCGTAATCGGTGTAAAAACCAATCTCATAAAGGGAAAACGGATACTGATCGTCCTTGATCGGTCCCGCGCGTGTTAGGCCGACACTGACGTACCGATAGAAGGGCAAAACCTCGCCTTCAGAATGTGTGAAGGACACGCCACGCAACCATGTGAAGGCCGGACGATCGTCCGTTGTTTGACGCATCTTTTTTGCGATGTGCAGAAGGTTATCTTCCGCCTCGAGAGCACTTACATCCATCATTCCACGCGCTCCAATAACTTCTCGGGATTATCATAAGCACCGGGATAGACCTGCTCTACCTGCGCGAGGTAACGCTCCGGCAAGTCCTCAACGCGATACACTTTCTTTCCCATTCCATCGGTTAAATCATGACCGGGAATATCACCCATTTGCATCCAGGGCCTGAAACCTGAAGACGAAGAATACGACAGCGTGGAGTCCAGAGAGGGCTTGGACGTGTTCATAGCCTCATTGAGGTCTGCCCGATACGTCAGAGCTTCCTTGTAAAACATGCGACGCGTACCGGGATCATCCGGTTTGAGGCGATAGTGATAGTCACTTCGTGCCCAAATCGACTCGCCATCGCTGGTCGGCGCATGGATGGTTTGATCAAACTTGTACGTCCCTTGGGGAGCCATTTGCTCCATAAGCTCCTCGTCACTTTCCGCCCGCAGGGTCAGACGACCTGATTCTTCATAGTAGGGCTGCGCAATATAGTCTTCAGGGCTGAGGAACAAAGCCGGTGGGCGCACCCGCGCGCCACTTACCGGCATGACGAGCTCTTCCATTAATTCGCCGGTTTCGACTTCTGTGTAGACCGTGATTTCACGCACAACGAGGTCCCACGTCCCGTCTCCACGAGGCGTGTAACGGCTCACGGTGGCGGCCTCGACCCCCATCATGGGAAAGACTTCCCCTTCGATCATTGCAGCACGGCGGGCACTGAGCCAACCGAAACACAGGTCCGGCTCGGTTGAGCCCCGCAATCGAACGTAGGTCTTCACAGGATCAAGATCGGGAAAAGCGGTGACACTGGCCGCACGACCCGGCCTACCCTTTACCGTAGCCATTGCTCCTGCCGCCACACCTCCCGCGATTAGACGCCGTCTCGTGAGCCGTGAGTAAGCGAGAAACCGCATACTTTTATCTCCGCCTAGAAGTTGAAGGTGGCCGTTACGATGATCTCCTCAATTTGCGCGACCGCCGGATCAGGAAACGCAGCCGCAATCGCAACGGCGCCCCCAACAAATTTACTTTTAAAACTTTTGCCACTTAAGCGAATTGAACCGCGCATCAGAGAACCCCACCCCGTTTGATTAGATATAAAACTCTGGCTCTCTGGAATAGAATCCAGCAATAGTTTGGCCCGTTGGAAGGGTAGTTAGGAGTTTGAAAATTCTCGTGTCTACGGATATTTCACGACTGCGCAGTCGTGAAGCTCTTTATTTACGGATCACTTCAGGCTGTTAGGGGCTTACGATCCCAAAATCTTCGACTGCAGCTCGGAATCGGTGACTAACAGGCACTTCTTGACCGGTCACCAAAATTAGTTTGTAGGACCTGTCTGTTTTAACCACCTCTGCTACAGCATGGGCGGCTACCCAAAACGAGCGATGGACTTGCAGGCCCATCCCGAGTCTGCGCAGTTCTTTTACGGCATCCCGGAATCTGTAATGAACGATTTCCTTTCCATTTCTCGTAATGACGAGGATGTAATGTTGCTGCGCCTGTATCGCGATCAGATTGCCCGAGCTTTCAAGATTCAGTTTTTTAAAGAATTCAGGTACACCAGAAACTTCTTCAGCGGCTCGAGGCACACCTACTCCAACGCGCGGGGTTACTTGACGTCGGTCGTAAATCTCCAGGGCCACGTTGGCCGCGATCCAGAAAAACAAAAAATAGAACGCGCTGGGACCAATAAGGTATGTCCCAAGGTTATCGGCTAACCCATATCCATTTTCGCTAATAACCGCGTCGAAGCCATAGAAAAAGCTGCCAAAGAAAGTCAGCTGAGCGGACAATAGATAATAGTTAAAAATCAGTGCAAATAATCCCCCAAGGGCGACGCCAAGAGTCTTGAACAGCGCCGACTGCTTAGTCGCCGCGATAAAAAAATGTTTCGCCAAACCCGCAAAAATCCAGGTTGGAATTGCGAGAGAAACGGTCATTATGGCGAGACGCCAGACCGGTAGTTCCGGACTTAAGGCCGAACCCCTGAGAGCACTAACCGATGCGATCATGGTGGGCAGGACGACATAAAAGAAGAGTGTCTGGCGCCACTCGGGATGGAATTGACGCCATTTATGACCAATCCTCATTAACCCGGGTCTTTTCTCGGGTTGATCTGCATCCAAGCTCGTGTTCGTCAGGGTAGTGCCCTCACTCATCATCTCTCTCGCATTATCGGTATTGACTAGTTTCTAGGTCCACTTTCAAATCTTAGCTGAAAATCCGCCAACATGACTAATTTCAGCGCTTTCAGGTCGTCTTTCCCCGTGATGAGTAACACGGGGGGCTCCCAATACATGCCCCGCCCTTTCAACGCGCTCAGACCTAGCAGAAACAGAGAAAGCCCCGGCCATTCACCGGGGCTTTTCCACAGGAAAAGCCCTTGCCGAGCCGCTGGCTCAGTGCCCCTCTCTTCCTACGTTACGTTACGTAGAGATAAGACACAGACAGTGACATGAGCAGAAACACGCCGATTTATCTGAAACATAGGATAAGACATCTTATAATTTATCAATTGACATAAGTTATCCCATGTCTCATAAAGGTTTCTCACGTACGTAGGGGCGTTTCATGGAAACCATCGACAATCGCATTTTACTGTCAGCCAAAGATGTGGCCATGGTCATCGCATATCCCGGCCTGACTGACGGTCTAGCAAGGTCCATGCGCCAAATTCGTCACTGGACCCAATGCGACTTGATTAAGACCGCGAATTCTAAGCACACCGGTCGGGGCCGCTCCCGCCTATACGAAGAAGAACCAACCATATTCATTGCCGCGATGCTTATGGAACTGAGCCGCTTCGGGATCACTGTGGACAAAATGCAGCCCCTATCCGATTGGTTTTATGAGGACTGGGAGGCTGATTCTTTTGGTGTCTACTCTGGTGCTATTACCGGTGAATGGATTGGCTACATCTCCATTGATTGGAATGTTGACCCCAAGACCGGAAACTTTGGCGAACCTGAGTTAAGAGTCTTCAGCGATGCAAAATCCATGGGCTACGAAATGGAACAAGATGACCTTGTTCCAAAATCGAGTTGCTCAACAATTCTCAACGTCAATCAGATCATTGACCGGCTGAACTGGGACTACATAAACACGGTTATGGGGCGCAATACATGGGCATAGCCATAGACCCGAGTCGCGGCGTTTTTGCTTATGTGCATTGCACACAGAGGCAAAAAACCATCCCTACGTTACGTAACGGGAATTTTTTAGGAAGCTTGCTTTGTGCGATGCGTCCTTTGCAGGTTTACGTGTCGTTACATAACGAAAACAGAGACCTCAATGTTTGAACCGGATGCAATTCATAATTCCCGTAACGTAACGGAAGCATTACCTCATTGTGTGCTATCCGGGATCGATAGCCTTTATGTCAGCTTTTATTTGGACACGGCCAACTCCCTCGTCGATTGGGACACGCTCGAATTTGAAAAAACCACGATCCGCAGTGAACGCGACCGGGAGATTGCAGAATACGAGCTTGGCTGCGAAACGTTCGCGCTCATGCGGTACGGCAAGGCCCCGTACCGGTACATCCTGACCAACCGCGATTTCAAGATCATGCTGAGCGAGACCAATTCGCCCAGTTGTCATATCCAATTCTTTTCCGAAGGATTGTGGTTACGTGGATTGGACGGTCTCTTAGACCGGCTAGATCGCTGGTTTGTCTCTCTAGACCTCAAACAAACCCGTGAAGCATCCGTTGGGCGCGTCGATTGGGCCTATGACTATGATCTACCTGTTGCAGACTTCAACCCTGACCACATCCTGACACGCGCCAATAAAGATGCCTCTTGGCGCAACCATAAGTCTTATCAAACGCTGCAAGTCGGCAGTGGCGATACGCTTATCCGCGTCTACGACAAAGTTGCTGAGATTGATGAAGCTAGCGGCAAAGTATTTTTCTTTGACCTCTGGGGCCAAAAAGAAAACGTCTGGCGCATTGAAGCCCAGGTCCGCAAGAACCGTCTCAAGAAAGCCGGGATCAATACGATTGATGACGTTAAGGAGCTTAGCGGCGATCTGTTGCATGATCTTTATCATCGGCACACGACTCTTCGATTGCCCACGGAAGACAGTAACCAAGCCCGTTGGCCGATTCATCCTTTATGGCTAGCCTTACAGCAAGAAGTGGCCACCCTGCCTCGAACTGGCTTGCTGGAAGCTTACTCCCCCACCAATGGCTTCGAGTACCGTCGCTACTGCATGGGCAAGAGCATGGCAGGGTACGCCAAACGCATGGCCTTTCTTGAATACATGCAAAGTGATGGAACACAAATTCCGGACCATGAATGGGCCATTGAAAGCTTAGGCGACCTTATTCGGGACCATGTCCGGCCAGAAACCTGGCAGGCGGATATCGAAAAACTCATTACGCAAGAGCGGTTCGGCTTATGACGGACCCACGGCACATCAAAGAAAGACTGAACCCTCATATTAACCGGGTTCTCACGGTTGCGGAGGCTTCATTGCCTCCAGGCAACTACCCTGCTTTCCGAAAGTTTGTTTTGGATGAGTTTGGGGTCAATGGCTTCGAGACGGAACTCGAAGAGCTTTGCCGCTCGGAAGGCAGCAGGCATGGATAGGCATGGAATGGAACGGGCCGGTCAAAATCAGGCATGAAAGGAGGCTAACCATGCTTGGACGAAGATCGACCGAAAGGTAACGACGAAATGGCTGTGGCTTGTGACTTGCCGGAATGGCTGCAAATCACTGCTGAGGAAATTGATCTGATTGAAAGCCACTTACGGCCAATTCTGATTGAAATGATTCAGTCTCCGGACTGACAACAAAGAACGCTTGGAGGCGTTGGCATGGGTAAAAGAGCAGTTTTGTATTTACGGGTCTCGACCAGTCGGCAGGCTGAGAAAGACCTTTCTATCCCAGACCAACGCCGCCAAGCGGAAGAGTTCTGTAAGTCCAAAAATTGGGCCGTGGAGGGAGAGTATTTGGAGGCAGGTGCGTCAGCCACCAGTGACAAGCGGCCAGCCTTTCAAAAAATGATTTCAGATGCTGGCAATCCGGAGAAACCCTTTGATGTTGTCGTAGTCCATAGCCAGTCCCGGTTCTTTCGAGACGCCATCAGCTTTGGAATTTACGAGCGCAAACTTGAAAAATGTGATGTTGAGATTGTTTCCATCACTCAAGACTTTGGAAACGATCCGACTGGAAAGCTGGTAAGGCATATTGTTGCTGCCGTTGATGAGCTTTCATCCGCCGAAACCGCGAAACACGTAAGCCGGTCGATGAATGAGAACGCCCGGCAAGGATTCTGGAACGGTGCCAAGCCACCATTCGGCTATCGCACCATTGAGGCTGAGAAACGCGGAGACAAAATCAAAAAGAAACTAGCAATCGACCCTAAAGAAGCAGAAATCGTCAAAGATATATTCCGCCTTCATGAACATGGTGAAGGCAAGAACGGCCCGATGGGCGTTCGCTCCATCGTAGATCACTTTAATGCCAAGGGCTTGAGCCACCGAAACGGGCGGCAATTTAGTTCCAGTATTGTCCACGCAATTTTGACACGCACGACCTATAAGGGTTTTCATTACTTCAATAAAAAGGACAGCAAGACAGGTCGCAAGAAAGACAGGTCCGAATGGATCGCAGTCGACTCCCCTGTGATCATCAAACCGAATGTATTTGATCGTGTCCAATCTCGGCTAAAATCTCGTCGGCCAACTGTTACGCCACCTCGTGAGACAAACAGCCCCACCCTCCTCACGGGTCTCGCTAAATGCTCATCGGGTTCTGGCATGACCATCCGCACTGGCAAGGGTGGCAAGTACCGTTACTACGCGTGCAATAAGCATATGAACAAAGGCGGATGCGATTGTAGCCGCAAGAGCATTCCAATGGATCAACTCGACAACGTGGTAGTGGATCAATTGGAAACACGGCTGTTCACACCAGAGCGCGTGGAGGCAATTTTATCCGAGCTTCTGGACCGAACGCGCAAGTCCCAGGACGACAGCAAGGCTCGAACTCGTGACCTCAACAAACAGGAGCGGGGGATCAACACAAAGTTGGACCGGCTATACGAGGCGCTGGCAGATGGCACCGTCAAACAAACAGACTCTTTTCGCCGCAACGTCTCGAAGTTGGAACACGAGCGCGACGAAGTCATTCGCTTGAAAAGTCAACTGGCCCGACGATCTGATTTGCCGATCAAAACATTGACCAAGGCCAACCTAAAAAAGTTTGCTGGGGCTCTAAGCTCAAAATTGCGCGCTGAGGACTCAACCTTCCGAAAAGCCTATATCCGGCAGTTTGTGTCCGAGGTGGCCGTCAGTGACTCTGAAATTCGCATTAGCGGGCCAAAATCAGCCTTAGCTGCGGCTATCGGATCAAAACAAATCAGCACTGATAACGGAGTGCCCAGTTTTGATCGGGAATGGTGGGCCCGGCAGGACTCGAACCTGCAACCAGACCGTTATGAGCGGCCGGCTCTAACCAGTTGAGCTACGGGCCCCACCTGCTCGGCAATTTAGACCCGAGCGGCGGTCAAAGTAGCGCCACTCTCCCCTAGGTCAAGCATGCATATGGAATAGCGGTGAAAACCTGCTGGTGAACGCGCACGATGGAGATGGGATGGTCGAATTGGCTATGGCGATAGGATATCGTCCACAACAGTCACACATGCCTGAGAGCCCCTATGCCCCAGCACCCCCTATCCGACATTCCAACCAAATTGAGCCGGCGTACGGTCGCTAAATTAATGGCGGGAACAGCGACCGTCGCCACACTTACGCCGATTACGTTAGCCATCGCCGTCGAACCTGGAGATATAACGATGCTAATAGACGCCCCCATTCCTGGTGTCCGTAAAGCCTATGCCGATGGACCGTTCGGCCAGATCCATTACCGGTATTCGGGCAATAAAGATTCTGTAGAGGTTCCCCTGATGTGCCTACATGCGAGCCCTCTATCAGGTATTTTGTACGAGTATTGGCTCGCCGAGATGGGTAAGGACCGCTTTGCCGTGGCGCCGGATACACCGGGCTATGGCGGATCGGACACTCCCGCCGAGCCGCCTCTAATTGAAGACCTCGCCGATGCGATGATCGGTTTTATGGATTCTGTCGGCCTGCAGACAGCCGATGTTATGGGGTATCACACCGGCTCTTTTACATCTGCGGACCTAGCGATGCGCTATCCGGACCGGATTCGCAAAGTGATAATGATCTCCGCGCCGATATTCGATGACGCGATGATTGCCGACTACAAGACGCGTATCTATGACGCCGCACCTCCGCTTGCGGACGTCCTCGCTTCGACTGCGGAGAGTCTCAAGAAGAATGGTCTGGGCATGTTTCGCGACATGACCGAAGCACGGTATGAGGACGTTAGCCTTGAGCGGTTACGCCATTTCCGGACCGGCAACTGGGGCTTTCGTGCGGCCTTCGCCTATGATTTGACCGTTGCTCTTCCGGATATCGACCAGCCAATCCTGATCCTCAATCCCGAAGACGATCTATGGGAACTTACACCGAGGGCGAAACCGTTTCTCAAGAATGGACGAATTCACGATCTGCCAGGCTGGACCCACGGCCACTTGGACCTGCACACCGAGGAAATGGCTGAGATCGTGCGCGCCTTTCTCGCCGAGTAAAGTGCAAGCCGCATAAAGAAAAACGGGGCACTCTAAAAAGCGCCCCGTTTTTTATTCGTCACTATCCGTCGACTAGTTATCGAGGAAACTTCTCAATTTCCGCGACCGGCTAGGATGCTTCAACTTGCGCAGCGCCTTGGCCTCAATTTGACGGATCCGTTCGCGGGTAACGGAGAACTGTTGACCAACCTCTTCCAGAGTATGGTCCGTGTTCATGCCGATGCCAAACCGCATCCGCAACACACGCTCTTCGCGAGGCGTTAGGCTGGCGAGCACACGGGTAGTCGTTTCCCGCAAATTGCCTTGGATCGCAGCGTCGATCGGCTGGATCGCGTTCTTGTCCTCGATGAAGTCGCCAAGATGGCTGTCTTCTTCATCACCGATTGGCGTTTCCAGAGAAATTGGCTCTTTGGCAATCTTCAGAACCTTGCGCACTTTCTCAAGCGGCATTTGCAACTTCTCAGCCAACTCTTCTGGTGTTGGCTCACGGCCAATCTCGTGCAGCATTTGACGCGATGTCCGCACCAGCTTGTTGATCGTCTCGATCATATGAACCGGAATACGAATAGTCCGCGCCTGGTCCGCAATGGACCGAGTGATCGCTTGACGAATCCACCAGGTCGCATAGGTCGAGAACTTGTAACCCCGGCGATATTCAAACTTATCCACCGCCTTCATCAGGCCAATGTTGCCTTCTTGAATGAGGTCGAGGAACTGCAATCCGCGATTGGTGTATTTTTTAGCGATAGAAATCACGAGGCGCAGGTTGGCCTCAATCATTTCCTTTTTAGCCTTCGCGGCTTCCCGCTCACCCTTTTGCACGGTGGAAACCACGCGGCGCAATTCGGTTATGGAAAGCCCGGCGATTTCAGACACCTCGGCAATACCAATACGCAAATCTTGGATTTCAGTTTTATACTTCGCCCCAAAATCTTTCCAGCCTTTGCCGGTGAGGCGACGAACACGGGCGAGCCATTTTGGATCGAGCTCACTGCCGTAATATTGCTCGACATAAGCGTCACGCTTGATCTTGCACTTGGTGGCCAATTGCATGAGTTGGCCTTCCATAATCATCAGCGAGCGATTCAAATCGTTCTTTTCCTCAACCAGGAAATCAATCCGTGCATTGTTAAGATGCACGTCGTCCATCAACTGAATGAGTTCTAGTTTGTATTTCTGGTAGCGTTTTTCCGTCGGCTTCGGAACTTCCTCACCATTACTCAACGCCGTTAATCGCTGATCTTGGGCGCGCTTCATTTTAGTGTAAACGCTAGCAATCTTTTCAAAGGCCTCAAGAACCTTCGGCATCAGCTCGGCTTCCATAGCCGCAAGCGACACCGCACCTTCGTCCATGTCGTCGTCGTCGTCCGTGTTCTCGGTGTCCGCCTTGGTTTCAGAGCCGTCACCGTCAGTTGAGGTTTTTTTGTCGGCATCCTTTTTGGCGTTGTCATTGTTAGATGCAGGCGCCGCGGCAGGAGTGATTCCTGGCGTCGCGCCAGAGCCAACAGGCGTCCCAGGAATTGCGTTTGGGTTCGTGTTGTTCTGATTTTGGTTGGCGCCGGGATTGGCGATGCCATACGTCGTATCAAGATCGATAATGTCACGCAGTAACATTTTGCTGTCGACCAAAGCATCATGCCACGACAGCAGCGCCTTAATCGTCATCGGGCTCTCACAGATGCCACCGATCATCATTTGCCGACCTGCCTCGATGCGCTTGGCAATCGCGATTTCACCTTCGCGCGAGAGCAGTTCGACCGAACCCATCTCACGGAGGTACATGCGGACCGGGTCATCGGTGCGGCCGATATCGCTGTCACCAACGTTGCCGCTAGCAACAACTTCCGTCGCCTTTTTTTCGGCTTCAGTTTCGGCGTTGTCTTCTTCTTGCTCGTCTTCTTCGACAACGTTGATGCCCATTTCAGAGAGCATCGACATCGTGTCTTCGATCTGCTCTGAAGACATTTCTTCAGACGGCAGCGCGCTGTTCAGTTCTTCGTAGGTGATGTAGCCCTTTTCTTTGGCTTTCTGAATCAGCTTTTTGACCGACGCATTTGTAGAGTCCAGGAGCGGGCTATCGCCCTCCTCACGCTCTTCCTTCTGATCGGTCTTGGTTGCGGCTTTAGTCGCCATGGAGCGTCGCTCTCCCTTCGTTAAACCATCTCAACGGCAGTATTTTCTTGCCGCTCCCCGTTCGGGCCCCTTGCCGGTGCCCGCGTGGGCGAAGATTAAACTCCGCCGTTATCGTCAGAGGCCTGCCCCTCAGTCCTCAACGACCGAAAAACCGCAAAAGCGGAATCGGTCGGCTCATTAATCAGATCGTCGGCAGCGCGCCGGACATCGGCCTCAAGATCGTCGCGCTGACACAACGAAAACGTGTGGTCCCACCCATTCGTTGCGTCCTGTAACTCAGCATTTGGACGCGCGAACCCGGCGTGAACGTAAACCTCTGAACTCATTAGCTTCTTTAACTCGTCCGCGAACCCTAATCCGGCTAAATGGGCCTGTAAGCCTTCAAATTCAAGGTTCGGCGTTTGCGAGAGGTGCATTAAGGCCGATTGTCTAAGTGAGTCAAGGCGCGAATCGGCAAAAGGCATGGCACCAAGCCGTTCCTCGACGTGGTCCAGGAGGTCTGGATGGCTGATAAGGGTCGCCAGGAGTATCCTTTGGCGCAGACCTGTCGCATCCACCTGGCGTGGCCTGGCCTCTGGTTGGGCCATTTTAGGCGCTTTGTAACGCCCTTGAACATTGCGACCGACCGCCGGCCCAGCCTGGCTTCGGAACAGATCATAAACCCGATCCCGCATGAGTCGCCGATACTGGCTTTGCACAGAGCTTTCGTTAATCATCCGCGCCAGTTCATCGGCATCCTTTTCCAGCGCGGCCCGGCGTTCTGGCGTATCGATCCGGCGCCCTTCAAGCAGGCGACGCCAAACAATTTCAGAAAGAGGGATAGCCGCATCCAACACTGCGCGCATGGCGTCTCGCCCATCGGATTTGATCAAATCGTCAGGATCTTGCCCCGATGGCAACAACGCAAATCGCAAAGAACGGCCAGGTTCCAATAGGGGCAGACATCGATCCGCAGCTCGCAGGGCTGCTTGCCGACCAGCAGTATCGCCATCGAAACAGAGAATCGGTTCGGGCGCGATCCGCCACAAAAGCGTAATCTGCTGTTCTGTCAGTGCCGTCCCCAAGGGAGCGACAGCATTGTTAATGCCGGCCTGAGCAAGGGCAATGACATCCATGTAGCCCTCAGCGACGATGATCTCGGCCTTTTCAGATGCCTCTTTGCGAGCCTGGGAAAACGCGTAAACGAGATGTCCTTTATGAAACAGCGGAGTCTCCGGTGAATTCAGATACTTCGGGCCCCCCTCACCCAAGACTCGACCACCGAACGCAACGGGTCGTCCACGAGCATCACAGATCGGAAACATCACGCGGTCCCTGAAGAAATCGAAGGATGATCGACCATCCTGTCCAGGGCTGAGTATCCGCGCCTCTATTGCAACATCCTCTGGAATCGAGTCGCGCGACAAACTGCCCTTCAGAGCATTGCCATTTGGCGCGTAGCCAAGTCGATATTTTTTGATGATGTCGTCGCTTAACCCACGGTCCCGCAAATAGTCGTAGGCCACGCGACCTTCCGGGGACCGGAGTTTCTGTTCATAAAATTGACAGGCGAACTCGACAGAATCTTGCAGAGTGGTGCGCCGCTCAGCGCGCTGCGCTTCTTCTGGCGTCGCCTTTGGAACTTCGAGCCCTGCTTCTTCAGCCAATTGTTCCACGGCTTCGGGAAATGGCAGACTTTGAGTCTTCATCAAGAACGTGAAGACATCGCCATGCTCGCCTGAGGAAAAGCAGTGATAAAACCCCTTCTGGTCGTTGACCGTGAAGGAGGGCGTCTTCTCACTTGTGAAGGGGCTCAAGCCAATGAATTCACGGCCGCGGCGCTGCAATTTAACGGATCGGGCAACCACAGACGAAACCGGGACACGCGTCCTTATCTCATCTAAGAAATCAGGCGGAAAGGACACGAGACGCCCCTTGTCCAGCTGGATGCGGCCGCCGATACGGCAACCGGTTAGGCAAGATTTTCTTTAACGACCGAGCTGGCACGGCCAAAGTCCATGCGGCCCGAGAAGCGTTCCTTTAGGGACGCCATAACCCGGCCCATGTCCTTTAGGCTGGACGCTTCAAGCTCAGTAATAATCTCCGTCACCGCGCCTCTAATCTCATCGTCACCGAGTTGTTCGGGCATAAAGCGAGTGATGATCTCAATCTCTTCCTGCTCACGCTCAGCAAGCTCACAGCGACCGCCCTGCTCATACATGGCAATGCTATCGCGGCGCTGCTTGATCATTGATTGAAGCATGTCGAGAATCTCGGTTTCTTCAATGCCATCGGAGTTACCCCGACCACGCGCACAGATATCCCGGTCTTTAAGGGCAGCGAGGATAAGACGGACAGTAGCGACAGACCGTTGGTCTTTGCCGCGAAGCGCGGTTTTCAACGCGTCGGATAGTTCGGTACGCAACATGGAAAAGGAACTTCCAAAGGAGAAGTTAAGCGATAAAACTAACCCATTCGGGTAGCCAACGCAAAGGCTTCCGATAGGTGATCAAGTGTTTGTTTTTAAAAGCGAAAATCTATGCAAACCGAGACTTGACTTGCTAATGGCGATTGCTTATCAACCGCCAAATTTACCGACACGTGAAACTCACATGGGACGACTTTCGTCGTTTCGCAAGCCCGGGTTGATCCCGCCAATTTAACGTCTGTTCCGCTGCTCATGGCACTGCCAGGAGAGAGGGAGAGTGGCGAGCCTTGAACCGGGACCCTGAGAGAACGGGCGGTGTTTAACCAGGGCCTTCAGTGCCCCAAACATACGGACCCTTATGCCGGAGGCGAGCGCCAACGAATTTCCTCATCAGCCGCAAGGCGCGACGGGGGTATTGGTTCTCAACGATGGCACTATTTTTTGGGGAAAAGGGTTAGGCGCAACCGGCAGTAAAGTGGGCGAAGTCGTCTTCAATACCTCCCTAACCGGATACCAAGAAGTTCTCACCGACCCGTCCTACGCCGCCCAAATTATCACATTCACCTTTCCTCATATCGGCAACGTGGGCACCAATCCCGAAGATATGGAAAGCACCACACCCGCCGCCCGAGGCTGCGTGTTGCGGATGGATATCACCGACCCCGCAAACTGGCGCGCCACTCAACACTTAAACGACTGGCTCCGCAGCAACGACTTTGTGGGGATTGCCGGAGTCGACACACGACGACTTACCGCCCGTATTCGCGATGGTGGCGCTCCCACCGGGGTCATCGCCCATGCTGCAGATGGCAAATTTGACCTTGATGCCTTACTCGCCCAAGCCAAAGCGTGGTCGGGTTTAGAGGGGATGGACCTCGCCAAAGAGGTCACCTGCCGGCAGACCTATTCCTGGACCGAGACTCAATGGAGCCTAAGCACAGGGTTTGGCGACATAGAAGCGGGCGGAAGAAGCCCAGATCATCATGTGGTGGCCATCGACTTCGGCGCCAAGCGCAATATTCTCCGTTGCCTGGCCGATACTGGTTGCAAGGTCACAGTTGTTCCTGCGACAGCAACAGCAGAAGAAATTCTTGGCCACGAGCCCGACGGGATTTTTCTTTCGAATGGTCCCGGCGATCCGGCAGCCACCGGAACCTATGCCGTTAAAACTGTGCAGACCCTCCTAGAGAGTGGAAAGCCAATGTTTGGCATTTGCCTTGGCCACCAAATTCTCGCCCTGGCCCTTGGCGCTAAGACTTACAAACTGAAGCTCGGCCATCGTGGCGGCAACCAACCGGTTCAAGATCTAGAAACCGGCAAGGTTGAAATCACATCTCAAAACCACGGGTTTTGCGTTGATCGAGACAGCCTGCCTGCGGGCGTGATTGAAACTCATCGGTCTTTGTTCGACGGAATTGTCGAAGGACTACGAGTAGAGGGTAAGCCAGTGTTTTCGGTTCAGTATCACCCGGAAGCCTCCCCCGGCCCCCAAGACAGTTACTATTTGTTTGAGCGATTCGTGGATCTCATCCAAACCGCCAAGACAAGTAAGTCGGAGACTGCCTAAGTCATGCCAAAACGGACCGACATCAAAAGTATTCTGATAATCGGCGCGGGGCCGATCATCATCGGCCAAGCCTGTGAATTCGATTATTCCGGAGCCCAAGCCTGTAAGGCGTTACGACAAGAGGGCTACCGGGTCATCCTGGTGAACTCGAACCCGGCGACGATCATGACCGATCCGGAAATGGCCGACGCGACCTATATCGAGCCTATTACGATCGAAACAGTTACTAAAATTCTCGAGAAAGAACGCCCGGATGCCATTCTGCCGACAATGGGTGGTCAGACCGGCCTAAACACCGCCATGCGCCTCGCTGACGACGGCGTTTTAGAGCGCCTCGGTATCGAGCTTATCGGCGCGCAGCGGGACGTCATCGCAAAAGCAGAAGACCGGCTCCAATTCCGTGAAGCGATGGATGCGATCGGATTAGAAAGCCCGAGCAGTCGCGTGGTGCACTCAATCGAAGAGGCCCGCGAGGCCATCGGCGCCATCGGTCTGCCTGCAATCATTCGGCCGTCTTTTACCCTTGGAGGAGAAGGCGGCGGGATCGCGTACAATACCGAAGAATTTGAAAAGATTGTTGGCACTGGCCTGGCCGCATCGCCTATGGATGAAGTGCTCGTCGAAGAGTCTGTTCTCGGCTGGAAAGAATTCGAGATGGAAGTCGTGCGCGACAGCGCGGACAACTGCATCATTATTTGCTCCATCGAAAACGTCGACCCGATGGGCATCCATACCGGTGACTCGATCACCGTTGCCCCTGCTCTCACGTTAACCGACAAAGAATATCAGCTGCTGCGTAACGCCTCGATTTCCTGCCTTCGGGAGATCGGTGTCGACACTGGCGGGTCAAATGTGCAGTTCGCGATCAACCCCGAAGACGGCCGCATGGTCGTCATTGAAATGAACCCGCGGGTATCGCGTTCATCGGCTCTGGCATCAAAGGCAACTGGTTTCCCGATTGCAAAGATCGCCGCGAAACTGGCGGTCGGATATACGCTGGACGAACTAGACAATGATATTACCGGTGTCACGCCGGCCTCATTCGAACCGAGCATCGATTACGTCGTCACTAAGATTCCGCGCTTCACGTTCGAAAAGTTCCCGGACACCGACGCATTGTTGACCACATCGATGAAATCCGTCGGGGAAGCGATGTCTGTCGGACGCTGCTTCGCGGAAAGCTTGCAGAAGGGGCTGCGGTCGATGGAGACCGGGCTCACCGGCCTCAATGAGATCTATCTGGCCGAAACCGGTGAACCTGTGAACGATCCCGGCGCCATCAAGGCTGCCTTGCTCACGCCACGTCCAGACCGACTTTTGGTTGTTGCGCAGGCCTTTCGTGAAGGCATGTCCCTGGAAGATATCCAACAGGCCTGCAAGTTCGACCCATGGTTCCTGGACCAAATCAAGGCCATCGTCGAGGCTGAGAACACTCTCAAGGCTAACGGACTTCCGTCGGACGCACCGACAATGGCCGGACTGAAACGGATGGGCTTCTCGGACGAGCGCATCGGTGAATTGCTTGAAATCGAATCGGATACCGTCGCCGCAAAACGTCGCGAGCTCGATGTCGTTCCGGTCTACAAACGCATCGACACCTGTGCGGCCGAGTTCCCTTCAAAAACCCCTTATATGTACTCCTGCTACGAAGGAGACGGCTTCGTCGCGCCCCAGTGCGAGTCCGACCCGACAGACAAGACCAAGATCGTCATTCTTGGTGGTGGGCCGAACCGTATCGGCCAGGGCATCGAGTTTGACTATTGCTGCTGTCACGCGGCCTTCGCGTTATCCGACGCCGGGTACGAGACCATCATGGTTAACTGCAACCCGGAAACTGTCTCAACAGATTACGACACGTCAGACCGCCTCTACTTTGAGCCCTTAACGGCAGAAGATGTCATTGAACTTATTAGGGTCGAGCAGCGTAAGGGCACGGTCAAAGGCGTGATTGTGCAATTGGGCGGCCAGACACCATTGAAGCTGTCGCATGCCCTACTGGCAGCGGGCATTCCCATTCTCGGCACCTCACCTGACGCGATTGACCTCGCTGAAGATCGTGAACGCTTCCAGAAATTACTGAATGACCTCAATTTACGCCAACCTGAGAATGGAACGGCACTGACTGAGGAAGATGCCGTCGCCAGCGCTAATCGCATTGGATACCCCGTTGTTATTCGCCCGTCATATGTTCTGGGTGGGCGGGCCATGCAGATCGTCCATGAAGAAGAGGGTTTGCGGTCATACATACGGGATGCGGTCAAAGTAACCGGCGGCAACCCATTGTTGATTGACTCCTATCTCTCCGGTGCCATTGAAGTCGACGTAGACGCAATCTGTGACGGTAAGGACGTATACATTGCCGGTATCATGGAACACATCGAGGAAGCGGGCATCCATTCCGGAGACTCCGCATGTTCCCTGCCACCCTACTCGCTCTCCCCCGATATTGTTGATGAGCTGAAAATTCAGAGTCGAGCGCTGGCGAAAGGTCTCAATGTTGTCGGCCTGATGAATATTCAGTTCGCCGTTAAAGATGCCGACATCTACATCCTTGAAGTTAACCCGCGCGCCAGTCGGACCGTACCCTTTGTCGCCAAAGCCACCGGCATTCAAGTCGCCAAAATCGCAGCTCGCATTATGGCCGGCGAGACATTGAAAGACTTCGGTTTAACTGACCATGATTTCGATGATCACCCAGACAGTCCCAAACACGTTGCCGTCAAAGAAGCGGTATTCCCGTTTGCACGATTCCCGGGGGTGGATATTATTCTTGGCCCGGAAATGAAATCCACCGGTGAGGTTATGGGCCTGGATGTTGATTTTCCGCGTGCCTTTGCCAAATCGCAATTAGGGGCTGGCACCCGTCTCCCGCCTTCAGGGACTGCCTTTCTATCCCTAAAAAACGAAGATAAAGCTGGCGCACTTGCCGTTGCCCACAAATTGACGGGTCTCGGATTCAATCTCGTTGCCACTCGAGGAACACAGTCGTTTCTCGAAGAGCAAGGCCTCGACGTAAAGGCGATCAATAAGGTGTTAGAGGGGCGCCCCCATTGCGTTGACGCCATGATTTCTGGAGACATCCAACTGGTGATCAATACCACTGAGGGCGCACAATCCCTTAAGGACAGCTATGACATCCGAAGAACGGCGCTAACGCGGCAAATCTGCCATTACACAACCTTATCCGGGGCGGAAGCCGCAGTTGACGCAATTGCGGCTCTTCGGGACGGCGCTCTTGATGTCGCGCCCTTGCAATCCTATTTTAAGTCATCCGAATAAGCCTGACTTGGGAGCCCTGCTGTGCTTGAGTAAGAGCACGGCGTTTTTCATTTAAGGTCAAAATAAGAGGTAACGTCATGGAAAAAGTTCCGATGACGGCTGGGGGTTTGACCCCGCTGCAAGACGAATTAAAGCAACTCAAGTCCAAGGACCGCCGGGAAGTTATCAAGGCGATATCCGAGGCGCGCGAACATGGCGACCTGTCGGAGAATGCCGAATATCATGCTGCGAAAGACCGCCAAAGCTTCATCGAAGGTCGGATTCAGGAGCTTGAAGACGTCATCAGCCGCGCGGATGTCATTGATGTCTCAAAACTTTCGGGGTCGAACATAAAGTTTGGTGCCACTGTTACCGTCGTCGATGAGGATACGGATGAAGAAACGACGTATCAAATTGTCGGGCCGTACGAGGCCGACTTGGCCAAAAAACTGATTTCCGTTCAATCGCCCATTGCCCGTGCGCTGATCGGTAAGACCAATGGTGATACGGCAGAAGTGAAGGCGCCCGGCGGCATTAAGAGCTACGAGGTTCTTAACGTTAAGTTTAAGTAAGCGACGCTGAAGACTCTGCCGCTACGCCTCGTCATCCTCCGGCCTAACCGTAATCGGTACACCCGACAGTCTCTTAGAACTGCGTATGGCAAGTGCCGACTTGACCTGCGCGACGTTGGGAGCCGCGGTTAATTTGGACGTGATAAATTTTTGATACTCGTCCCAGTCGCGTGCAACGATCTTCAAAAGAAAATCTGTTTCACCGGCCAGCATGTGGCATTCACGCACTTCTGGCCATTCTTCGACCATTTGCTCAAAGGCAAGAAGGTCGACCTCGGCCTGACTGTTCAAACCGACATGAGCAAAAACGGACACATTGAACCCAAGAGCTACTGAGTCCAGGTCTGCGTGGTACCCCTTAATGAAGCCCGCTTCTTCTAGCGCCCGCACCCTGCGGAGACAGGGCGGTGCTGAAATCCCAGCCCGCTTTGCCAGGTCAACATTGGTCATCCGTCCTTCATTCTGCAGATCGCTCAGAATCTGACGATCGATACGGTCAAGTTTAACGCGCTGCATGATCTCTCCGCCGGTTATCGAGTCCGGTTCTATTCCCCATAGGCGCAATAATATTACACGTTTAAGAAAAATTGCGACCGAAATTGTCGGGCTGAACTACGGCTTTGATATCCCCTCAGCCTAGTCAAAAGGGATCAAATGCGTGTTGTAACCCCTCCGGCCCGGACCTATGTTACCGGCTCAAAAGGTAAAGAAACCCTCACGGAAAGCACGTTACTCCTATGGCCCAACACCACTCCAAAGTCCTCATTCTCGGTTCCGGCCCCGCTGGCCTCACCGCGGCCATCTATGCCGCGCGCGCGAGCCTTGAGCCCATGCTGGTCGCCGGTATGCAGCCCGGTGGACAAATGACGATTACCACTGACGTCGAGAATTACCCTGGCTTTGCTGATGTTATTCAGGGCCCCTGGCTCATGGAACAAATGCAGAAGCAGGCCGAGCATGTCGGAACGCGCATTGTTCAAGACACGATCTTGTCCGTTGATTTATCAACGCGCCCGTTCTCTTGCGTAGGCGACAGCGGCGATACCTACACCGGTGACTCGGTCATAATTTCAACCGGTGCCTCGGCGCGCTGGCTCGGCCTGGAGACAGAAGAGAAATTCATGGGGTTCGGTGTTTCGGCTTGTGCAACCTGCGACGGTTTTTTCTTCCGCGGCAAAGAAGTTTGCGTCATCGGCGGTGGCAATACGGCCGTCGAAGAGGCCCTATACCTTACTAACCATGCAACTAAAGTGACCTTGGTTCATCGTCGTGACTCCTTCCGAGCAGAGAAAATTCTCCAGGATCGATTGTTCGCCCACGAAAAAGTCGAGGTTGTTTGGGACACAGTGTTGGAAGAGGTCCTCGGAGACACCGATCCCCTGGGTGTAACCGGTGTGAAACTCCGGAATATAAAAACCGATGTGGTCTCAGACCTTGCTGTCGATGGAGTATTTGTCGCCATCGGTCACACCCCAAATACTGAGCTATTCAAGGGTGTTCTCGACATGGAAGACGGTGGATACCTCATCACCAAGCCTGATTCGACCGGGACAAATATCGATGGCGTCTTTGCTTCCGGCGACGTCCAGGACCATACTTACAGACAAGCAGTTACAGCCGCCGGAACCGGATGCATGGCAGCCCTAGAGGCTGATCGGTTCCTTGCGGCGACAGGGGCATAGACACGCATTTCATGACACGTAACCGTGTCAATCGGAGGAAAGACCAATGCCATCCCGTGGCAACAGTAAACTCGACTGGGATAAATTGCGTGTGTTCCACGCCGTTGCTGAAGCCGGCAGCTTTACCCATGCAAGCGAAACGCTAAACCTAAGTCAGTCCGCCGTAAGCCGGCAAATCAGCGCTCTTGAAGCCTCACTGGGTGTGATGTTGTTCCATCGTCACGCGCGCGGTCTCATTCTGACTGAGCAAGGGGATCTGCTCTATAAAACCGTACACGACGTCTTCGCGAAACTAACGACCGTCGAAAGCCAACTCACTGAAACCAAAGACGTCGCCGAAGGTCCACTGACGGTGACAACAACTGTCGCTTTTGGTTCGGTATTTCTGACTGGCCGCCTACGTCAGTTCATCAACGATTACCCTGGCATCGACGTAACCCTGAGACTTGATGACCGTGAGCTTGATTTGGCGATGCGCGAAGGCGATGTCGCGATCCGATTTAATGAACCCAAACAACCCGACTTAATTCAACGCCATTTGGGTAGCTTATTCGGCCATGTTTTCGCATCCGCAGACTACCTAAAAGAACATGGAACGCCGACAAGCGTTGAGGATTTAAAGGATCACAAGTTGGTGGTTTTCGGGGGCAGCGCTTTGCCATTTGAAGAGGTTAATTGGCACTTCGAGAAAGTCGAAGAAACCGTTGGCGAGATTAAGCCGGTCCTTCGTGTGAACAGCCTCTATGGAGTCTACCGCGCGGTAAAAAGTGGGATTGGGATTGGCGCTCTTCCAGAGTACTTCTATCGTGAAGGCCGCGGGTTGGTTCAAATACTCCCCGAGCTTAGCAGTCCCCCGATTGATGCCTATTTCGTCTACCCCGAGGAACTGCGCAACTCGATGAGAGTATCTGTGTTCCGCGACTTCCTCCTCAAGGAAATCACGCGGGCAAGAACGCAGCTTACGATTGTCCCGCGCCAAGCAGACGAATTGAAGACGGCGAGTTAGCTCGCTTGGTCCCGGGGCTTTTTATGGTGCGGCAAGAAACGCCCTTGCGTCTCTCACGGTTGTCTCCGGATCCTCAAGCATAAGCTTGTGGCCCAGGCTGGGGTACTCGATCACTTCAACCTCGGTACCCGTAAACATTGGCGCAACACGATCGAGGCCGGCTGGCGTCAGCACCGGGGATTTCCCGGCCCATTGAATAAGAGTCGGCATCGTTATGCGGCCCGCGGCTTCTGCCAAATCGAATGTGCTGCGGGAATTGGCAAAAATAAACTTGCGAACATTTGAGATGGAATCGGTGCGATTGTTTAGATCTGCGTACAGGCGCACCATCTCCGGCAAGATCCGGTCATCCTGACCATATATGTTCTCCATGAACATGTGCCAATAAAGCTGAGGCCGCCAAACCTTGAGCACGGTATCGCTAAACCACATCACAGCGGCAAAGCGCCACGGCGGAGGTAGCCGGTCGCCAGGCGCATAGGCGGGCACGGTCGACAACAGAAGTTTTTCAACGCGCTCAGGGTGGTCTGCCGCATATCTCAAAGCAAGAATGCTGCCCGACGAGGTGCCGGCAAGGTAAAACTTCTCGTGGCCAAGCTCTTCCAGCAATCCTTCGATCAAGGGGTATGCGATGGAAGAGCTATATTGACCGTTCGGAATCGGACCCGACAAACCAAACGGCGGATAATCGAACCGAACGACCCGATGATCTTTCTTGAGGTCCTCCACCCAACCATCCCATTGCCTGGTGTTGCCCAGGTGGCCATGGATGAGAACGAAGACAGGCCCCTCACCTTCCTCAACCACATGCATTGGCACGCCATCGACGGAGACAAAGCGTGACCGTTCGTCGGTGTAGCGCGCTATGAGCTCTTCGTCGGTTGGATTGAAGGCGCCCGACCTAACAACCAGCACCCAGCCCGCCAGCGCCACACAGATGAGCGCAACGGTAACAATCAATCCCTGCTTCATAACGACCCCCTAAGTTGATGAGAATAGTGTCGCATAGGGCTGAGCACAGTGCCTAGCTTAGACTGGCGCAGAACCGTTGGATGCGGGTACAGGCTTCCTTTAGTGCATTGGTCGATGTCGCGTAGGAGATGCGAAAGTGTGGAGACAAGCCAAAAGCCTCGCCTTGAACAGACGCCACCGCTTCTTCCTCGAGAAGAGCCGTTACAAAATCCGAGTCGGTCGCAATTTTACGGCCACCTTTTGATGTCTTGCCTATGCAGCCTGCAATCGATGGGTAAACGTAGAATGCGCCTTCAGGAGTGAGGCAATTGATGCCCTCGGCCTGGTTCAGCATGTCGACGACAATATCTCGTCGCTCTTTGTAAACCGCATTGCGCTCGGGCAGAAAATCAAGCGGCCCGGTCAACGCTGCCAAACTAGCATATTGAGTCATGGAGCTTGTGTGCGAGGCGCTCTGAGACTGGATGTTGTTCATGGCCTTAATGAGGTCGAGCGGACCACAGGCATAGCCCATGCGCCAACCCGTCATCGCAAAGGCCTTGCTGACGCCGTTGATCGTTAGAGTCCGGTCAAAGAGTTTTGGCTCGACCTGGGCAATCGTCTTGAATTCAAAATCGTCGTAGACGAGATGCTCGTACATATCGTCCGTCATCACCCAGACTTGAGGATGCCTGAGCAAAACGTCAGCGACGGCTTGCAGATCAGCGGCGGTATATGCCGCGCCCGTCGGGTTTGAGGGTGAATTGAGTATCAACCACTTAGTCTTATCCGTGATCGCCGCTTCAAGCTTTTCCGGTGAAAGTTTGAACTGCGCATCTTCCGTACATTCCACAAAAACCGGTGTGCCACCGGCGATGAGCACCATGTCTGGATAGCTTACCCAATACGGCGCCGGAATGATCACTTCGTCGCCATCATTCAACGTCGCCATGATCGCGTTGAATAAGACCTGCTTGCCACCCACACCAATGTGAACTTGGCTGATATCGTAGGTCAGGTCGTTCTCACGCTTGAATTTATCGACCACCGCCTGACGCAGCTCGGGGATACCGTTCGTCGGCGTGTACTTTGTCTTCCCGGCGTCAATCGCGGCTTTTCCAGCTTCTTTGATGTGGTCTGGAGTGTCGAAATCCGGCTCACCCGCACCGAGACCAATGACGTCTACGCCTTGAGCCTTGAGCTCTCCTGCCTTGGCTGTAACGGCCATGGTTGGGGACGGTTTGATGGCTGACATGCGGTCGGCAATGATAGACACGGGTTTCTCCCGGAAAGCGGTTTAAAGAAAAGTATTAAGCGGCGCGGAAGCTACTGCTAAGGGCGTCAGGACGCAACCACGTTCACATGTCAGGCGTGACCAAATCGTCACTTTTCCCGACTAGAGATCACGTGAAACTGGCCCTATGTTAGCGCCATGTCGACCGCCCTCACCATACCCGAAAAGCCAGCAGCCAGTGAGACCGCCGAATTCCGGCTGGTCAGCGATTTTGAGCCTGCCGGAGATCAACCCACCGCCATTGCGGAGCTTGAAAAAGGACTTCTTGCTGAGGAACGTGACCAAGTGCTGCTCGGTGTCACCGGTTCGGGCAAAACCTTCACTATGGCGCAAATTATCGCGCGCACTGGTCGACCTGCGCTGATCTTGGCGCCCAATAAGACGCTCGCAGCTCAGCTTTACGGAGAGTTCAAGTCCTTCTTTCCGGACAACGCAGTCGAATACTTCGTGTCCTACTACGATTACTACCAGCCAGAAGCCTACGTGGCACGGACCGACACCTATATCGAGAAAGACGCCAGCATCAACGAACAAATTGACCGGATGCGGCATTCAGCCACGCGATCGATCTTAGAACGCCGCGACGTGATCATCGTGTCGTCTGTGTCCTGCCTCTACGGCCTCGGCTCTGTTGAGGCCTATTCCCGCATGACATTCGTCATCGAAGAAGGCAAAGCGTTTCCCAGAGCCGAGCTCATTAAGCGATTGGTCGCGTTGCAATACAAACGCAATGACATGTCCTTTGTTCGAGGCACCTTTCGTGTCCGCGGAGATGCCGTCGAAATATTCCCCGCTCACTATGCTGACCGGGCTTGGCGTCTTTCGCTATTCGGCGATGAGGTCGAATCCATTCATGAGTTCGACCCTCTAACCGGTGAAAAAACGGCAGCCCTGCAAAGAATCACGGTTTATCCAAGTAGCCATTACGTGACGCCACGCCCGGCGCTCTCCCAGGCGGTAAAAAGCATCAAAACAGAGCTTAAGTCGCAACTAACCGTATTCCACGACGAAGGCAAGCTGCTTGAAGCGCAACGCCTCGAACAGCGCACGATGTTCGATTTGGAAATGATGGAGACTACTGGGCACTGCAAGGGAATCGAAAACTATTCGCGGTTTCTGACCGGCCGAGCACCGGGCGAGCCGCCGCCAACATTGTTTGAGTACATTCCCGAAGACGCCCTTTTATTCGTTGATGAGAGTCACGTCACGGTTCCGCAGATCGGAGGCATGTACCGAGGCGACTTTCAGCGCAAATCAACACTTTCTAACTTCGGCTTCAGGTTGCCGTCCTGCCGCGACAATCGGCCCCTAAAATTCGAGGAATGGGAGTCGATGCGTCCACAAACCGTGTTCGTATCGGCCACACCCGGCGATTGGGAAATGGAACGCACGGGCGGCGCTTTTGTCGAGCAGATCATTCGCCCCACTGGCTTAATTGACCCGGTGTGTCACATCCGACCCGCTGACAGTCAGGTCGACGACCTACTGGCCGAAGTGCGCGACGTGGCAGCCAAGGGTATGCGCGCCCTAGTCACAACGCTGACCAAACGTATGGCCGAGGACCTAACCGAATACCTGACGGAGCAAGGTGTGCGTGTACGCTACTTGCATTCGGATATCGACACTCTCGAGCGTATCGAGATTATTCGCGATCTTCGGCTTGGTGTGTTCGATGTCCTGGTCGGGATTAACCTGCTGCGCGAAGGGTTGGACATTCCCGAATGTAGTTTGGTTGCCATTCTCGACGCAGATAAAGAAGGGTTCTTGCGATCCGCCCGGTCATTGATTCAGACCATTGGGCGCGCGGCGCGCAATATCGACGGTAAAGTCATCCTGTATGCCAACAATATGACCGCTAGTTTGGAAAAAGCGATCAGTGAAACCAACCGCCGCCGCGAACGACAACAGGCCTTTAACGTGGCGAATGGCATAACACCCGAAGGAATCCGCAAGGACATCGCTGATCTATTGGAAAGCGTTTATGAGCAAGATCGGGTAACGGTCAACACCGGGCTTGCCGAGGAAACTGAGCTTCTGGGCCATAACCTGCGTGCCGTTATCGTTGACCTTGAGAAGAAAATGCATAACGCCGCCGCGGACTTAGAGTTCGAAGATGCCGCCAGAATGCGGGATGAAATTCGGCGGCTGGAAGACCTGGAACTAGAAATGGCACCAGATGCCCTATCTGGGCCGACGGCTGAGGCGGACGAAAAACGCAGCCGAGTGCCGGAACCTGGCCGTAAAGCGAAAGGCCGGGCCGTACGACAGCGGCAAAAACCACGCCGACGTTAGGGCTATAGCCCCGCATAAACTATTGTTTTTATGATGTTTTATAGAGCTGCCATTCACCCCACGCATGGCAGCCATAGACCAATTGTATATTGACCTGACATATGTCAGACCGATACAAACCGGGCTCATCAATGGTTGCACCTAAAACAACCTCGCAACCCAAAAAGAGGTCGGACGTGGACGCAAAAACACTCTGCCTTGGCGCGCTCATGCACAGCGAGGCCTCGGGCTATGAAATTCGTAAGCTCTTTGAAGGTGGTCCGTTCAGCGCCATCTACGATGTTAGCTTTGGCTCCATCTATCCGGCCTTAACAGTCTTGCTAGATCGGGAATGGGCGACATGCTGCGTTGCTGAACAAAGCGGGCGGCCAGACAAGAAAGTTTATAGCATTACACCAGCTGGACGCGTTGCATTCCTGGAAGCCCTTTCGACAACACCGGCACCAGACAAGATGCGCTCGGAAATGCTGTTCATTTTGTCGTTTGGGGACCACCTACCCCGCACGGCCGTGTTGGACCTGATAGACCGCTATATCGCCGACTACGAAGACAGGCTTGCAGCCATCGATGACTGCGACGACGACACACTGCCGCCCGTGAGGCGCTTTGTGCATAATTTTGGAATTACCATGTACGAAACAGCACTTGAATATCTGCGAACTCATCGCGCTGACCTTGTCGACGAGACAACACCGGCAACAGACCACGCACACCAGCCAGGTGAACACATTGCAACGGCTGGGGGTGTACAATGAACAGATCATACCTCATCGCAGGCTCGATCGCAGCGGCAGCAGCCCTTTGGGTTGCTTCTGGAGCCATTTTTACGAGCGAAAAAGTAGTCGAGCTATCCGCAGCTGAACAGGCAAGCTTGAACAAGCCAGAGGGCCTTCAGAGGGTTCAGGTCATTCGTTCGCGCGCGGTTCCGAGAATCCGGGAAATTAGAGTCGCAGGGCGAACAGAGGCGTCCCGCCAAATCACAATGCGCTCTGAAATTGAAGGGACCGTCATTGAACTCGTTGTGCCGCGGGGCACCATCGTGGAACAGGGCGACCCGTTAATCCGGTTCTCGATTGAGGATCGCAAGGCGCTGTTAACCAAGACACAAGCGTTACTCACCAAACGGAAGATGGAGTTCAGCGCTTCTGAAAACCTGTCCAAGAAATCCTTTACGTCTGAGGTCTCACTAGCCAACGCCAAGGCAGAATTGGAATCAGCTCGAGCAGACCTACAGGCGGCTGAGCTGGAACTCGCGCGTACGACAGTTCGCGCGCCTTTTGATGGTGTCTTTAATCGCAACCATGCTGAAGTCGGCGATTACCTTCGCCTCGGTGACGATATCGCCGACATGGTCGACCTTGATCCCATCCTGGTCATCGGCGAGCTTGCCGAACTCGCCGTTGGTGAGGTTCACCCAGGAACAATGGCCAGGGCCGATCTAATCGATGGCCGCAGTATTGAAGGAGAGATCACCTTTGTTTCCAGTATCGCCTCACCGGAAACGCGGACGTTCTCTGTCGAAATTTCTGTTCCTAATCCAGAGCGCGCTATTATCGACGGCATGACCGCCACGCTGCGGTTGCCTGCCCAAGAGGTGATGGCCCACAGCGTGCCACCAGCGGCTCTGACTCTCGATGACAGCGGTGCCGTAGGCGTAAAGCTGGTCGATTCCGACGGCCGGGTTCTTTTTGCCGAGGTCACCACCTCATCGGCTTCGGCAGACAGTGTCTGGTTGACCGGCTTGCCCTCATCTGTAGACGTCATAACCGTTGGTCAGGAATTCGTCACCGTGGGCCAAAAGGTAGACCCGGTGATGATCGACCCCAGCGTTGTCGATCCAGTGAGTAGTGCGCCACTTTCAGGACCAGACCGAACACGGCTAGCGCAGAGCGGTGGAGATCAAGAATGACCGCCCTTATAGAAGCGGCACTCGGTCGCTCTCGCACGGTTCTTTCCCTTCTAGCCATGATCCTTGTCGCCGGGATCATCGCTTTTATCGACATTCCTAAAGAGGCCGAGCCGGACATCCCGGTACCAACCATATACGTGAGCATGGTTTACCGTGGCATTTCACCTGAAGACGGAGAGCGTTTACTCGTTCGCCCGATGGAACGGGAAATGCGATCCGTTGAAGGCGTTAAAGAGATCAAGGGACAGTCTTACCCCAACGGCGCCAACGTCACACTTGAGTTTGAAGCCGGCTTTGATGTCGACAAAGCACTGCAAGACGTCCGTGAAGCCGTTGATGTTGCCAAGGCTGAGCTGCCAGCAGCCGCAGAAGAACCCACGGTCAACGAAGTCAACATGAGCCTCCTGCCGATCCTTGCCGTTAGCCTTTCCGGTGACGTGCCTGAGAGAACGCTATTTACAATCGCAAAACGCTTGAAGGACAAAATTGAAGACGTCCCAAGTGTGCTTGAGGCGGATATTGCTGGGGACCGTGAGGAGCAGATGGAGGTCATTATCGACCCAGCGCTCCTCAAGTCATACGGGATCGACGCCAACGAATTCACCAACTTTCTAAAACGCAATAACACCGTAGTCGCTGCCGGTGAGTTGGACACGGGAACCGGACGCTTCGCCATTAATGTTCCTGGCCTCATTGAAGGTGTGGAAGACGTTCTAGAATTGCCTGTGGTCGTCAATCGCGACGCATCCATAACCGTTGGCGATGTTGCTCAAGGGCGCAGAGCCTTCAAGGATGCAGATGGCTATGCGCGGGTTAACGGGCAATCTTCTCTCACACTAGAGGTTTCTAAGCGCGTCGGAGAGAACATCCTTGAGACCGTCGATATAGTCAGAGCCATAGTTGAAGAAGATCGGAAATCATGGCCGCCAGGCATTCAAGTCAACTACTTCCAAGACAAATCAAAAATGATCAGAGACATGTTGTTCGAATTGCAGAACAACGTCGTGACCGCTGTTCTTCTGGTGATGATCGTTGTCGTCGCTGCCCTTGGTTTGCGCACCGGCCTGCTTGTCGGCATCGCGATTCCAGGGTCGTTCTTGATGGGTATTCTAGTGCTGTATACCGCCGGCATGACGATCAACATGGTTGTCTTGTTTGGTCTCATCCTGTCGGTCGGGATGCTCGTTGACGGCGCCATCGTCGTTACTGAATACGCTGACCGCAAAATGACCGAGGGTATGGACCGCAAGGAAGCGTACGGCCTCGCGGCTAAGCGCATGGCGTGGCCAGTGACCGCATCAACAGCAACAACATTAGCGGCCTTCACACCGCTGCTCTTTTGGACAGGCCTGTTCGGCGAGTTCATGAAATACATGCCGATTACGTTGATCGCGACCCTGTCAGCATCGCTCCTAATGGCTTTGATCTTCGTGCCAACACTGGGTTCCCGTTTTGGACGGCCCGGCATTGGCAATCCTGAAATCATGCGCGCCATGGCAGCCGGCCACGGCGGTGACATGACCACACTCCCCGGGCTAACCGGCGCGTATGCCCGAATTCTGAAACGAGCCTTGAACAACTCGGGCACGGTCCTCCTGGGTGCTCTAGCACTCCTCGTTTCCGCACAAGTTCTCTATTGGAGCTTTGGCAAGGGTGTCGAGTTTATGCCGGACTCCGAGCCGGAACGCGGTGCAGTTTACGTACACGCCCGAGGCAACTTGTCGGTCGACGATAAGGACCGGCTTACGCGCCAAGTTGAAGAGCGTATCTTCGACCTACCAGAGTTCAGCACTGTGTATGCCCGATCGGCCGCAGGCGCGCGCTATCGTGACGGTGGATCTGCTGACATCGTTGGCGCGGTACAATTTGAATACAAAAATTGGGAAAACCGCCGCACCTCCGCGGAAGTCGTCGCAGATATGCGGGAGCGTTTAGCGGACCTTGCCGGTGTCAAAGTTGAGATTTGGGAAGAAAAAATGGGCCCGCCGACGGGCAAGCAGTTTCACCTCAACCTCATGGGACAGGACTTTGATGTCTTAGCAGAACATGTCGCGATGGTTCGAGCAGAACTGTCTCGTCTTGGTGGATTTGTAGACATTGAGGACACTCTTCCCCTGCCCGGCATCGAGTGGGAACTGGAAGTCGATCGCGCCCAGGCGGCGAAATTCGGCGTCGATATTGGCGGAATCGGGGACATGGTCCAGTTGGTCACCGAAGGTCTGAAGCTCTCGGATTACCGCCCCGACGACGCCGACGATGAAATCGATATCGTTGTACGCTTCCCAGAAGAGTATCGAACCCTAGATGAATTGGACGAAATTCGGGTTACGACGCCAGCTGGACAAGTACCCATATCCAGTTTTGTAAAACGGGTCGCCAAGCAGGACTCCGGTGAGATCAACCGGATCGACAGCCGTCGAGTCATCTCTGTTATCGCGAGTGTCGAAGACGGCATTCTGCCAGATCAAAGGGTGCGGTTGGTTGAACAATGGCTCAAAGAAAACGAGGCATGGAATCCTGAGGTTAGATGGGAATTCAAAGGTGAAGATGAGGAGCAGCAAGAATCAGCTGCATTCCTACAACGGGCCTTTATCGTCGCTTTGTTTCTCATGGGCGTGATCCTTGTCACCCAATTCAACAGCTTCTACTCCGCTTTCCTCATCTTAAGTGCGGTGATCATGTCGACCATCGGGGTATTCCTGGGGCTTTTGGTCTTCCAGCAGCCATTCGGCATCATTATGTCCGGTGTCGGTGTCATTTCGCTTGCTGGTATCGTCGTCAACAACAACATCGTGTTGATCGATACATACGACAGGCTCAAGAAGAACTATACAGACCCCGTTCAAGCCATCATGCAGACCGGGGTTCAGCGCTTACGGCCCGTACTCCTAACAACGGTCACCACAGTCCTCGGGCTGATGCCGATGATGTTCCAAATCAACGTCGATTTTGTACAACGAGCGGTTCACATTGGGGCGCCGTCCCTGCAATGGTGGCAACAGCTTTCCATTGCGATCGTCTGCGGACTGACGTTTGCGACGGTGTTGACGCTAGTTGTGACGCCCTGTGCATTAAAACTTCGAACGGACGTCCAGGCCAAGCTTGCACATCGGCGGTCGCAAAAAGCTGGGTTGGTGAATCAACCTGCCGAGTAGCAGCGATCTAATCTTCTGCCTCGACCTCAGCAAGTTCTTCTTCCGTCGGCCCCCCGCGTTTTGACAGGCGGCTGAAGGTAATAACGCTGAAGGGGATACTGGCGAGGTAGACCAAGCCCATAAGCCCAAGCGTCGCCCAGGTTTCTGTCACCATGAACCCGGCGAATAACGCGATGAGTATCATCATGGGCAACGCGAATTGTCGCGGCACCCGGAGCTTCTTGATGGAGAACGTCGGGACCTTGCTGACCATCAGGAATGATACCGTTGCGAGAAATATTCCGACAATAGTCGGGGTATTGAACACACCGGCGTCGAAATAGAACGAGAGAATCATAGGCAGGATAGCCAGGCCCGCTGCCGCGGGCGACGGCACACCCGTGAAGTAGTTATGTGCCCAACTAGGAAGGCCTGGGTCTCCAACCATGGTGTTGAACCGCGCGAGGCGCAGGACGCAACACACGGCATAGAGAAGGCACAATGCCCACCCCAAGGTACCGGCGTCTTGCATCGCCCAGAGATAGAGCATGATCGACGGCACCACGCCGAAGCTTATGGCGTCAGACAGAGAATCCAGTTCCGCACCAAATTTCGTTGTGCCACGGAGCAACCGCGCGACAAGACCATCGATCCCATCAAGAAAACAAGCGATAACCAAGGCGATAACCGCCCGTTCCCAATCCGCGCTGATCGCAAAACGAATCGCCGTCAATCCACTACACAGAGCCAAGACCGTCAGCATATTAGGGAACAGTTGATTGAATGGCATTGTGCGGCGAGGACGCTTTCCCACCTGCTGATCGGGCCCGCCGCTTGGGTTAGCGGTCATTTAACGTACCTCGCCTTCCCGTTGGGCTTCACGTGATTTGAAATCTGCGATCACTGTTTCACCGGAGACCATTTTTTGCCCGACACAAACAAGCGGGTGCGTACCGCGTGGCAAGTAGACGTCGACCCGACTACCAAATCGTATCAAACCAATGCGTTCACCGGTCTCAAGATGCTGATTGGTCTGAACGTCGCAGCGAATGCGCCGCGCCACTAGACCAGCAATTTGAACCACTGCAATTTCTTTGCCGACGTTAGACATAACTTGCAAACACTGTCGCTCATTGTCGGCGCTTGCCTTGTCCAGGGACGCGTTCAGGAACAATCCTGGCACGTAAACTTCTTTGGTAATCTCGCCGGCAATCGGAATGCGATTAACGTGGCAGTCGAAGACACTCATAAACACGCTCACGCGGGTGTATTTTTTTTGCGCCAAATCGAGTTCGGGAGGCCCGTTCATTTCTGTGATGGACTGTACTGTCCCGTCGGCAGGGCTGATGACCAAGCCCTCCCTGATGGGCGTTATCCGGTCCGGATCGCGGAAGAAATAGAAACACCACACCGTCAAAACCAGACCGACCAAGCCGAGAGGCGACCAGATCAGCCAAAGGATGAATGTCCCAAATGCGAATAATGCTAAGAACCCCGGACCTTCAGGATGCAGAGGAGGAAATAAGTAGTCTTTCCAAGTAATTTCACGGCTATTCACTGGCCACTCCCCGGGCGATGTAGTCTTGAATTATTCATTGAGAACGAGTTTAGCGATTTTTGTCCACCAACCCAAAACAAACCCTGGGATGGATTAAAGCCGGTCGCGCACCGGTAAAGTGAAGACCTGTCCTGGATAGATCAGATCGGGGTCCTTGATTTGGTCTTGATTGGCCTCGTAGATCAAGGTGAACATTACACCCTCACCGTACACTCGTCGGGCGATCCGCCACAGGCTATTGCCCTTAACCACTGTTATCGCACCAGTTTGGGCGCCCGGTTGAGGCGGCTGACGGTTAAAGGGCACTTCAACACGGGAAATAACGGTGCTCTCAGCATCCAACTCATCGGCACGCACTGTGTGTTGACCCGGAGTTGCACGTTCAGTGGATTCAATACTCCAATACCCGGTGCTATCTACAACAGCCCTGCCGGAGAACACGTTGTCTAAATAGACCTGAATATTATTGCCGGCTAATGCCTGGCCACTCAGAAAAACGCGCCCTTGGTCGTCGTAGTCAACGGTTTCTACACTCAGTTCAATTGGGCTTGATTGAGACGGCGCTTGCAGGACACGACTAGTGCCGCCATCGCGTGCCGTCTCAATAATAAGAATGTCGCCATCTTGCTCAGGAATTGACATCACAACGACGTTGTCTGAGATCAAAGGATCTGCATTGTCTTGATTCACACGCAGAGACAGTTCGTGAGTTCCCGGTCCGAGAGGCTCTGGCGGAATGAAAACCCATTCCCCCCGACCATCGGCTGCCACCTGACCAATCTCAACCTCACCGTCGACAATGGCCACTGTGGCAAGGGGCTGAGCCCGGCCTGCCATAACCGTATTTCCCTGAGGATCAATGCGAACGACATCAAAGCTCGGCAGCACAGGACCACCGGCTGTCGGTGAGACACCATTCTCAGAATCCGGAGACAAGCCGCCTTCCGCGGAAACCACGGCGCCATCGGGCGCGGGTGTCCCCGGGTCTTCCAGAGTAAAATTCAATACAATGGCAGCGATGACGACCAGTACGCCGATTATCGCAACCAGAAGCGGACGGTTCACAGCGCCTCTCAGCTTGGATGAACTTTTTCTTTTAGTAAGGGATTGAGGGCGACGAAGCAACAGGCCAGAGCCCTTGGTCGCCAACCTGTGATGCACAGCATGTTAGCGCCCGGCAAACAGAAACGCCGTAACTGCGGCTAGACAAACAGGCAGCATAGCAACGCCCATCAAAGCCAACGGGTAGACTGCCGGTCGAAGCGCGGTAGGCCCAAGCGGTATACGCTTCGCCGTACCATCGGCAAAAGGCACCAAGATAAGAAGGGAAAGCGCGATGGCAGAGGCCTGGGACACAGGGTCTGCCAAAGCCATAGCAACAGCCAAAACCGCGCCGCCACCTCCAAGAATCACAGCATTTCCAACGGCTAGAGCAAGAATCCAGGACAAAGCCAAGTACCCTGCGAGTGCGGCCGCAAGGCAGTATGCGGCAGCAGCAATCGCCCCTTCACCGGACATTTGTCCGATCAGGCCTAATCCACTGGCCAGCATAAAACAGATGACCAAGCCTGACGGTCCCTCTGCCTGGACAGTATTCAGCCGAGAAATCAAACCCGCCCAAAACAGAAGGTAGAATACGAGCCTGAGCCAGCCTCCGGCCTCATCCGGTGCTGGACCAAGCAAACCGCCCGAGATCGCGCTCCAGACGCTGCCTAAGGCGTAGATTATGACGATGGCGATCATCCACGAGCGACGGGGCCGTACCAGGTCAAAAATAAACCCAATGGCAAAACCGCCAATGGCGATATGGATAACCCGGCTTAAGGGGTCAACAGGGACCCAGGGGGCCAAAAGCAGCCAATGCCATGCGGCTGCAAAGCCAAACAAAATGCTGAGACCAGCGACCCTGGCGCCCCGCTCCGGGCCGGCGAGCAGGCGCAGAACGCCCGCGGTGGCCAAAGCCACCCCAAACGGGATGAAATAAGGAAGCAATAATCCAGCCAATCGAATTTTTCGGGTCCGCGGATGGTGCGTACGATTGCTCCGCCTGAGGCCCGCCCTTTATGATGTAGTAAAGCGAATAGCAGCCCGCCTTTAAGGCGGTCAAGCACGGCTAGAAAAGGGTTTGTCATGACAGACACGCAAGATTCGAGACCTTCCACTCCACTAATGGTCAAAGTTTGGGATATTTGGGTCCGGTTGTTTCATTGGTTTCTGGTCGCGTTTATCGCGCTGAGCTACCTGACGGGGGAAATTGGCGGCCTGGATTTCACCGTTCCTGGCACAGATCGGTTCATTTCCAATATGAACCTTCATGTCCTTAGCGGCATCACGATCCTAGGCCTCGTCGCCTTCAGGATCATTTGGGGATTTGCAGGCTCCACCACCGCTCGCTTTAAGAACTTTCTCAACGGCCCGGGAGTCATCCTCAGCTACGTCAAAACTATTTTGAAAGGCCCGATCACATTCTTTGCAGGACACAACCCTGCCGGTGGAGCAGTTGTCATGGTCATTCTGATCGCGCTGCTGATTCAAGCTGGAACCGGATTATTCGCGCAAGATGATTCCTTCTTTGCGACAAAAGGCCCACTGGCATTCCTGGTCGCAGATGAGACCAGCAAAGAGGTCACGGGTTTTCATAAACAATGGTGGGAATACGCGATTGTGACGTTGATCGTTCTTCACATTACCGCAAACCTCTTTTACTGGCTGATCAAGAAACAAGACCTCATCGTCGCCATGTTTACCGGCCGACGCCGACTTCCAGATGGTGAAGCAGATCCGAACCTATCCTTCTCATCCGCTCGATTGGGGGTCGCCATCGCCATCGGCGTTGCCGTGCTTATGTGGTTAGTATTGAACGCCGAGGGTTTGTAGCCACCTGAATTTAGACAAGAAAAAACCGCCGACCCTGTGAGGCCGGCGGCCTATAACTCTCGATATACCGACGCGTATTATTCGGTGCGATAGGTGTCGTGGCAGGACTTGCAGATAAACAGACTACCCATTTTGGGGCCGGCCTCTGCCATTCCACCACTGCGAGCCGCAGCTGCGACATCACGGGCGGCGTCCGCAAGACTAGCGAAACGGCCCTGAAAATCTTCCCAGTTTTCCCAAATATTGGCGGCAGACGTTCCGCCCGGGAGGTTTTGCTCAAATGCCAATTGCGCGGCCTCAGCTGCTGCTGCGATGGCATCAGCGTGATAGGCGAGATTGTCGCCATAAGGCACCTTGTTCTGGGCAATAGCACCCAAACCACCAGCATGCGCACCGAGTGATTTCATCAAATTCTGGCGATAATCAATGACATCCTTGTCTGCAGCTTGGGCCGCAGAAAGTCCGAATGTAAAAATTACAGCAGCAAGCGCTGCGGCGAGATACCTAAACGTCATAATTTCCTCCGACCTAACCCTGTTTTTTATTCGGCGCAGTAAACCAATCCATTTCACTATAGATTGTGCGCGTTTCTAAGGAGTACATAGTTCCCTTATCACTAGCAACCCGGGCCTCGCATCTGCCATGTCACAAACCCGCTCTCGCAATAAGGGCTTTAGTCTTTGCATCTTTTGTGGTTCTCGCTCCGGCGAAAACCCTGATTTTGTCAGGTTCGCTGAGGAACTCGGCAAAGGTATGGCAGAATCTCAAGTGCGCCTCATTTTCGGGGGCGGCTCGGTTGGCCTCATGGGCGCTATATCCAACGCCGTATTAAGCAATAGTGGGCAGGCAACCGGCGTAATACCGGGTTTCCTCGATGACCGGGAGATCAGCCACAAATCTGCCGAAATGATCGTGGTTCCAGATATGCACACCCGAAAACGAACGATGTTTGAGCATTCAGACGCGTTTTGCGTCTTACCTGGTGGCGTAGGAACGTTAGAAGAATTCTTCGAGATCATCACCTGGCGGCAACTCTCCGTGCACAATAAACCGGTCATTCTTGCCAACTGGAACGGCTACTGGGACAGCCTGGTCGCTATGACCGAAAACATAAATAAAGGCGGCTTTTCATACGGTCCGATGGACGGTCTATTCACCGTCGTCCGGTCTGCGGCCGAAATATTGCCCACAATCAACCAGAAATTGACTGATTCAGAGCCAATTTCGGGGTCGGGGCACCCGGATTTGTCCGAATCCTGAGCTCACGCGCCTCTAGGCTTGCACCCAAACGCCCGCTTGCCCTACTTTCCCGGCACTCAAACACGGGGCCGTAGCCTCACAAGATCAAGCGGGATCAGCCCGCAGCGGAAGGAAGACATCAGTGAGTAAGATTAAAGTTAAAAACCCGATCGTCGAGCTCGACGGCGATGAGATGACGCGAATCATTTGGGAGTTCATCAAGAGCAAGCTGATCCTCCCCTACCTCGACATCGATTTGAAGTATTTCGATCTTAGTGTTGAAGCCCGCGACGAGACGGATGACCAGATCACCATCGATGCCGCGAATGCCATCAAAGAGCATGGCGTCGGCGTAAAATGCGCAACGATCACACCAGATGAACAACGCGTCGAAGAGTTCAGTCTTAAGAAGATGTGGCGCTCGCCGAACGGCACAATCAGAAACATCCTAGGCGGAACCGTTTTCCGCGAGCCGATTATTTGCTCGAACGTGCCGCGTTACGTTCCTGGTTGGACGGAACCCATCGTCATCGGCCGTCACGCGTTTGGCGATCAATATCGCGCTACGGACTTTTTAGTTCCGGGAGCAGGCACCCTGACAATGAAGTTCCAGCCTGAAGACGGCGGTGAACCAATCGACCTTGAGGTATACAAATTCCCCGAAGCGGGCATTGCGATGGGCATGTACAACCTCGATGAATCGATCCGAGGTTTTGCGCGGGCCTGTATGAATTACGGCCTGCAACGCAACTACCCTGTCTATCTATCAACCAAGAACACGATCTTGAAAGCCTATGATGGGCGCTTCAAAGATTTGTTCCAAGAAGTCTTCGATAGCGAATTCAAAGACAAATTTGATGCCAGTGGCCTGACCTATGAGCATCGGTTGATCGACGACATGGTGGCCTGTGCGATGAAGTGGTCCGGCGGATATGTCTGGGCCTGCAAAAACTACGATGGTGATGTGCAATCGGATACGGTTGCACAGGGCTTCGGTTCACTGGGCCTTATGTCGTCCGTCCTCATGACTCCGGACGGCAAGACCATAGAAGCTGAAGCGGCGCACGGCACGGTGACTCGTCACTATCGTCTGCACCAGGAAGGCAAAGAGACATCGACCAACCCAATTGCATCTATCTTCGCATGGACCCGCGGCCTTAAGTACCGCGGCGAGTTTGATGGAACGCCCGATGTCGTCGGGTTCGCTGAAACTTTGGAGAAAGTATGCGTTGATGCCGTCGAAAGCGGCTTCATGACCAAGGATTTGGCTATTCTCATTGGACCAGAGCAGGCCTGGATGACGACGAACCAATTCTTAGAGAAACTCGACGAGTTGCTTCAGGCAGAGATGGGGTAAAACTCCAGTCTTCGAAAACAAGAAACGGCGCCCTCTATTGGAGCGGCGCCGTTTTTATATCTAAACTGATTTGGGCCGACTTATGTCGCTTGCGTTGTGGCCTTCAACTTCTCTTCATCCAACTCGTAGAAGAAGAGCATGCCAACGGCGATCATCAAGCATACGGCCGGCGCCACGCTGATGGTCAAGTAAATCGCAGTAATCGCACTTTCAGGCTGCTGTATCGCAGACCCTCCAGTGCCAGAGACATATCCCATCGCACCAAGAAAAATACCTGTGAGCCCAGGCCCAAGCGCATAAGCAAACTTCTCAGCCGTAGTGTAAATGCCAGCGAAAATCCCAGCGCGTTCCAAGCCGGTGCGACGACGGTCATATTCGATGGTATCCGGCAACATGGATTGCCCGATCAACAGCATGCCCGCAGCGGCAATACCGGTTCCCATCGGCCGCATCAGAATAAGCATTAATGACTCGTTCGGGTCTGCCAACAACCATGAGAATCCAGACAGAGCGAGGATCGAGCAGGCCAACATGAGTGTGCGCGGTTTGCCGATCCGCTTAGACACCTTCAACCAGATGGGAATAGCCACCAAACTCGCCGTCGTTGATGTCGCAAACATATACGAGAGAGTCGTGTCCTGTTGCTGCAGTACCCGCTGAACAAAATAGGCGTAGGCACCGAAAGAAAACGAATTGGCCAGCAGCATGAAAAATTTAATCACGATCAACTGCAAGAAGGGCTTGTTGCCCGCAACAGTTCGCATCTGATCCTTAAAACTCGGTGACGGACCCGACGGCACCTCGTGAAACGGGGCCTTCGAGGTCATGGCAAAGCTCACGATGCCAGCAACAATGACGACACCGGCCATAGTCCAGCCGACAACCGTGTATCCGGCACGTCCACCACCTGCGGCGACAAGAATTACAGGCGCCAAAATCAATCCGCCAACCTGGGCAACGTTAATAGCCGTCACCCGCCAAGACATCAGAAACGACCGCTCATGGTAGCTCTCTGTCATCTCCGCCGGCATCGCAAGATATGGCACGTTAAAGATGGTGTAACCGGTGGAATAAAGCACCAGAGCGCCAAGCATGTACCAAGCGGCGTTGGACTCAACCACCCAACCTGGAGGAGCAAATAAAGCGACCAGAGACGCGCCGCAGACCACAGCCCCCAACACCAGGTAGGGTCGATGTCGACCCCAAGGGGAGCGCGTCCTATCACTAATCGTCCCCATTACCGGATCAGTCACGGCATCATAAATCTTCGAAATCGCGAATACTGCCCCCGCTGTCGCGGCAGCGATTCCCAGCAGGTCCGTCATGAACCGCATCAGGAAAACATTGGTGATATTGAACATGATCGACGGCACCACGGTGCCGATACCCCAGCCGATCGCGACAGCCAATGGCAACTTGATATCTGATTTAGAAGAGTCGTTCATAAATTCCCCTATGCGTCCTTACGCTTTCCGTATGCTGCCGCTTAGCGTTGCCCTGCACTTTGCAAGACGTACGCTTCTTTCGCTTTCATAATCTCGGCATATAACCCGGCGGCGTCCCCGCCGATCTCTTCGATCAGATCGCTATGGATTCTTTGCCCTATGTTTTGCCAGGACGCCTGCTCAACCGCGGTCGGGTAAACGACGTTAAGGCCGGATTGTATAGCGCGATCCAGATAGAGAGCGTTCCGCTCGAGAACCAAGCCACGATACCATTGAGCATTGGGAACCGCGTTTCGATACACCATTCTATCGTCGTCAGATAAACTGTCCCACCAGGTCTTATTTGCGACGACGCCAGCCGTTGAGTAAGAGTGATGCGTCAGGGCGAAGTGGTTCGCCACAGCATCGAGTCCTGCCAATGCGAAAATCTGGGTGCTTTGCTCGCCGCCTTCGACCAGCCCAGTTTGCATACCTGGGATGACGTCACTGAGCGGAATTTGAATAACATCTGCCCCGAGCGCCGCCATAAACAACAATGCGGAGTCATCGGCTGAGACACGCATTTGACGCGCACGAAGATCACCAGGCTCGCGGATCGGAAACGTCGCGTACAAATCCATCCACCCATCCATCATCCAGGATATGAGGACCAAATCCTTCTCGGCGAACCGATGGGTCACGGATTCTAATAGGTGCTCATCAAGGACATAGGACGCTTCTTCAATTGACTCGAAAAGGAAAGGTGCCCTCAAAACGGCCAATTCTGGAACGGCGAGCCCAAGAGTGCCCGTTGAAATTCCGGCCAATTGAAGCCTGTTCCGCCGCAACCCAGAGAATTGAGTCTCCTCAGGCCCGGCTTCCCCCCCCACCATAAGCGTCGCGCCGAGGCGACCACTGCTTAAGGTCGCAACAGCATCTTCGAATTTTTGCCAGTATATTTCTCCGGCCGTCCCAGGAGCGGCGAACCCTGCAACTTTCGGGGGTTCTGCATGCACACCAACTGACGCCCAGAAAAACGCAAAGATGGTGAGCATGGCACGGACAAAACGAACGGATTTCTTTGAACTCATAGCCCTAACAAACCACACGGGAACGTGAAGCGGTAGAGGTGACAGGCTCGGGGCACTCCAACTGAACTATGATATGACTCCGGCTCGCGGTATATAGAAACCCTAAACGCGACATTCTTAGAGGATTTTCGACGATGCAGGATATGGTCCAAGACGTGGTCAAAGCGCGCTACGGTGCGGGCGCACAGGAACGAGAAGAGGCGCTGTGCTGCCCGGTCGACTATGACCCAAAATACCTCAAGATCATTCCCGAAGAAGTCATCGAGAGAGATTATGGTTGCGGCGACCCGTCACAGTATGTCCGTGAGGATGAAACGGTTCTTGATCTAGGATCGGGCACGGGCAAGATCTGCTTTATCGCGTCCCAAGTCGTCGGGCCAAAAGGCAAGGTCATTGGCATCGACATGACCGATGAAATGCTCGACGTCGCGCGGCGCAATGCTCCGGTTGTTGCTGAGCGTGTCGGGTACGCCAATGTTGAGTTTCGCCGAGGACATATTGAAGACTTAGCCACAGACCTGACCGAGGTCGACCGACTCCTCGCGGGCTCCCCTTTAACGTCAGCGGCCGCACTAGCGGATTTCGAAACAGCGCGATCTAAACAACGTATCGAGAAGCCACTCGTTGAAGACGACTCAGTAGACGTCATTGTATCCAACTGCGTCCTGAACTTAGTCTCCGATACAGATAAACCAGCCTTGTTCAAAGAAATGTTTCGCGTCTTGAAAAAAGGCGGGCGTATCGCAATCTCAGATATCGTTTCAGACGAGACGTCCCCTGATCACCTAAAGGGTGATGACGATCTGTGGAGTGGATGCATCTCCGGTGCGTTGCAAGAACATGAATTTGTCGCCCTTCTAGAAGAAGTCGGCTTCTACGGGATAACGCTCGATAAACGCGACAGTGCACCCTGGCAAATTGTCGACGGCATTGAGTACCGTTCCGTCACCGTTCTGGCCTGGAAGGGTAAGGAAGGCCCGTGCTGGGATAAGAACGAGGCCGTTATTTATAAAGGCCCGTTCTCTAGCGTTGCGGACGACGACGGACACACCTATCTGCGTGGGCAACCGATGGCGGTTTGCGAGAAGACCTTCAAAATTCTGACGTCCGAACCTTACGCGTCACAGTTCTATGCAGTGCCCGCGCAGGTCGAGGTCACGGAGCAGATTCCGTTTGATTGCAACCGTGATGCCTTAAGAACACCATTGGAAACAAAGGCTGGTGTCACTCCAGAAACCAAGATGGGTGAAGACGCCTGCTGTTAGCCTAAGACTGAGTGTTGCTGACTGATCACGATCAAGGAAAGCGAGCCAGCATTGGGGGTATACCTAAGAACTGATATAGTGCTCTCACAAGTACTCATTTGCGCCTAGAGGTCCCTGATGGTCCGCAACCCCAGCCACGAGATGCTCAGCCCGCCCAATCACGATGAATTGGCGCTCCAGCAGTACGTCCTATCGTTAAAACACCATGTTGGCCGCCAGATCCAACCCCGCAAACGAGATATCTACGAACAACGCGGCAAACCCGCATTTGAGAAAGCGCATGGCCGCGCGCCCGAAAATTGGCGCGAAATCGGTGACGTCATGTTGCCAGATCCTGATTACCAAATGTCCATTGCACTCAACACAATGGCACAAGACCTCATGTGGGAATCCGTTTCCGAGCCGATCTATCGCAATATAGATAACCTTGGCGAGACCTACCGCAAGCTAACAGAGTCTCCCGACAAGAAGGGCTCGTTAGAGCTCGACCCAGAGTTTGAAGTTCCCAAGGGTATGAGCGAAGTCTCAATCCATCGCCAGGTCGGCACCTATGCTTACGACCGCGGCGAAGGGGATGTAACCGCCGGTGCCCTCTATGAGGGCGGCGGAAACATCTACTCCATGGGAATCGGTGTAGGCACCGGTTACAGCAAAGGCGAGATCATCCACGCGTTCCTGCGTGAGCGGTATCCGGACTTTACGCCAAAACGCATTCTGGATATCGGATGCTCGGCTGGCGCCTCTTCAACGCCCTATGCCATGGCCTATCCAGATGCGGAGGTTCACGCGATTGATGTCGCGCCAGGTTTATTGCGATACGCGCACGCACGCGCTGAGAGTCTTGGCGTGGCAGTGCATTTTCACCAACGCGGCGCCGAAGACACCAAGTTTCCAGACGACTACTTTGATTTGGTCGTCTCTCACAATGCGATGCATGAAATGGCGCAAAAGACGACCGAGAGCATGTTCAAGGAAAGCTATCGGATTCTAAAACCCGGCGGCATTGCCGTACATCAGGACCTGAGGCTAAGATTCGATGAGTTTCCGCTGTTTGAACAATTCGATTTTCGCTGGGATCAGTTGCACAACAACGAGCCATATCTGGTGACCTATGCGACCAATAATCCTGACGACCTTTTCCTCCAAGCCGGATTCCCCAAAGAAAACATCTGGAGCGGCATGGTTGATCAGCCGGACGGTACGATGAAATGGTTTGTACCGGTTGCACAAAAACCAGCCAGTTAAGTCGACCGGTAATCGACCTCCCACCCTCCCTCAAGATCGTGACCGCCATCGACGTAGCCCCGCATGAATTGCGTCCGTTGAAAAATATCGTGCGGGTATCCGAGCTCAATCGCGCTGATATCGTTCAATCGGGTCATTTGATCTTCGCTCAACGAAATAGTTGCCGCGCCAAGGTTGTCTTCTAACTGCTCGGCGGTGCGGGCACCGATGACCGGCAATGGTCGACCGGGTCGCTGCATCAACCAGCGCAACGCGACTTGTGACGGGCTGGCCTCCAGCTCCTTAGAAACCTTCTCCACTTCGGAAACAATGGCCAAATTTCGATCAGAGAGAGACGTTTTCACCACTTGGGATCGACGCGTGCCGTCAGCCTCCACTGCTGCGTCATTGTCCACGCGATCTTCGGACTTATAGCGTCCGGTCAACACACCGCTGCCAAGCGGCCCCCATGGGAGAATGGTGACCCCCGTGTCCGCCGCCATCGGGACAATTTCTCGCTCAACGGTCCGCTCAACCATGCTGTAGCGCGCCTGCATACCGACAAAACGATTCCAGCCTCTGAGATCCGCAATGGCGTTGGCCTCTGAAACCTTCCAGGCTGGAAAGTTGGACGCTGCGAGATACAAAACCTTACCGGACGCCACGATATCATCGAGGCCACGCATCAACTCCTCGATGGGTGTGCGAAATTCCCAAAAATGGACATAAAGCAGATCGATGTAATCGGTCTTCAACTTGCGCAAGGAGTCTTCGACAGAAAGTTTGAGAGACTTCCGGTTGTTACCACCGTAGTTGGCGTCATCCTTATCCATACCGAACGTGAACTTCGTCGACACAACAAACCGATCCCGTCGCCCCTCTATGCAATCCCCGACAACGCCTTCGGAGTGATAAATATTAGCGGTATCAAGAAAATTGCCGCCAGCGTCGGCGTACATATCGATCAGCCGGCGGCACTCGTCAGGCGGGGTCGCCCATTCCCTATGCTGGCCCATTGTCATGGTACCGAAGCATAAAGGGGACACCCGAAGACCAGAACGGCCGAGCGTACGGAAATGATTGAGCGCATGCATTGTGCGAATCCCTTGGCTGATTACCCTTGAGCGTTACCTTAGGCACCCTCCCCGGTGCAGGAAACCCCTGCAACACGGCCCGCGCTGGCGAATTGGGCCCAGGCCTGCTACAGACAATCAGCCGTTTTTCTGGGGGAATCAAAACATGGCCGAAGCGACCCAAACATCAGACACAGAGGCGGCGAGTTCGCCCTATTCCTGGTATTGCCTCGGCATCATCTGTTTTGCCTATTTCTTTGGTTTCATGGACCGTCTCATTGTCGGACTTCTAACCCCGGCCATCCAAGCAGACCTGGGTTTCACCGACACACAGATGGGCCAGATACAGGGCCTCGCCTTCGCCGTCTTCTATTCCCTTTTCGTCATTCCCATAGGCTGGGCTGCTGATCGCTTCAGCCGCGTTCGAATTTTGACCACCGGTACAGCCGTCTGGAGCCTCTTTACGGCAGGGTGTGGCCTTGTGCGAAGCTTTGGTGGCCTGTTCGGTATGCGTGTCGGAGTCGGCATCGGAGAAGCAACTCTAAACCCCTGTACGGCGTCTCTTATTGGCGACCTTTTTGAACCCCGCGACCGACCCAAAGCCTTTGGCATCTACACCATGGCAACAGCCTTCGGCACGGGCCTGGTTTATGTCTTTGGCGGATTGCTGATCGCTTTCACGATGCAGGGCGTCAACATGCCTATTCTTGGCCATGTTCCGGGCTGGCAAGCTGTCTTCATTATAATCGGTCTAGCTGGACTCATTCCGGCGGTTCTCATGGCCTTTACGGTGCGCGAACCGAAACGCAAAGAGATCGCCAAAGACAAGAGTGAGAAACCATCTTGGGGCGAAATTTTTACATTTCTGAACCAAAATAAAACCACCTTGATTTGCCATCACTTCGGCGTCGCTTTCATCCTCATGGCGGTCTACGGCTGGGTCAATTGGCTGCCCTCTTTATTCGCTCGGGTTCATGATTGGTCCATCCCGCAGTTCAGCATTTGGTACGGCCTTTTCGGAGGCATGTTTGGCATTATTTCGGCGATCTCGAGTGGCTTCGTAACCAATTGGTTCAAGGATCGTGGCAACACAGACGGCGCCATGCGCACCGTAATGTGGGGCGGCCTCGGCCTAACGATTGGCACCACGATTGCACCATTGATGCCAACACCTGAGCTTTGCCTGGCCCTGTTCGCCGTAGCCGGCGTTTTCTCCAACTGGCCGCCTGCGCAGGCTTTGGCCGCGGTCAACGATATGACGCCAAACCAGCTACGCGGTGTTGTGACTTCTGTTTACATTCTGGTTATCGGCATCGGTGGCGCAGGTCTTGGACCGTTCGCCATGGGGTGGGTGACAGACAACGTGTTCGGCGACCCGAACCAGATTCACTACTCAATGGCCTTGGTAACCATCGTCATGGGCACACTCGGAACGTTACTGATCGCTTATGGCCTCAAAGCCTATCGTGAGAGCTTGAGCCGCGTGACCTGGATGAAGGCGCAGACAGCAGCGGCGTAGGGATTTCCTATTCCGTTTCCGCCGCTAGCTTTCTAGTTGCCCGTTCCCCAGCCCGTTCCGCCGTTGACGGTTTGTACGTAGCCTTTTGGCAAACCCGCATCGGGGGTGAACCCGTACATCTGTTCGTCAGGGATCGCCTCGGTCACGATATCGCGCACGGCCATCAGCTTCTCGAGATCAATTCCAGTTTTGAGGCCCATGCTGTCCAGCAGAAATACTAAATCTTCGGTGATGATGTTTCCGGACGCCCCTGGCGCGAATGGACAACCACCAAGGCCACCGAGTGAGCTATCGAGAGTATCGAGGCCCAAGTCTAACGCAGCCATGACGTTTGCTAGGCCCTGCCCGCGGGTGTTGTGCAAATGGATGCCTGTAAGCTTGTCACGACCCACAACCGCCCAGATGGCCTTGACCATGTTCTTCACTTGAACTGGGTTTGCATAGCCAGTCGTATCCGCAAGGCCGACTTCATCGCAGCCAAGGCCAATCATCTTCTCAGCCATCTCAACGACTTTGGCCTGTGGAACATGACCTTCCAACGTGCAGCCGAACGCCGTCGACAAGCCGCCTTCAAAATGAGGGCGCGCGTCCTGTGGCAACGTCTTGATCAGGTCGACGATCTTCACAACCTCTTCGAGCACCTGCGCATGAGTCTTACGCAAATTAGCCTGGGAATGGGTCTCCGAAACGGAAAGCGGCAGCGTGATCTTGTGGGCACCTGCTTTGATGGCATTCTCGGCGCCTTTGAAGTTGGGCACGAGAGCAGCAACTTGAAGACCTGGGATTGTCCGCGCGTATTCGACAATCTCTCCGGTATCGGCCAATTGTGGGAGGAGTTTAGGAGGAACAAAAGAGCCAACCTCGATTTCACGCACCCCGGCTTCGGCTTCGGCTTTGATCCAAGCCTTCTTCGCCTCTGTCGGCATGATCGAGTCGACTGATTGCAGACCGTCGCGAGGGCCCACTTCACTGATCAGAATATCTATGCCGTTCATCACGTCGGTCATTGCTCTTCCTTTCTTGCGGTGCGCCTTTCTAGGCCATCCACTCGCCATATGTCACCGCTAGATACTACGGTTTAATTGTTATTGGGAGCCCCGTACTCAGCGGCGAAGTCGCGATAAACCTGATCGAGCTTCTTCATATCAACCACAGCATCAAGATTCTCCAGAAGGAACGTCAGACAATAGTTGTTGCCGAAGCCGTGCTCAGCATTAATCGCCCGCAATCGCGTATACGCTTTCTCTGAGAGAGCAGCGCTGAATCGTTTTGGTAACGGGTAGTGTTTCTTGGCCATGGGACACCCATTCCTGTCTGCATTTGCTTGCCGTGCATGTCTTAAGATATATGATCGGAGCTCTGTTCGGTCCAGTATCGGACTCGGAGAAAAAACCTTAAGTATATGAATAATAAAGGAATTACTTGATGACGGACGCGCAAAATCTTCCATTGTCCGGAACCAAAGTGGTCGAATTCACCCATATGGTGATGGGCCCGACGGTCGGCTGCATTCTCGCTGATCTCGGCGCGGACGTGATTAAAATCGAGCCGCTGAAGGGAGACAATACCCGCCGCCTAAAGGGGTCAGGCTCGGGGTACTTTCCAATGTTTAACCGCAACAAGCGCTCGATCTGCCTCGACCTCAAAAATAAAACCGGCCACGGCATAGCGCTGGACCTCATCAAAGATGCCGACATCGTCATTGAAAATTTCCGTCCAGGGGCCATGGATAAACTTGGCTTCGGCTACGACGATCTCAAAAAGATCAACAACGGACTTATTTACTGCTCTGAAAAAGGATTCCTTGCCGGTCCTTACGAACACCGCACGGCATTAGACGAAGTTGCACAGATGATGGGTGGCCTCGCCTACATGACTGGGCCACCAGGCAAACCTCTGCGGGCCGGCGCTTCGGTCATTGACATCACCGGCGGAATGTTCGGCGTCATTGGTGTTCTCTCCGCACTGGTTAGTCGCAACCAAACCGGTGAAGGACAGCATGTTGTTGCCAGCCTGTACGAAACGTCTGTCTACCTCGTTGGCCAACATATGGCGCAGTACGGCGTAACAGGCTCCCCCGCAGCCCCGATGCCTGCGCGCGTTTCGGCTTGGGCGATTTATGACGTGTTCGAAACAAAAGACGACGACAAGGTCTTCGTCGGCGTCGTATCTGATACCCAATGGAAGAACTTCTGTGCAGCGTTCGGGCTAGATGAGTTGTGGGCCAAGGAAGAATTGAAACTCAATAACGGCCGGGTCGACGCACGCTCCTGGCTCAAGCCGCAGATCGACGAGCTATTCAAAGGCTATGACAAAGCCGACCTAATGGCGAAGTTAGAAGCGACGGGCATGCCCTTTGCACCCATCGCCAAACCCCACGAATTGTTCGACGATCCGCATTTGAATGCGGGAGACGGACTGTCAGAAGTCACTTTGACAGACGGTGATGGTGCCGGTCGCAAGATTAAACTTCCCAACATGCCATTGTCGATTGGCGGAGACCGCCTTGGTGTGCGTCGCGATCTACCTCGCGAAGGGCAACACACCCGTGAAGTTCTGGCTGAAATGGGACATGACGAAGCGACAGTAGCAAAAATGCTAGACGATGGCATCGCCGCCGGGGAGTAAGCCTACCGTGGTCTCAAGAACCACAGTTGGATTGCTATGTCATTTGGCCTGGGCTCTAGGCAGCTCAGTTGCCTTTGCAGAGCCCTTACCACCAAACGCCAATGTCGTCCGCGAGGCCAATGGCACCCTCGCCTACCGCGCCCTAGGCACCGGTCAAATAAGGGGCGAAGAACGTTTTCATATTTCAGTCCATCCCGACGGCTCTCGCACAGTTTCGACCATCAGCCGATACGGACCACGCGATATTCAGAGGCACTCGCTATATCGCGTCGACAGGGCTCTGCGGCCGATCGACGCGACTGTGCAATATTGGATCGAGGGTGAGTGGCGGGCATCGGGACTGATTACGGTTGATAGCGGAGGCTTGCACGCGTCTAGCCGCAGCCCGTTAGGAAATAGCGCACATGACTTAGCGATCAATCAAAGTTTCGCAATTCTTACCCATCAGCTGAGCCCCGACGCCTGGCGTGCCCTTCTTTACGACAAGTCTGCTGGGGGCGTGCAACCTCTCCGCATGTATGACCTCAGCCCACTTGCAGAAGGTCCTGACGGTATCCTGGGAAAGCTGACCACTCAACATTTCGACTACAAAGGCGAAACTTCTATCACCGTACCAGCGGGCACGTTCACCGTGGACCATTATAGTTTAGAAGACGCTGTCGATATGTATGTCCATGGTCCTGATGCTATTCTCATCAAATGGCGTTTTGAAGCGATTGACCGCGAACACGTGCTCATGACACTCGAACGAACAGACTAAACGCAACCGCCTGTACTACTGACCCGACAACGGCGCAAAGTGCTCCGATCGCTCACACTCAATTTCAACACCGTCAAACTCAATCTCGATCTCACGGCTGAGTGGATCAGCATCTGTCGACGCCAAAGCCTCTCCAGTTGATGGGTCGCTGATCATCAGGCGTAGCCTATCATCGCGACCGGTTCCATCTTCCGCAGGATATTCGGCGCGCAATAGTATGGCTTGGAGTTCGCGACCTGCTTTGGTCGCCATCTTCATAGTGTGACCACGATCATGTCCGACCACGTCAACGTCATCGGACGCTTCAATCTCACAGGTGTACGGCTGAGCCCGATGCATACGGATATGAGTTTGATCGTCCCGGCCGAGAAACAGCATCCCGGCAGACCAGTTGTTGTCATAAAGCCAAAGTTGGTCAGGCGTCAGAACCCACTCCGCGTCGGCGCGGAACTCTTCATCGGTACGCTTTGAAATGAATGAGCAAGTGCCGGGACCATAGGCCTGCTTCTCCGACGTGTTTCCCTGAAGCACACCGAATATCTGGTTGCCGTCGCGACGCCAAATCCAATCGCAATTAAGCGCCTCACGCTCGCGAAACTGCACCTCATCCCAGAGCTCGGGATGTTCGTGCAAATTCTCGTATGTCTCTGGATTGAGTGGGCCTTGACCAAAAATATTGACGGCACCAAGGTCCTCATCAATCACCGCATGATACAACACCTGACTACCGCCGATTATTGCCCCGTCACGACCGCCGTTATTGATTTGTCCATAAAACACCACTTCACCAATCTGTGGCGCGTCGATACGGGCGAAGGTGCGGTGCCAGTGCTCATGCTCCCCTTCGTCAACGGGCATTCGGACATTCCGCTCAAACCAAACTTGGGGAGCCGAATCCCAGACGCCAGGGAACCATTTAACCAGGTAGTCCATCACCCACTCGAGGTCAGCGCGCCCTTGATCATAACCGGGCGCAGCAGTGCTTGTAGCCGGCGCCCCAAGAACGACACAGAGCGCAAAACCGATTGCAAATATTCTCTTTGTGACCCTCACTCTGCTTTCTTTTCGAAATTGGTGGACTCGACTCTATTGCGCCCGCCCTTCTTCGCATCGTAGAGCTTTTCATCAGCTCGGCGTACCAGTTCGAAGGGATCCATACCTTCACTGGGAATACACGTAGCGACACCAATACTCATCGTTACGTGGTGCGTCACATCAGAGTACTCGTGCTTGACCTTTAGGTCTGCGACCGCCTTCCGCACCGTATGACTGAACGCACTGGCACCATCTAAATCTGTGTCTGGCATAACGCAGACGAATTCCTCGCCGCCGCACCGAGCGATAAGGTCAGCCGCCCGCTTGACCTCACCACTAAGCGCCCGCCCTACTTTACGCAGGCAGTCGTCTCCCGCGCCGTGACCATAGTTGTCGTTGAACGGCTTAAAGTAATCGATATCGAGCATAGCGATAGAGAGTGGCGTTTCTTGGCGCCGACACCGACGCCATTCTGACTGCAAAATGTCTTCAAAACGCCGCCGCGTTGCCAGGCCTGTGAGAACATCTTCTGCCGCAATACGTTCGAGTTTATCTTTGTATTGTTTTAGCTCCATGTGATTTCGCACACGGGCTTTGACAATCGGCGGACTAACCGGTTTCGTTATGTAGTCGACCGCTCCCATTTCAAGGCCCTTAACCTCATCCGTTACGGTGCTGGAAGACGTCACGAACAGGATGGGTATATCTCGAGTTCGACGCTCACTCTTGAGAGCGTGACAAATATCAAAGCCACTTTTCGGAGCCATGACGACGTCCAACAGAATCAGATCTGGCACCTCGCGGTTGGCTTTTTCAAGTGCTTCATCGCTGTTGAAGGCGAATAGGAGTTCGTACTCATCTTGCAATGTTGCTTCCATCAATTGCACAAACAATTGCTCATCATCGGCGATTAGTATTTTAGGTTTTCTCTCGTTCATGAACCCTCGCGTCTTTGGGACTTTAGCAGACCGTGGCTGTGTCAAAATCACAAGAGAAATTCACGCCGCGGTCACCCATAAAGCACGATCGCGAGAATACCTGCCGCGGTCGCGGCCACACCAAGTGCTTCTTGGGCCGTCATTCGTTCGTGAAATAGAAACCGTGAGGCGACATAAGCGAATACCAGTTCAACCTGACCAACAGCCATAACATAGGCCGCGTTCTGTAATGTGAAGGCACAATACCAGAAGGCTGATGCGACGATACCGGTCAATCCAACCAATATGCCGAGTGGCCACGCCCTTACGACATTCACTAGCACGTCAGGTGTGCGCCATTGCAGCCATACCGCCATAGACACTGCTTGAGCCGAGGTAACCCATGCCAAAGTCGTAAAGGCCCGCATGACAAAATAACCGCCATCAAGAGACAAGGCAGCGGCCCGATAAAACACAGCCGCTACCGCATAGAGCGCGCCAACGCAGAGTCCATAAAGCGCCGGTTTGTGCTTAAGTGCGGCCGCAAGGCTCGCGAGTGACAGGCCCGCGCGTCCTGTGGCCATGAGAATGACACCGAGAAAGGCCACGAGAATGCCGACAAAGCCGAAGGGGCCTACTTTCTCCCCCAGGACGATAAAAGACACGCCAACCGTCTGGATAACCTCCGTCTTGGTATAGGTCATCCCCACCGTAAAAGTGCTGAGGCCTAAAACATGGAGAAGGAGAGCATTGCCAAGAAGCTGAACAAAACCTCCAACCCAGGCATAGCTCAGGAACACCGCGCTAGGATTCGGAATACTTTGATTTGTGATCACAGCCAAAGCGGCGAGCCCAGCCAAAATCATCGGTAGACCAAACAGAAACCGGGCAAATGTTGCTCCGAAAACCGTCAACCGCGCTGTCAGATGCTTTTGCAACGCAGTTCGTGCCGCCTGTACGCCGGCAGCGGCAATGGTCAGTATAATCCAGAGTTCCATTGTTGGGCGGTCGCGCGGCCTAAAGGTAGACCCAGGGTCGCGTCGCCTTATCCTTCTCTCGGAAGGCAAGGATCGCGTCATCCTGTTTGAGTGTTAAGCCGATTGGGTCGAGACCTTCGACAAGCATTTCTTTGTCAGCTGCCGCTATATCAAAGGCATGCACATCCTGATCCGGACCCGTCACTTCCTGATTCACGAGATCGATGATTAATGTGTCAGTCTCACGTCCGCGTTCAGCAACTGCAGCAAACGCCTTAACTGTGACTTCTGCCAAAACCACCGGAAGAATGCCGTTGCGCACACAGTTGCCATAGAAAATCGTGCCGAAGCTGGGCGCAATGACACAGCGGATGCCCCATTCTTTGAGCGCCCAGACCGCGTGCTCGCGAGAAGAGCCGCAGCCAAAATTCTCGCCTGACAATAATATTTCTGCGTCACGAAACGGCGGCTTGTTCAAAATAAAGTCGGGATTCTCAACGCGGGCATCAACATCCGTGTAACGCCAGTTGGCAAACATCCCGACGGATAGACCATCCTTTGTGACACCCTTCATCTCCCTGCTTGGGATTATGGCGTCCGTATCAATATTCACCTGCATGATCGGTGCGGCGACCGACGACAACGTGGTGAATTTCTGCATCGTAAGCGTCATAACCAATCCCCTACCTTAACTTCCTTACGTCGGCGATTTTGCCGGCAATGGCCGACGCCGCGACCGAGGTTGGACTGGCCAGATGTGTGCGCGTTCTCGGGCCCTGACGGTTTTCGAAATTGCGGTTTGTGGAACTGATAACGCGTTCTTGGTCGCCGAAGCTTTCACCGCCAGCATAAAAGCACATCGAGCATCCGCTCTCGCGCCATTCAAAGCCGGCCTCGATCAAAGCCTTGTCAATACCCTCAGCTTCAGCAGCAAGCTTGACCTGGCTCGACCCCGGAACAACGATTGCCTTTACACCATCGGCAACTCGATGACCGTCAACAACTTTCACGACTTCGCGTAGATCAGACAAGCGAGAATTGGTGCAAGAGCCGATGAATGCAGCATCAATAGGCACACCCTCAATCGGCTGGCCGGGCTTAAGGTCCATATACTCGAGCGCCCGCTCCCATGATGAGCGGGCGTTGGCATCTGGCGCCTCTGATGGATCAGGTACCACGCCATCGATTTGCCCCGTGTGACCAGGGCTCGTGCCCCAAGTCACCTTTGGAACAATATCTGCGCAGTCGATGGAAATATTTTTGTCGTAGGCCGCATCATCATCGGCCTGCAACGTTTTCCAGTACTCAACAGCTGTATCCCATGTCTTTCCGGTCGGCGCATAAGGACGGCCATGCACGTACTCGATTGTCGTATCGTCCGGTGGGATCAACCCTGTAAACGCGGCAAACTCGACGGCCATATTACAAACAGTGAATCTATTTTCTTGCGGCAACGCGCGTATCGCAGAACCGGCAAACTCAATCGCATGGCCGACACCACCAGAAGCGGTGTACTCACCGATAAGGTGCAAGATCATATCCTTCGCCGTAACGCCGAAACCAAGTGTGCCATCGAATGAAACGCGCATAGATTTTGGCTTATTGACGGCCAGAGTCTTTGTCGCCAGAGCATGTTCACCTTCGGTCGACCCAATGCCCCAGGCCAACGCTCCGAGCGCACCGAGTGTGCAAGTGTGACTGTCCGGACAGACCTGGGTCAGACCTGGCAACGTGATCCCTTGCTCGGCCGATACGACATGCACGATTCCCTGACGATCATCACCTATATCAAACAGTGTAATGCCTGCCGCGTTCGCCGCATCTCGTGTGGTTGTAATAAAATCTTTGCCCGACGGCATGATGGTTTCATCACCGCGCCCTGGGAGTGTGTCGACGATGTGATCCATGGTGCAGAACACTTGCTCTGGATTGCGGACCTTGCGCCCCGCCGCCTCCAAACCCTTGAGCGATACGGATCCAGTACGCTCATGAAGAAAAACGCGGTCCATATATAGAAGCGTTGCGTCGTCACCAAGATCGGCAACAGTGTGCGCGTCCCACAGTTTCTGAATGAGTGTACGGCCCATGCCTAGTCGTCCCAGAACGTGAATATTTCTCTGGGGTATAGCGCTCTAATCGGCTTTCAGCCACCCCTTAGGCATCATACGACGGAGCGTGTCATCACGGTCAACAATGTGATGTTTAAGGGCCCCAATGACGTGCAGGAGAAGAACCAATACGAGCCCAAAAGCAATATAGAGATGGATGTCCGCCATGACGAAAGACACCGGCCGAATGTCCCAAAACAAGTGCGGAAGATTCACACCGAACGGGTTCACTTCGATCTTAAGGGCATTGAATCCCGCCCAGCCTGTCAGCGGCATGAAAACCATTGCGGTGTACAAATACACGTGGGCGCCGTTGGCTGCGAGACGTTCCCACCAGCGCATATGCTCGGGCAATTCAGGATGTGGTTGGGAGAAGCGCCAGGCCAGTCGGAAAAACACCAGAGCCAACACAACGATTCCCGCTGGCATATGCCAGTACGAATAGAACAGCGCCCAGGTGTCAGCAGAAACAATCTTAAAGTAGCGCAGAAAACCAGTAACGAATTGGGCCAAGATGATGCCAGCAGCAAGCCAGTGCAGAACTTTCGATACTGCACCCCACCCGTCAGCCGAATTCGATAAAGGCATACTCTGGTCTCCAACAGCCAGTTAGACGCATACTCTATTCAGATCGTGACCAGTTTTTACGTTGCAGAAAAAGGGAGAACAACAATGGCGCTCATCAGCCCAATGGTCCGTACTGCATTATTTGTACGAGACCTTGACCAATCAACAGCATTTTACCAAGACATTTTTGAGCTGGAAGATGTGTATGCAGAAGGTGGCTTGACCCACGCCACTGCAGCGAAGCTGCTCGGTATGCCGCCTGAAGCTGGTGTTCGATATCGAATTTTGCGGGCCACGAACATGAATAAGGGGATGGTAGGCTTGTTTGAGGTCACGAACCCTGCCCCGCCGCCCGTCGAGAAACGGCTGGGTGGTTGTAATGCCGGAGAGGCGTGCTTGGTCTTTTACTGTGCGGATTTAGACACCGTGCATAACCGTCTCATGTCCGGCGGCCACATGGTTTTGTGCCCACCGTTACACTTGGAAGTCGACATAGAGGGTGGCGCAATCAAGAGCGCCGACAGAGGCCAGAGGGAAATGACTTTTCGTGATCCAGATGGCGTGATGATTAACTTGATAGAACGCGATCCATCCAGCGACGATTGAGTGCCGGCTTTAGGGGGACGGTAGGCATACCCCGATGGGCATCAACCTAAGTGGCGATTGGAAAACCGTCTGACCTTCTACTCGTGTCGCAGAGCATCGATTGGGTCTAATCGTGCCGCGCTGCGGGCGGGCATATAGCCGAACACGACACCGACAAGGGCCGAAAAAATAAACGCCATGATCATCATGTCGGGCTGAAGGATAAACGGAACGTTGAGCAACGGTGCCAGGGCCATAGCGCCGCCAAGGCCTATCACGATACCAACAAGCCCACCGAAGCCAGCCAGCATGGCCGCTTCGACCAGGAATTGGAGCAATACTTCCTTTTCGCGCGCACCGATGGCCATGCGTATCCCGATCTCCCTTGTTCGCTCAGTTACAGAGACAAGCATGATGTTCATAATACCAATCCCACCCACTAGTAGGCTTATCGCGGCGATTGCTGTCAGAAACCCGGTCATAACGGTTGTGGAACTCTGAAACGCAGTCGACATTTCCTGCACGCCCCTCACAGAAAAGAGTTCGTCCGCGCCCGGCTGGGAGGGGCGACGCTCCCTCATAATCACTTCGACCTCGGCTTGGGCGGCCTCAACTAAAGAGTCATCAAGCGCCGACACATAAATCTGATCGACGTTCGTATTTCCGGCGATGCGGCGTTGAAAATATTTAATCGGAACAACGACGACGTCGTCCTGATCTCCCGAAAACATGACCTGCCCTTTTGGCTCGAGAAGCCCGATAACTTCGCATGAAGCTTTACCGATCCGCAGGACATTGCCAAGATAAGGGTCGTCCTTAAAAAGCTCTGTTTTGACTGTTTGTCCGATAATGCAGACTGACTTTCCAGTTTGTTCTTCGGCTGCGGAAAACAATCGACCGGCGGCCAAGCCCCAATTTCGAACATTCACGAACTCGCGGTCCGTCCCAACGACCTGCGATCTCCGGTTACCATTGCCGTACACAACCATCTGACGCTGAATGGACATCGGGGCAACGCTCGATAACATCACCGTTTCGCGACGAAGCGCGTATACGTCATCAATCTCGAACGGCGGAGCCGACTGGGCCGCCCCGCGCATTCTGCGCTGGCCCGGAAACACCGTTAGCATTGTGCTGCCAAGTTTTGAGATTTCAGTTTGAACCTGCGCTTTGGTTCCAGCGCCCAGCGTAACGACAACGATCACCGCAGCGACACCGATCACAATGCCCAAGGTTGTGAGGATGGAGCGCAGCACGTTGCGACGTATTTCTCTCATCGACAGAAGTAAAATATTACCAATCATAGCTACACCTATGCCGCTTCTGATCGTGATTCATGAACGATATTGCCGTCGCGAAATTCGAGCCGTCGCCGAGCAAATGCGGCCATCTCTTCCTCATGGGTCACAAGCACAATGGTCAGCCCATCCTCCGAGTTTAATTGGGCAAGAAGCTCCATAATCTCCTGACTTCGAGCCGTGTCTAAATTCCCGGTTGGTTCATCAGCCAGGAGGAGAGACGGACTGGTCACCATGGCTCTTGCGATAGCCACACGCTGCTGCTGCCCGCCAGACAACTCCGCAGCGGTGTGGTGCTCACGGTTTTCAAGGCCGACGGCGTGAAGCGCTTGCATCGCGAGTTCTCGCCGGTCTGCCTTAGATATGCGGCGATAGATAAGCGGCAACTCGAGATTCTCGAGTGCTGTCGTCCGCGACAGAAGATTAAAACCCTGGAAAACGAATCCCAGATAATGCCGCCTTAGGAGGGCGCGCTGATCTCTGGTCAGTGTTTTGACATCAACCCCTTTGAACAGATATCGACCGCGCGTTGGTGTATCTAGGCAACCAAGAATATTCATGGTGGTCGACTTGCCCGACCCGCTAGACCCCATGACGGCAACGAACTCTCCGGGATCAATATCGAAACTCACGTCGTCGAGGGCTCGGACTGCCATTTCGCCGTCGCCATAGACCTTAGCGACGTGCTCAAAAGAAACGACAGGGCCGTCATAGGTCTCGGTGGCGAGGTCCTTCTCGGCCATCAGCCTGCCGCCTGTATACCGATAATAACTTGAGTGCCTTCGGCAATGCCGTCCGCGATGACCTCGGCGCGCTCACCGTCCAACAATCCCACCTCGACCGGAATGGCGCGTGGGCGTCCCTCTTCCATGACCCAAACGCGACCCGGCGCCCCAACTTGCAGAGGTGTTTGGCGGCCTCCGCGATTGCGGTTGAACCGTGGCATCATCATTCCCATAAGACCGGGGGCACCGCCTCGGCGTGCTGCCGGTTTATCATCATCCTTAGCCGGCATTGGTGGCGTAAAGCGCAGCGCAGCATACGGCACCATGACCGCACCATTTCTGGTTGCCGTTGTGATGGTTGCCGTTGCTGTCATGCCAGGGCGTAGCGCGAGATCACTGTTATTGACGGAAAGCAGCGCCTCGTATGTCACCACGCCACCCTCATTCTTTGGCGCAAACCGAACAGAGGTTATCGTCGCTGGAAAAACCCGACCGGCATAGGCGTCCACGGAGAACGTGGCCACCTGACCTTCTTTGACCTGCCCGATATCCGCCTCGTCAATATCGACCACCAATTTCATCGCCGACAAATCTTCCGCAAGCGTAAACAAAACCGGAGTTTGAAGAGATGCCGCAACGGTCTGACCTGGCTCAACTTGCCGGGTTAGAACGATACCATCGATAGGCGCCGTTATATCTGTCTTGGCTAGATTGGTATGGTCCGCGGCCAAATTGGCCTCCGCAACCGTAACCTGGGCGTAGACACTTGCCAGCACGGCGATCGCCCGGGCATGGGCAGCACTCGCGTTATCTAAGGACTGCTCGGAAACATTTCCCTTTTTGTGGAGACTTTCGGCTCGCCGAAGATTATTCCGGGCTTCAAATTCACTGGCTTTCGCCTCTTCCACTTTCGCGCGCGCAGAAATGAGTTGAGCTTCCGTTTGACGAACCCTGGCAGACAACTGATCTTTGTCCATAACGGCCAGAGTCTGGCCAAGAGAGACACGATCATTGAAATCTACATTGACGACTTCAATAAGGCCTGAGATTTCAGCACCCACGTCAACCTGATTGAGTGGCTGAATGGTGCCGGTCGCTGTAACCGTCACAGTCAAATCACCCTGCGTTACGGGAGCCGTTCTATAACTCACGTCAGGCGCGCCGGAACCGGAATTTAGCCCAATCGAGCCGAACACCACTAAGGCAACGATGGCGATGTACCATTTGTAGCGGTTCACAAAACTTTGTTGAGCTTTGTTTAGGCCTAGCTTTTCGGCCATTTCAGCGCTCGGACTAGCGTTGCCCGAGGGGGCTGTATCATCATTCATTGTATGTTCCACACCTGATTTTATGACGACCCTATCGCCTAGGGAGGCAGATCTCCGCCATCCAATAGATCGGGACTTTAAACCGTACCGGTATCACCAATGTGTCAAAAAGCACGGTTATCTGTAAGCGAGTGTAACATGCGAATTAAGGCGGGACTGCGGTTTACCGGCCCCAAAACGAGGAAAGGCCCGGTAAGACCGGGCCTTTCATGACAGTGCGTCAGATCGAAAAGAAGGACTAGGCAGCCTTCTTCGTCGTCTTAGCGGCTTTCTTTGCCGTCTCGTTCGCAACGTCAACGGTCGCTTGGACGCGATCGGAGATCGGTGCAGAGGCTTCCTTGAAAATACCGGTTGAGAGATCGGACATTTTCTGGCCCTCAGAGACAGCCTTTTCCCAAACGTCCTTGGCAATCTTGGTCTGCATGTCGACAGCTTCGTTAACCGTCTTGGCGGCTACGATCTTTTTGCCAGCTTCAATGGCGTCTTCGAAGCTTTCGCTAGCGAACGCGACATATTGCTTGGTCAACTGTTCAAAACCCTTAGCAAAAACAGTGCTACTGGCGACAAAGGCATCAAGGTTGTTTTGGTTGAAGGCAACCGCATCATCATAAGGTTTCATATCGTGCGTCCTTTTCGGTCTTTTGTTGTTTTGCCGGTTCAGGCCCACGCGACCATTTTAAAAAAAGCGCAGTGCCGTACAAATCCATGTGCAGCGGCTATCTATGCTGCAGTGCGATATATAATAGGGAAAAGATGCACAAAGTCAACAATTATATTGCGCTGCAGCATTTCTGATATCGCAGCGCATTACATTCATAACCAATTGATAAATAACGGGTTTTACTAGCCTATGCTAGAAGAAAGCGCCGTTTCTATTGCGGCCAAGGCTTCTGAGGCTTTGTCACCATCGGGGCCACCCGCCTGAGCCATATCAGGTCGGCCACCCCCGCCCTTACCCCCAACGGCCGCTGATCCCGCACGCACGAGACCAACAGCGTCAATGCGATCTGTGAGGTCGTCGCTAACACCGACCACGAGGGATACTTTGCCCTCATCAACCGAAAGCAGAGCAACGACACCACTTCCCTGTGATTGCTTAATCTCGTCGGCTAAACCTTTAAGGTCTTTTGCTGGCATCCCATCCAAAATGCGGCCTGAGAATGCGATCCCACTGATCGATTTAGCTTCAGGCTTAGCCGCACCGCCGCCACCAGACGTAACCAGCTTTTTACGCAAGTCAGATAATTCTCGCTCAAGCTTGCGGCGCTCTTCAAGCAGTGCCGAGACACGGTTTGGAATGTCACGTGGGGCAACCTTGAGAACCTCAGCCGTTTGTCCAACCAAAGTTTGCTGATCACTGACCCATGTTTCTGCAGCCATTCCCGTCACCGCTTCGATACGGCGAACACCTGACGCAACCGCCGATTCTTCGACGATTTTAAATAAACCGATATCGCCGGTACGACCGACGTGAATGCCGCCGCATAGTTCTACTGAATATTGGTGTTGATCTGCTTCGCTCTGCGTGCCCATTGAAACGACGCGAACTTCATCACCGTACTTTTCGCCAAACAAGGCCATAGCGCCGGCCTGAATAGCGCCTTCTGGATCCATAAGCTGCGTAGACACAGGAGCGTTAGCGCGGACCTGATCATTAACGATTGCCTCGACCGCCAAGACGTCCTCACGGGTGATCGGCTTAGGGTGACTGATGTCGAAGCGCAGCCGATCAGCGGCGACGAGGGATCCCTTTTGCGTTACGTGGTCACCCAAAGTCTGACGTAGAGCAGCATGCAATAGGTGCGTGGCAGAGTGATGCCCGCGCACAGCGCTGCGCCTAGCTCCATCAACAGTAAAAGTCGCTTCATCTCCAACGGCGATACTACCGTTAGTGACAGTCCCCAAATGCACATGCAAGGCATCAAGCTTCTTTTGGGTATCCGTAATCGTAATTGTCGCGCCGCCTGATGTGACGATGGTCCCGGTATCACCAACCTGCCCACCAGATTCCCCATAAAACGGCGTCTGATTCGCGAGAAGAGCCACCTCTTGCCCTGCCTTAGCCGTTTGCTGTGGAAGACCTTCTGAAACGATCGCGACGATCTTGCCTTGGGCCGTCTCGGTGGCGTATCCGAGGAAATCTGACGCACCGGCGCTATCGCGCAAATCGAACCAGACTTTGTCTGTCGCTGCGTCTCCCGAGCCCGACCACGCTTTACGTGCCTCTTCCTTCTGACGGTCCATCGCTGACGCAAAAGCGCCTGTATCGACGTCTATGCCACGAGGCCGCAGAGCATCCTGGGTCAAATCCAGCGGAAATCCGTAGGTATCATAAAGTTTAAACGCTACGTCACCGGACAGTTGGCCGCCTGACGTCAGGTCCTTGGCCTCTTCATCGAGGAGCTTAAGGCCACGGTCGAGCATCGTCTTGAAACGTGTTTCCTCGAGGAGGAGGGTTTCGGTAACGAGTGACTGTGCGCGCTCCAGTTCTGGAAACTGCTTACCCATCTGTTCCACGAGCGCGGGGACCAGTTTGCACAGAAGGGGATCGGCGCACCCCATCAAATGGGCATGACGCATCGCTCGGCGCATAATTCGGCGTAGAACGTATCCACGACCCTCGTTAGACGGCAAAACACCGTCAGCGATGAGAAACCCGGTCGCACGGAGGTGATCAGCAATGACGCGATGCGACACTGCATCGTCTCCATCAGGGTCCGTTCCCGCCGCTTGTCCCGTTGCTTCAATAAGAAACCGCATGAGGTCAATGGCGTAGTTGTCATTTGTCCCTTGAAGAATGGCCGCGGTCCGTTCCAACCCCATTCCGGTATCAACGCTTGGTTTGGGGAGGTCTACGCGTTTATCAGCCGAGATTTGCTCGTACTGCATAAAGACGAGGTTCCATATCTCGACGAAACGATCCCCATCTTCATCGGGTGAGCCCGGCGGCCCACCGGGTATATGATCGCCGTGGTCATAGAATATCTCAGTGCATGGCCCACACGGTCCGGTTTCACCCATCGCCCAAAAATTATCTGACGTCGGAATGCGGATAATCTTGTCATCAGATAGGCCGGCAATCTTGGTCCACAGGCCGGCGGCTTCTTCATCGCTGGAGTGCACGGTAACCAACAGTCGTTCTGTCGCCAGACCATACTCTCGGGTCACCAGATCCCAAGCGAGCTTGATCGCTTCTTCCTTGAAATAGTCACCGAAAGAGAAATTGCCCAACATTTCGAAAAACGTGTGGTGCCGAACCGTATAACCAACGTTATCAAGGTCGTTGTGCTTGCCACCTGCGCGGACACATTTCTGCGACGATGTCGCTCGTGAATAAGACCGCGTTTCGTTCCCTGTGAAGACATCCTTGAATTGGACCATCCCCGCGTTCGTGAACATCAGGGTTGGGTCGTTGCGTGGCACGAGCGGACTTGAAGCAACACGCTCGTGGCCGTTGCTTGCAAAGTAATCCAGAAAGGTTGCGCGAACGTCGCTTGTAGAACCCATAACACCCGTCGTCTAAGAGAAGATCACCAATCCGTCGGCAACCATATAGCCCGATAGAAGACGAGTTCTATGAATGCGAGAAAGCGAGGTTTTTAGCGGTTCCCGAGGGGAGTGTCCAGAAAGGGTAAAGGCTCAATTCGATTTGGGAAAACCCGTTGGACTCGCTGACTGGGTCCCCAGCTTCGCCCCCAGGGTCGGATTCGCATAGTAAATGACCATGTAATAGATCTTGCCATCCCGGCAGCGAAAGAAGTTGGAATTATTTAGGGTTAAAGTGCCTGTCTCTTCGTAAGCAGAGCCAGGCTTGGGTGTCAGAGTCACTAAGAAATTAGCGGCGCACCGCTCGGACTCTAGATCGATGGTATGTTCGAAATGCTCAAACAGGGCCCCGTAATTCCCAAGCAAATGATCGTAGAACGCCTCTAGAGGCAGTTGATCGCCCTGTGGACTGCCATAAAATCGGCGGACCTCATTATCACCATGGTAAATCACGACTTGGGAGTCTTCGGTAAAACAGGCGCAAGCTGCGGCGATATCTTCTTTGACGACGTTGCCGAAGTACCCTTGCTCCACCAAATTGACGTAATACGCACGATCAAACTTCGACATAACTCACCTATCCCTCATTAGTTTTAGCACGACTTACCATGCCCAAAAGACCGATGTTAGCTTAGTCCTCGTGGCTGGCAAGAACGGGAATAGAAAACGACCGAAAAAAAGAACCCGCTGGCAAAAATAGAAGCAGCGGCGGGCTGAGGGGAAGCACCGCCGCTGCAAAGGCCCGAGGGGATCGGGAATATTATTCGGCGGCAGGGATCTCCGCCTCATCATCCTTTTCAGAAGGCTCGGCAACGTCACCAATCATGGTGTCAGCGATCAAACCCGCGTTGACACGAATTTTCCGTTCTATCTCATTGGCCATGTCAGGATGCTCTTTCAGAAAGGTCTTGGCATTTTCGCGGCCTTGGCCAATACGCTCTGAGTTACATGAGAACCAGGAGCCTGATTTCTCGACAATCCCAGCTTTCACACCCAAATCAATAAGCTCGCCCATCTTCGAGACGCCTTCGCCGTACATGATGTCAAATTCAACTTGCTTGAATGGAGGCGCGACCTTGTTTTTAACGACTTTAATACGGGTCTGATTGCCAACAACTTCATCGCGATCCTTGATCTGACCGATGCGACGGATGTCTAGACGCACAGAAGAGTAGAACTTGAGCGCATTTCCGCCTGTGGTGGTTTCAGGACTACCGAACATCACACCAATCTTCATGCGAATCTGATTGATAAAAATAATCATGGTGTTTGACTTAGAGACAGACGCCGTCAACTTACGCAACGCTTGGCTCATCAATCGTGCCTGCAAACCAACATGATGGTCTCCCATCTCACCTTCTAGTTCGGCTCGTGGTGTTAATGCTGCGACTGAGTCAATAACCAACACATCAATGGCACCAGAACGAACCAGGGTGTCTGAAATCTCCAAGGCTTGCTCGCCAGCATCGGGTTGGGAAATCAACAAATTGTCGAGATCGACGCCAAGCTTACGGGCATAACCCGCATCAAGTGCATGCTCAGCATCAACAAAGGCGCACGCACCGCCTAATTTCTGCGCTTCAGCAATAACATGTAATGCGAGAGTCGTTTTCCCAGAGCTCTCAGGACCATAAATTTCGATAACACGGCCACGGGGAAGACCACCGATACCGAGCGCTAGATCCAAACTAAGACAACCCGTTGGGATAGATTCAATATCTATGGCCGAATCACGCTGGCCGAGCCGCATGATTGAGCCCTTACCGAACGAGCGCTCAATCTGTGAAAGAGCGGCGTCCAGAGCCTTGGTCTTATCTGTGGTGGTTTTGTTCTCCACGACTTTGAATTTCGCTTCCGCCATGATTATGTCCCTCGTGTTTAGTGTGCCCAAGCACCGTGTGCAATGGAGACTAATGTACGTGCTTTGTTCTCGTTGTCCACAGAAAAGAACAATTATGGAACAAAAAATGATAAAATGAATAAAAACAGAGGGTTAGTGTAAAATCTAAGCCGTAAAGAAGGCAGAAGCACTGAGAAAAACCCGAAAATGCGCCAGATTAGCGATGCCTTTTAGTCGACCGGCAGCGCCAGGACGTCTTTCACTTTACTAGCCAGTTGCCCAAGACTGAACGGCTTCGGCAGGAAATGAATATCCGGGCTATCTAATACGTCACCTCTCGCCACTTCTTCGGAATACCCTGAAATGAGAATGACCCTAACTTCGGGGCGCTCGACCTTTACGAACCGTGCAAGTGTCCCGCCGTCCATTCCCGGCATCATCATATCGGTGATCAGGAGTTCCAAGTCTTCCGCATCATGCAGCATATCCATGGCTTGCTCTCCGGTGCGAGCCTCAAGAACGGTATAGCCCTTATTCTTTAGAGCCCGGGCCGCGAATACACGAACCGCATCCTCGTCTTCGACCAACAGAATCGTACCGCTTCCGGACAAATCGCCTTTACTGGGACTCTTCGCCAATGCCGCCCCTATTTTACCGGCAAGTGCTACCGGATCTTCGTCTTCGGTAGCTTGCACGGAAAATTCTTGTCCGTCCTCAACCCTGGTCGCGCTGATGTCGTCTGTTTCTGGCTCAATCCGCGGCAAGTAAATCGTAAACTTGGCGCCCTCACCGGGAGCTGAATTAACAAGTATGAACCCGCCGGTTTGACGCACAATTCCGTATACGGTCGCCAATCCCAATCCAGTCCCGGCACCGGGTGTTTCCTGTTTAGTCGAGAAGAACGGCTCAAAGATTCTACCGATGTCTTCGCGCGCGATACCCTTGCCTGTATCGGTCACGGAAATCGTGACGTATCGACCAGCAGGCACTTGCTCCGCCCCCAACTGCGTAGGGTACTCAAATATTTTGGTGTTAGTGGTAATCGTCAGAGTTCCACCGCCGGCCATCGCGTCGCGCGCATTGACCGCTAAATTAATAATAATTTGATCGAATTGACCTGGGTCGACCCGAACCGCCCCTAAGTCTCGTCCGTGAACCAACTTATACTCGATGGATTCACCAATAAGCCTAGTCAGCAAGTGCGACAATTCTGTCAGGTGATCCGTACAGTTAAGTTCTTTGGGCTGAAGTGGTTGCTTTCTCGAGAACGCGAGCAATTGTCGCACAAGATTTGCCGCGCGGTTTGCGTTCTGCTTGATCTGCATGATATCTGCAAAAGAAGGATCCCCCGCTGCATGACGCTGGAGTAGCAAGTCACAAAATCCGATCATTGCCGTCAGCAAATTGTTGAAATCGTGCGCAACACCTCCGGCGAGTTGCCCCATGGCTTGCATTTTTTGTGCTTGGGCAAATTGAACTTCGAGACTCTTTTGCTCCGTCGTATCAATGACGTGGACGACCATCCCTTCGACTTCGCCAGCAGCAGCCGCAGCAGCCCCCGACAAGGGGCCGAGAAAAACTGAAGCCTGTACGGCGCTTTCGCCAATCTTACCGCTGGCAAGCCGCACATCGACGTGTGAACTTTCAGCCGATCCTGCAATGACGCGATCAAATTCACCACGCAACGCGCGACGATCATCTTCGATGAGGAAATCGGATAGAGAGTCCCCAATCAAAGCATCGCGATTTCGATTCACCAGCTTCGCAAAAGCCTGGTTGCAGTCCGTTACAGATCCATCTGGTTCCGTGATGGCGATTGCCACTGGCGCAGCGTCGAATAGAACACGAAAGCCGGTTCGCCCATGGCCCTCCGATCGCTCTATATCGGTTTTAACGTCACGCATCACGAGTGAGCGCGTACGGGTTACACCGGCATCATCATAGGTACTCTGAAAAACCAGGGTATCAATAGCGTCACCCGCCGCTGTTTGGAACCGGACCCTTCCCTGCCATTCTCCATCAAGATCAGGACGTGAGGCTCCAGCTAGAACATCATCCAGGCTCAGATTGACGAGTTCTTCCGCTGATCGACCGAGCCACTCTGCGAACCTTTGGTTGACGTAATGGAAGGCCCCATCAACATCGACGGAATAAACGCCCGTCGGCATGAAATCGAGAAAATCAGCAAGGTCCTGGCGCTCTCGGCTCAAAATATCGTTGATCGCCTTGCGCGCCGTAATGTCTTCAAGCGACCAAACAAGGAAATTAGGGAGTGATTCAAGAGGACGGATCAACACCTGGAACCAATCTGGCTCAGGCATCTCACCACTCAACGGAATCTCAACTTGATCTGAAAGACCAGCCCCAGCTGCAAGACCTAGTCGCGCAACAAATTCTTCACCATCGTACTCTGGTGCGGCGAGAGCGGCAAAACGGTCAAGCGGTGTTACTCCATCAAGCCAATCAGCCCCCGACGGATTTGCGTATACAACAGCACCCTCCTCGTCAGTGACGAACCGCGGCCCTGGCGCTGAGTCAAATATCGCTGTTATCGCTTCTAGGCTCTGCCGCGCGGTTGGGGGCTGTGACAACACAGACCAAATCAAGGCAACGGCGACAATCCAGAGAACGCTGGCTCCAGCGACGATCCAGAGCCAAGGCACGGCCTGGACAGCAATGTTTGTCGCAAGCCCAATAAGCACCAGCGCGCTTAGGGCCAGCGCCATGAAAGACCGTAGTCTAGTTTGCAACCTGACCCTGCCCATTGACCTGCATGACGTAGCCGATGATTTCGGCAACCGCCTTATAGTGCTCTGGGGGAATCTCTTGATCAACCTCACATGAGGCATAAAGGGCCCGCGCCAACGGTGGATTCTCAACCAGCGGGACGTCGTTGTCTTCTGCGATTTGGCGAATGCGGCGGGCTAAGTAGTCAACACCCTTAGCGACAAGGATAGGCGCGTGCATGTCGTCCATGTCATAGGTCAGAGCGATCGCATAGTGTGTTGGATTGGTAATAACGACGCTAGCGCCCGGCACAGCGGCCATCATGCGCTGGCGGTGGCGCTCCATACGCAATGCACGTATGCGGCTCTTTACCTTAGGGTCGCCCTCTTGCTCCTTATGCTCATCTTTGACCTCTTGCTTGGTCATCTTGAGTTTCTCGTTGTGTTGCCAGCGTTGAAAGGCCAGGTCGGCCATCGCGATGATCGACATCACCAACACGACCAAGGTCAACACCAGTACAATGAGCCAATGGATTTCACTCAGCGTTAGCGACAGGTCTCGATCGACCAATTGGTCGGGATGCCGAAACAGTGGAATGACGAGAAAAGCGACCATCACGGCCACGATAATCATTTTTAAAACGCCCTTAATCGCCTCGACAAGGGTCTGTACCGAAACGAAGCGTTTCACTCCAGCAATTGGACTTATCGTGGAAAGCTTTGGTTCCATCTTCTTCGGGGTCCAAAGAAACCCGTTCACTGCTATCCCCGCCGTAAGTGCGGCAAAAACAAAAATTCCCATGGCGAATGCCAATATCGTCGCGACTTCAAGGGCTACCTCCTTGACAAGGACACGCAGCCCTTCATTCCCAAGAACAATAGTATGAGGCCTCCCGAGAAATACTTTGAGGTATTCGGCCAAATCTGAAGCGATGCCAGGCGCCAAAGTCGACATGACAATAAGCCCCGCCAAAAGCATGGCAAAACTCTTGATTTCCTGCGACTGAGGAACATCACCGTCCGTCCGCGCTTTTCCTTGGCGCTTAGCGGTGGGGTCTTCCGTTTTAGAGTCTTTATCGTCAGACACGGTTTACTCCCGCCATAAGAAGCGCGTGAAGACTGGTATCGAAGTAGTTGAGAAAGACCAACATCATGGCCGACAATGCAACAGTGAGAAGGGTGAAGCCGAGCATCAATTTACTCCCGGCATAAGAAGCGCGTGAAGACTGGTATCGAAGTAGTTGAGAAAGACCAACATCATGGCTGGCAATGCAACAGTGAGAAGGGTGAAGCCGAGCATCAATTGTATCGGCAAGGCAACGAAGAAAATATTCATTTGCGGTGATAAACGGGCCATGATTCCCATAGTCACCTGGAACACAAGTGCGTAAACAAGAAATGGAGAGGCGATCCGCACACCAACAGAGAATGAATCATTCAGGACTGAGGCCACCATGTTCAACATATCGCCCAACAGGACCGGCTCGTTCGGCGCGATCATCGAATAACTATCAACGATCGCCATGATCATGAAGCCATGAAGGCCTGTTGAAAATATCAGAACAACAACCATTATATTTAGGAAACCGATAACAACGGCGCTTTGTGCATTGCTAACCGGATCCTGCACGAAAGCGTTCATCAATCCGTTGGACCGACTGATAATAAGACCGGCAAGGTTTAGGGCTGCCATGACCATCTGAACAACGGTCCCGATAAACGCACCAGTAAACACCTCGAAGAAAAGGAGCTTCACAAGCTCAGCCGTCGTATCGGGCTCGGGGGGCAGATACCCCTGAACCAAGGGTAGGCTAAGCAATGTCACCAGCATAGCCAGCATCAGTCGAACCCGTGTCGGCACATAAGCCGCCGAAACGCCGGGCATAAGAAGAAAGACGACAGATAATCTCGCAAACACGAGAAGAAAATGGAAAACGTTGAGGGCGAGTAAGTCGCTAAGCATTGATGCGCCTCATCTCGCGGCCGCTTGGACTTCAACGCCTGTAGCGACAAGCACGACTAGGGGAGACTTATAATCTTGTCCATGACACGCATCATGAACTCTTGAAGTTGGGTCAGCATCCAGGGCATGAAAAGAATCAGGGACGTGAATACCGCAACGATCTTCGGTATGAAGGTGAGGGTCATCTCTTGGATATGGGTCAATGTCTGAAATACTGAAATGGACAGACCGACAACAAGGCCAACAATGAGAATTGGACCGGCTACCTTGAGCATGGTTAAGACCGCATCTCTACCAATGTCTATTACCTGTAATTCATCCATTCCAATCGTGACCCTATACATCCTAATCCAGATGATCCGTTAAATCGGCATCCGAAGAATTTCTTGATAAGCCTGCATGACTTTGTCTCGTACAGCGACGACCGTTTCCAGGCTGTGCTGCGCATTCGCTACTGCTGTTACGACATCCATCGTACTTGCCTGGCCAGCAATGTTTGCCATTGAGACTTGCTCAGCCTGCTTGCCAGTCTCGACAGCGTTTTGCAAAGAGTCGGTTACCATATTTACAAATGACGAGCCATCCGGATTACCCAAAGCCGCCGCATTTCCAGTGTTTCCAGCCTCTCGAATAGCACCGGCTGCTTCGCGATAAGCGCTGATTGCTGTATTGAAATCCATAGCCATGATCCCCTCCGGGGTTACCTGTTGTTAGTCGTCTTGCCAGATAGGGTGTTCCGCTCTTTTACAGGCGGATACACCCTGGTCCTGGCTTAGCGCAGAAGTTCTAGTGTCTTGGCCCGATTTCGTTCTCAAGAACGCTTAGTAGCCCTGCTAGATCAAATACTGCTGCATTTGCTGCCGCGCTGATCTGTGCGGACCCCGGTGCAAAGAGGAGTGAACCAGGCAAAGATAAAACAAGATACTCATCGGTGAGACGCGTTGCGACCGTGCCAAATCTAGCCTCACGCAAGAGCGCTTGGGTTACAACGGCCCGCAGAAAGCCAAGATCCTCCGCGGGGCGCAGCTCGCGCTGAGGTATTGTAAAGTTTGATGTCGGCGCTTGCGTTTCGGCAAGCATCGGCTCGGACAGTGCCATACCAGTCGACCGTGACAGCGCGCCGTAGCGTCCAAGATCTATATCCGACATTGCAAAAAGCAGAATAAAGAACGTGAGAAGAATCAATACCAAGTCAGTAAATGTGAGCAGCCACACTTGTGACGCTCGGGTCGACGCTGATATGCGGTCTGAAGAACCTGAAGAAGCGGTCCCAACACCCAAAATACCGTCAGAATTCGGTGGGGTGAAACGCAGTTCCATTGGTGTCATTGGACCGCCCCCCTGAGCAAGGGGCTTGTTGAGGACATATTAGCGCCGTCATCAACAGCAAAAAAGATTAGCCTGAAGAACCTCGGGTCGCCGCGATCCATGCCGATGGATATTGTGCCGGGAGGCATTCCCTTTACACCCAGCGCACGGGCTACGTTCCCAACGCGGGCAAGGTCTGTTGTCATATCTGTCGGCAAGGGTGCCGCCTCATCGCCAATCACTTGAGCAATTATTGAGAGTTCATACCGAGCTCCCTCAGGCGGAGAGCTTATGGTCGCGACAATGCGGTCCAACATAGGCAAAGGATCACGCACTACGACACTGCCGTCCGCAAAGAACACGGGCGCGGGTACATCAACTTCCATCCGCGTGCCCGGCGCAACAACTTTCAGAGCAGCAAGTGGGATAGCCGCCTCAAAAATATCAGTCACCGCGTCTTGAAACCGGCGCGCTTGGAACTCGTTGCCAGTCGTTCCGCCTAGATCTTCTTCCAGGCCTGGGCCAGCGACTTGTGCGAAGGCATCCATAACGCTGTTTATGACAGCATCACGTCGCCCTGCGTCGAACGTCGAAAAACTATTAAGGACAATAAAGAATGCGAAAAGAAGAAGATAAAGAGACAGAAACAGCCATAGCGACTGGTCACCGCGCCGGCTCTCTGCGGCGGGTGTCAACGTAATCGGCAACGGAGGTCCTAATATGCCTCGCAACGCCATTGCGCCTCTGCCTTTCTCCCCACGGATTCAAAAGCGAACCCGCTCACTCCACACCGAAGAACTTTTCAATCTCGGAAACCAAAGTCTCTGCCCCAAAGGGTTTGACCAAGAATCCCGAGACCCCGGCAGCTTCGGCCGCTGCCCGTTTCTCGTCGGTTGGTTCCGCCGTCATCAATACGAAAACTGTGTTCTCGTATGTCAGTTCGGAACGAACCGAGATCAGTAGATCCAAACCGGTTCTCGGATCCATATTCCAATCCGACAAAACCAAATCGTACCCACCGACGTCCGCTGCCTTTTCTAGGGCCTCAGATACCGAGGACGCCTCATCCACGGGACTGAACCCTTGCGTGCGGAGAAGGTTGGCAACAGAACGACGCATTACCTCTAGATCATCGACCACTAGTGCCGATTTATGGCGCGCGTCGCTCGTCACGGCCTTCCCTCGTCTAATCCAGACAGACGGACCGCATCGTTCATGTTAGGGGCCATTGGTTAGCGACCGGTTAATATTCTAAATGGGATCGGATTGGAATTCGTCTTTATATTCCGCGCCTTAAGCCAATGTGCGGCGGGACGAAACCACGCCTCGATTGGAGTTATCCCTGGGGATCACCTTCTAATCCAGGGATGATCTTCCGCAGCGAAAGCGCTTCAGTCACGGCGGTCGCTTTGTTTGAGTCCATACTTGAGAGAATTGGCGCAACTTTGCTTTCTTTCATGCCTTCAACAACCGTAAGCAAGATTGGCATGTCGAGGTCATTGAAAATACGAGCTGCATCTTTTGGCTTCATCGCGCCGTAAATGCGGACCAGTTGGTTGATTTTGGCCTTCTGTTGCTCATCCGCCTCAGCCACCAATGCCGTCAAGGTCTGTTCAAGCTGCTGTAACTCGGAAATCTTGCCGTCGATCCGAGCTTCAGCTGCCTGCAACATCGCCTCGCGGGTTTTGACTTCTTGCGCTTGGGCCTCAATGACTTTTCGGCGTTCTGACAAACGCTGCAATAATTCCAGCTCAGACGGAGTGAAGGACTGCGGATCGACGTTTAAAGAGAGACCCTCGTCGCCAACGGGCCCGATAACACTGGCGTCTTCGGACATTTCCCCATTGTCCATCATCGCCTCGTCGATCATCCCCTCTTCCATGACCTCGGCGGCACCTTCCTCGACGCGACCACCAGAGTCTTCTTGAGCGAAGGCGACAGATTGACCGATATCTACAGATGCGATCATCGTCTGCACATCTTGCACAACCACTGTAACGCGGAAGCCCAATACAAACAGCGCAACAAGAATCATCATTGGCAAAATACGCACAATGGGGCCGCGGCGACGCGGCTTCTTGTTCACCACTTTCCGCGCCCTTTGGCCGGAGTGGCTTTGGCCCTTAACTGGTTGGGGCCGGGGATGACGTTTGTTTTTGGTCATGGCCGTTTCAGAATACCATAATAACTGTTGTTACTGACGGGCGGATTGAAGAGCCTTAAGAAGCTCTCGCTCGGCTTCTGAGCGTTCGTCTTCAAGGGAAACAGCCTCTGCAGCAATTGGCATGGTTCGGCCGAAAGCCGGTCCGGCTTCTCGCTGGCCAGCGACTTTCGCCTCAGCCCGCGCGGCACCAATAGCAGCCCGCAGATCCAAATCATCGTCTTCATCTGACGCCGCTATGGCAGCACCTGCAAGTGTTCGTGAAGGCGCAGGTGCGTCTGACATTGGGGGAGCGGGGCGGTGTTGCGTTGGGCGAACTGGCGTCGAAGCGATCGCGGGCGCAGCTTGCTGAGCGGCATCCATCGCACGTCCGGACTTAACCGATCCATCAAGCTTATCTGCCATTTCCTCGGCACGCTCAATCATGAACGCAAGATCGTCACGTAAAGAATGAGCCTTTACCACACGCTCCTGCAGCGCGTTATTGGCTTCGAGCGTTGCCTTTTTGAGCTTTGGTATGCCGGCTTCGGCACGCATGGTTGCTTCGTTAAAGCTACCGACCACCTTGGCAAGCTCATCTCTCGAATTGCGCAGCGCTGATAACCGGCGATTGAGAATAACGGCATAAACGATTGTTGGAACAAGCAACAAAATGATGGCTAAATCCATAATCGTATCGAGTGGCATATCCATCATTCGTCAGCCTCTTTCTTCCACTTGCTAGCACCAGCGTATCGACAACTTTGTCTCTACCGATTGGGTGCCTGCCTCATCCCACCTGAAACCTAGGTCAAAGCCCATAATAAAGGGTTAAATCCATACCCCGTAAAGAGGTCTGCACCGTTGCGGTTATGCCCCATGAGACTTTGCTCGAAAATCCAACAAACTATTGAATTCATTGGATTTATTGGACGATCATTTCCTTAAAAAGCACATCATTGACGCGGGCCGGCCGGACGGCGGCGTTAACCCTGTTCAAGAGTTCCTCGCGCAAACGATACATACCGGCGGCTCCCTGCAGATCTTCCATCCGCAATTCCCGCAGATAAACTTGGAAATTATCGACGATGCGCGGCAAAACTGTCTCAATCGTCGTGATGTCAGCTTCATTGGCCAGCTCTAAACTGACCCGCATCTTAAGGAAATTGCGCTTACGGCCAGGGGTATTGAGATTAACCAGCATTTCGGGAAGGTCGTAGAAAATCGCAGAGGCCACAGGTGCGCCGCCAGCTCCAGGGGCAACACCCGCACCTTCTCCACCTTCGCCCTCGGCCATCTCTTCAACCGGTGGAGGTTCTTCACCGCCAAGCATCGCAAGAAGCGGGTCCGCTAATCCTGAGAAATAGGCTCCAGCTGCACCACCAATAACTGTCTAACGTCAGCGCTTATGGAACAAATTAACGGGATTGCATAAGAGAGGATTTCTGGTTCATCGTAATGACCCGTAGGGGAATGAAGATGAGACAGAAATCGCAGACAAGAGAGACGGGTGCCGCCAAGGCGATCAAAG
>JABJAH010000038.1 GCA_018666155.1 Rhodospirillaceae bacterium | reverse complement strand
TCGACACTGGTTTGCCTGATGCGCGACGCCTCAACGGCAAGTCCAAATTCCGCCTCCACGGTGCCCCAGGGCTTCCAGCGCAGCGTGGAGAACGCTTCGCCACGATATTCGGTGACCTTGCCATCGCTGTTGAAAATGGCCAGGGGAACGAGCGCTCCATCAACCAAGGTCGAGAGATCAAAATCCGTCTTCTGAGTATTTAGCGTTCCTTCAAAACCGATCTGCCCCCCGAGCGTGGGGCTGAACGTGCGGTCATAGGTGCCGCGCGCGATGGCCTCCGTCCTGATGTCCTGCCTCAACTGGCGTACGTTGACCGGCTCGTCTAGTGGCTCCAGGTCAAACACATCACGGTCGCGGTTTTCTTTTTCCCAATTAACCAGGGCGAGAAACGTCACCGTATCAGCTTCACCCAAAGGGAAACTGTAGTCGGCGCTGATCTCAACCGTGAACTCGTCCCGCTTATCAATTTCCAAACTGTCAGAAAGCTGATTGATCGCTATCGGTTGCTGAGGATCACGCAAGACCTCACGCCGCTCCCGATTATTAATCAGCCAAGATCCAAGCCCGTTGAGCTGCAAACGCGATCCGGACTCAAAGGTTTGCTCATACCGTCCGGTGGTTTGGATGGTGTAGCGATCATGCTGCTCTGATTCGACACTGGAAAGGATGTCCTGCCCCGAGAGATCAGACGTGATCTTGGTCCGTTGCCACGGCCGATAAATGGGGTTGGAGGCGATTCCGATGGAGTAATTGCGGTTGGGTTCATTGACGGCGTAGGTCACGCCCGCAATGGGACGGGCTGAGCCATCATTGGTGTAGTTAGGCAATGCTGCGGTCAACGTCAGCGTATCACCGCCATCTTGCCGCAAAATGACGTTGATGATGCGCTGGGTGGTGCTTTGCACCTCGCTGGATGACCCACGCAAAATCTCAATGCGCAAAACTTGGTTCGCCGTGATGCGCTGCAGGGCGGAGGCACCGCCGCTGTCTTTGCCGGTGATCTGCTGTCCATTTATGAGGATAGCATCTTCATTGCCGCGCAGGCCTCGGCGTTCGCTGGTCGCCACAGAGTTACTAATGGACGCACCGGGTATCCGCTGCAGCATGTCCTGCAGAGACAAAGGATTGAAACGGGTGAAAAAACTAGCCTCATAGGTGGTCTTCGTGCCGTCGGCGGACACAGTGCGACCGCCCATATCAGTCGGTTCAGGCGAGGTTTGGGCCTGAAGGTCTAGCGCAAAACCGAAGACAAAGAAGGTCAGTGCGGCCCGAAGGGCCAAGGGCAGAAAACGCGGCATGAATGAAACTTTACGTTGAGAGAACCGATGACATACATCAACCGAGCCAAGGGCGCAAAGAGCGCATAGATCAACAGGCCCAGGGCGAACGCCCGACAACAAATTAGGCACAAAAAACAACGGCCGGGGAAATCCCCGGCCGCCGCCAAATTTGTATCTGTCGGTCTAGCTTAGAAGTTGTAGCTAGCCCGGATGCCCCATGCCCGACGGTTCGGAAGAGACACACGGATTTCATTGTTATCCGGTGCGAACGGTCCGAAGGTCTTCAGATCGATCCCTTGACGGGCTTGGGTGAACTCATCGTGGTCAAGCGCGTTCAGGAGGAATGCTTCAATGGAGAAGTTTTCCTGACGGATACCAGCCCGAAGGTTAACCACATCGTAAGCCGAGGACTTGGCAATGTTGGCTTGGTCAGCCCATTTGGAACCCTGATGGGCCCAATCTGCACGGCTGAACCAGTCCCAATCGGCATTGAGTTCATCGGTATACGATGCGGCCAATGACCATGAGACTTTCGGTGAGTACGGCAATTCATTACCGACTGCATCTAGGCTGCCCGTAATTTCGTTACACTGACTACATTCAAACGCCGGTGTAGATGCGACGTACTCTGTGTCGTTGTAACCCAAGCTACCAGACAGAGTCAGGTTTTCAGTGGCTTGGAATTGCCCTTCAAACTCGATGCCCTTCAACTTAGCAAGGCCGTTGTTAATCGTGATGCTGAACAGGTTATTCACGCCACCCTGTGACACCGCGATTAGACTTTGGTTTTGACCATTCAACCATTCCATATAGTACAGAGCGATTGTGGTTCTTGCCCGACCGTCAAGCCATGAAGATTTCAAACCAACTTCGTAGTTATCGATCTTTTCTTCAGCATAGGTCACACCAGCGCCGGAAACTGCAGCATTGATAGCAGCAATGGTGTCGGCGCTTTCATTAACGAGCAAGCTGTTAAAGCCACCTGGGCGGAACCCGCGGGAGAACAAGGCATAAGCCGTGGAGTTTTCCGCGTAGTTGTAGTCCAAAGTAACACGTGGCGAGAAACTCTTGAACGTCGCTGCCAACAATGGAGCATTTGGAAGCGGCACGCCGCCACCGCCAACCAGTGTTTGTTCACTGATCTTATCCCACTGATACCGGGCTTCGAGACCAAGGGTCAGCTCTTCAGTGATATCGTAGTAGCCAGCACCAAAGACAGCCGGTGTTTCGACATCACGCTCAACAATGCTGCCGGTGAAGAATGGTCCAAAGATCAAGTTCCCGTAAACAGTGCCACCCGGTGAATGGGCATCAAGATAGTTGAAGCCCAAGGTCCAGCGCAGACGCTCGTCTTGCGGAGACGTAATCCGAAGTTCCTGACTGATGTCCTTTTGTTTGCCTTGGTTCAACAGTGTTGTGTTGAAGTGCGGCAGACGGGGTGGCCCTAAAAACGCGAGTGGGTTCGGAATATCGTGGAAATCACGATAGTTCAGATCCAGGATGGTCTGTTGTTTGTCGGTGTGGAACGCCGTCAAAGAACTGAACGAATATCCAGAGTCATGATCGTAGTCCATCCGAAGGTCAGCCTGGAACGCATTCCGTCTTGTGCCACCATGGGTGTTGAAGGTCGGATCGAACACCAACCAGCTATCGGGCGGATTAAAGAGCGTATCCTGGAGCTGAGCATTAATGATGTAGTCGCCAGAAACAAGATCTAGGCCGAACTCTTCAACGCTGGGAATCGTGCCGCAATAGTAACCAGGGCGTCCTCCGGGAGAACAGTTGTAGGATTCGTCCTTCAGAGAAGCCTGGGCCGGTGGGCCATCATTGTCTTCAAAGTAGTTGACGTAGGCTTTGATCTTAAAGTTATCAGTAGGCGTGAAAACGATGGATGAAGAAATCGAATTTGTTTCACGATCGCCCAATGTCACCGTTGGGTTGGCAGCGTTTGTATAATGGCCGCCTTGAGCCCAGTGGCGTCCGCTCACCCGCATATTCATCTTGCCGGGAACGATAGGACCTTCGAGAACCAAGTTGGTTTCGTTAGAGCCGAAACGTGAATACTCAGCAGTTACGCGCCCACCGAATTCATCGGCAGGGTCTTTACTGACAAAGTTAATGGCGCCAACAAAGGTCGACCGGCCAAAGTAAGCCGCCTGCGGACCTTTCAAGATTTCGACACGTTCCATGTCGACCACACTTGGGGCCTGGGCGCCGATGATCGGTGCGCCATCAATGAACATTAGACCACCAGCAGAAATGCCAGTGTTGCTGCCCAAGAACAGACCACGGAAGGTCAGGGAGTTAGAGGACCGGTCATTACGACCTGAGCCGCCCTGCTGGTTGGAGAAGAAGAAGCTCGGCGTGAAGAGTTGGATATCTTCCAGCGTCGACATGTCTGCGGCTTCTAAATCAGCCGATGAAAACGCGGTAATGGCCAAAGGCACTTCCATAAGATTTTCTTCAATCTTACGGGCGGTAACCACGATTTCTTCGAGGGCCAAGGACTGCGCCATAACTGCCGTACCCGGCAGAACAAGTGACGTAATCAAGGCTGTTGTGGCCGCGAGGGCCGTAGAGCGTTTCATGTAGTGTCTCTCCCCTATGTGTGCCGTCGTCCAAAACCACGGTCACCAACGCTTAAATATTGATCTCTCCACTTATGAATATGCGAGGGGCTCTCCCAGAACCCCATCCCTGTTGGGCAACACGTTCACATAGCGGCGATTAAAGCCCTTTGAGCGCAGGACACCCTTTGTTATCAAGCGGTTCGTATCGAAACTTCCACCACGTGGTCTAACGGGGTGGGTATAAAATATGTCCGAACAAACCCTTACAAGCCGCACCTTTGTTACGGTTTTCGACCCCAAGTGCAAAAATGTCACGACATTACGTTTTGTTGGCTTCAACCTGCGCCGGGTGCTTAGGTAAAATTCGAGGGAACGGGGGATAAACATGACGACGTCTGAGGGCTCTGCATCAACTCTGGTACGTGCCGCTGCGACGACGCAGTGGGTAAACCTGTCGACTGACGTTCGAACCATGACTCTTGACCTGTTCGCGGATGCGCTCGCGGTCGTTGCCGGTGGGGCCGTTCACCCAACCATGGAGGCGCTGGCGGCGACAGTATCAGCACCAGACGGCCCCTCCACGCTGATTGGGGAGAAACGCGGCGCGGCAATGCGTGACGCGATCCTGCTAAACGCTGCTACGACCACCGTGCTTCAACGCCAAGATGGATACGCCCATGCCAAGGGGCACCCAGCGAGCCAACTTGTGCCTGTGGTGCTGGCGCTGACCGAGCAGCACCGCAAAGGCGCCGAGGACATGCTCAGCGCGCTGGTCGCCGGATATGAAGTCGCCGCGCGGGTTGGTGTCGCCTTGGGTGGAGTGCCACCTCATCTCCATGACAACGGCAACTGGGCAACCATTGGCCATGCCGCTGCGGCAGCGCACCTGCTTTCAAACGGGAACACAGACGTTATTGCTGCAGCGATTGACGGGGCAGCGTCTCTCGCATTGTCGTTTGACCGCTTCACCACCGCCGGTGGGGCGACGATGCATCATCTCTATCCGGCTATGGCAACCACACAGGCCGTTGCCATTGCGGAAGGTGCTGTGGCGGGGCTCACCCCCCTGCCCGGCAGCATCGAACGCTTTTACGGTCCCAATATGGGAACCGATTTTAACGCCACTCTTTTAGTGGACGGGATTGAGAACGACGCATGGTCTCGGTTCGAAATTCTCAATGGCTATTTCAAACTGCATCCCAGTTGTGCCCATCTCCACGGCGTCAACGATGCGGTCGACGCACTACTCGATGAGCACGCGGTTAAGGAAGACGATATCGCATCCGTGGATGTGGCAACGTTTGGCGAAGCTATGGAAATCGATACGGACACCCCGGCCAATGATCTGGCGGCACGCTTTAGTGCCAAGGCGACTGTTGCGGCCGCGATCCGCCATGGCCGTCTCGATGACGGAGGACTGCTTGATCTTGAAGCGTTGCAGCCATTGATGAACAAGATCACGGCACGTCATGATCCGGCCTTAGACAAACACACGCCAGCGGGCCGCCCCGGTATCGTGACAATGAAACTCGCGAGCGGAGATACGGTCTCAAAAGAAGTAATTTTTCCGCGTGGCACGGCGCAGACCTTGGCAACGCCGGAGGAGCGTAAAGACAAAGCCCTCACCCTCCTCGCCCGCCACTATGGCGAAGACGGAGGAACAGCCGTTTACGATGCGGTCATGGCTCTTGGCAGCGGCGGAGATATCGCCGCACTGACCGCGACGCTGAGGACTTAGCGCCTAATCTATCTGTCGATCTTTTTGTATTTGATGCGATGTGGTTCAACAGCATCGTCACCCAAGCGGCGCTTCTTATCTTCTTCGTAGTCTTCGAAGTTCCCTTCGAACCACTCCACATGGCTTTCGCCTTCGAAGGACAGAATATGTGTGGCGATGCGATCCAAGAACCAGCGATCGTGGCTGATGACCACAGCGCAGCCGGCAAATTCCAGAAGGGCCTGCTCTAGGGCACGCAAGGTATCGACATCCAAATCGTTGGTCGGCTCATCGAGCAGAATGACGTTGGAGCCCGACTTTAGCATCTTCGCGAGATGCACACGGTTGCGCTCTCCACCGGAGAGTTGCCCGACCTTCTTTTGCTGGTCCGAGCCCTTGAAATTAAACCGGCCGACATAGGCGCGGCTGGCGACCGGGAATTTACCGAGCATGATCTCATCGTTGCCGTCGGAGATTTCCTCCCACACCGTTTTGTCGGCTGAGAGTGCGGCACGGTCTTGGTCGATGTAGCCAAGCTGGACGGTTTCACCGACGCGCAACTCACCAGAGTCTGGTGTTTCCTCGCCAGTAATCATCTTGAACAAAGTACTTTTACCGGCACCGTTAGGACCGATCACGCCGACGATCCCGCCAGGCGGTAGGTTGAACGAGAGATTGTCGATCAACAAACGATCACCAAAGGCTTTCGTTACATTTTTAGCTTCGAGAACCAACCCGCCGAGACGTTCGCCTGCAGGAATAACAATCTGTGCAGAATCCGGCGCGCGATCCGCTGCTTGTGCGACTAAGTCGTTGTAAGCAGAAATACGGGCCTTGCTCTTCGACCGCCGTGCCGACGGGCTTTGCCGCACCCATTCTAATTCTGTATCGAGCGTGCGTTGACGACCTTTTTCTTCACGTTGTTCTTGGGCCAAACGCTTTTGTTTTTGTTCCAGCCAAGAAGAATAGTTGCCCTCGTAAGGAATTCCTCGACCGCGATCGAGTTCTAGAATCCAGCCAGTCACGTTATCCAAGAAGTACCGATCGTGGGTCACGCCAACGACAGTACCGGGATACTCTTCCAGGAAGCGCTCAAGCCAAGCGACAGACTCTGCATCCAAGTGGTTGGTTGGTTCATCAAGGAGCAGCATGTCGGGTTTGGACAGAAGAAGCCGACACAAAGCTACGCGACGCTTTTCACCACCAGAGAGCTTCTCAACGCCTTCATCACCGGGCGGACAACGCAACGCATCCATTGCGATCTCGACGCCACGCTGTACATCCCAGCCATCGGCGGCATCAATTTTTTCCTGAAGGTCCGCTTGCTCGGCAATGAGATCATTCATCTCATCGTCGGTCATTTCTTCGGCAAACTTAGCGCTGACTTCTTCGAAGCGCTGGAGCAGTGTGTTGATCTCGCCAACACCTTCCATCACGTTCCCCAGCACATCCTTGGAAGGATCAAGCTCAGGTTCCTGTTCCAGGTAGCCCACACGCAAACCATCTGCAGCTTTAGCCTCACCGGTGTATTCCGTATCAAGGCCAGCCATAATTTTCAGCAGGGTCGACTTCCCCGAGCCGTTATAGCCAAGCACACCTATTTTGGCGCCGGGGAGGAAGGAAAGGGAGACGTCTTTGACGACCTCTTTTCCGCCTGGGTAGCTCTTGCCGAGCTTGTGCATGGTGTAGACGTATTGATAACTGGCCATTGAGAGTCGTGTCCGTTGCAGCAATTAAAGTGAATACGCGGAGGCGAACGGGATTACCGAGCCAACGCCGCTCTAACGGCCTTGATGGTATCTGCCCACACCCCAGGCGTCACCTGCCGAAACAGGCGAAGGGACGGATACCACGGGCTGTCCTCGCGGTCGAGAAACCAATACCAAAATTTACTCCCTCCGAGCGAGAGAGGGCGATCGGCAAGCAGTTTATGGGTTGATCCCGCGCAGCTTCAATATGCGCTCAAAGAAGGACGGGCCCTCGTCTAACTCTGGAGAGATATCAAAGCGATCACTGTGGGCGCGGGCCAATGCCAGATAATCGTCATCAAGTTGTTCTGTATCATCCAGCTTCACGGCATCGAAGTGCCAGTTGACGTTACCAGGTGGCACACCGAGCTCCACATACGGCGGACGCGAGCCGGCCATAATATTCCAGCCACTGGATACGCCGCTGGCCCGATCAAGATCAGGATCAAACACCTCTGATGCCCAAGAGAACATGGATGCATACTCGATAGAAGGCTGCGGAATGATTGGTGGAAAATTGTCACCTTCCTGACGGCGAATGACATCGCCATCCAGGGTCCAATCCATATGAAGCGGCGCTTCTTTATACTTCTCTGGAAACGCTTTTTTCATCGACCCGTAATAGGTACCCATGGGTGTAAACCACTCGCCTTCTTTATGTCGAATAAAGCTGGCTGGTAGCGTTACGGTCGCACCGTTAATGGGACTGGTATACTCGTCGATGAATTCATCGGTCTCGGGATCGGTAAAAAAAGACATCGTTGAATTGTAACGGACATAGGTGGTGTCATCGATTTGCCGCCACCATGTGCTTTCGCTTCCCCGCATCCCGTACAGCAGAATGACGTCGTCCGGTAAAATGGCGAAAATCTTACCCTTTGTTTTCCAGACCACGCGCTCTTCGGCACGCGTGCCCATCATTTTGACCATGGCGTCCAGTTGCTCGACGGGGTCCGTCGGAAGGGATGAAATAGCAGCCCGGCCATTGCTCGCACCGGCGAGACCAGCGGTGGCCGCACTCAATCCGGCCGCAGTTGCCGCGAAGGCACGGCGAGACACAACATGATCTGACATTACTATTCTCCTTATAAACGATGGCTCAGGGTCGCACAGGGCGGGGTCGAACCCCTAGACCTCCGACCACCCATCAACCGCCTGTTGATCAATTTATTACCGGAGAGTCTTCCACCGTTCCGCAGAGTCCTGATCCAGACGTTGCCCATAATACCCTTGTACTGGCGGCTTAAAAGGCGCGCCCCGGCTACGTTTGTGCAACCCCGTATACAGCATAGCGTTAGGGCCAATTTCACCACGTTCCGCCATCCCTAAAATGGTGGCGCGTGTGTCAATTGACACGACCTTCGGCGGTGACGTTTCAGCGTACAAAAATATCCCCGGCGCATAATTGTTCGCCTCACAGAGATCAAAAAAGAAAGTTGGTTGGAAATTGTAGAAACCGTGGTCAACCCAGCCCTGAAAGGGAAGACCGTGGAGCATCCACCCACCGTCCTTGGTCAGGTCGTGCATCGTCTTAAATACTTGATACACATTGAAGACGTGCTCAGCGGTACCGAAGTTGCAGACGATATCAAACTGCTGATCGAGCGGAACCGGCTCATTGAGATCGAACTTGTGAGCCCGATCATCAATGCCGTGCAAATCAATCGCAGTATATGTGTGTGGACCTAGAAATGTTTGCCAAAACACATCCGCGACACCAAATAGCCAGTTGCGAGGCTGCACTTTTGATAAATCGTCTAACCGGTCCAGAAGCTCTTGCGCTTCAGACTCGGACTCTACGTTCTTACGGACGTCTTCTGCGAGCGTATCCAATGGCACGTCGCCATACCAATTTGATTGTCCCAGTTCGAGAACAGATGGCGTTGCCACAATAAACTTGGAGTCTCGCAACCGCTTTAGTAACGCATACTCAATATTGGTGATCGCCATGATGTACTAAGTGCCAATTGCCAGTGCAGGCTATCAATCCTGGCACCTTATGGTGATGGGGTACTGTTTCTTTACCGCAATTTATCAGGCCTGCGCGGCCCCTAGACCCAGATTGGGTTCACTCAGTACCGATCCGCGGCGTTTTTCCATGTGGTCCGAAGGCTCGGTCTAAGGTCTTCGTAGAATCGTCAGCCAAGGCTATTGCATCCGAGAGCAAATTTAGAATTTTCATGTTATTGCTCAACACGTGCAGTGCCTCCGGTCGCTTATCATCCGTGATCTTGAGGCAACGCTCCAAAATATCCTTTCGGATAGAGATTAGAATATCCTCTAGGAGAAACCCCTTTTCGTTTTCTTCGGATACCAGGAAATTCGTCATCGCCCCCTCCATCTTTCTTTGCATCGACATCGCGTGGAAAGCATTGGGCCTGAGAGCAAACCCTGCCGTCAAGGAAGAAAACTCTGTTCTAGTGTTGGAGAAACAGGAGAATTCTAATCTTCTGGGCACCGCAACCAGAAAAGATTCCCGCCAATATCAAACGGACGTCTTATCTTGACGGGTCGGTCATAGACATTTGTAGTGGTGCATGGCAATGAAACGCCGCTTTCATAGAGGATTCCGGCGATAATGGACGATTTAGACGCCCTTGAAGCGCAAAGCGTATTTATTCTGCGCGAGGCGTTTAAAAAGTTCGACCCCATCGGCCTGCTCTGGTCCCTGGGCAAAGACTCTTGCGTCATGATCTGGTTGGCGAAAAAGGCCTTTCTCGGCCGCATGCCATTTCCCGCTGTTCATCTCGATACCGGCAAAGAATTTCCAGAGGCCTACGCCTTTCGGGACATCTATAGTAAAGAGTGGAACCTCGACCTGATTGCCGACGACTGCCCTCCCATTGAAGAGGTGGATGCAAGCTTGCCACCGGCGTCGCGTTTCGCCGCACGTAAATCACTTGGGCTACAGCAGGCCATAGAGCGATACGGGTTTAAGGCGTTGATCACTGGAATTCGCCGTGACGAGCAGGCGACCAGAGCAAAGGAACGGGTGTTTAGCCCCCGGGGTGTCGACAACTCTTGGGATTTCCGAGAGCAACCGCCTGAGTTTTGGGATCAGTACAACACAGATTTTCCACCGGGCACCCATGTTCGGGTCCATCCCCTTCTGCATTGGACCGAAGTAGATATCTGGCGCTACATCCAACGCGAAAATATTCCCATGGTGCCACTGTACTACGCCAAGAATGGCCAACGGTTTCGGTCCTTAGGTGAAATCGGGATCACGGAACCGATCAATTCAAACGCGACGACCATTTCAGAAATCATCACCGAGTTAGAAACAACCAGAGACCCAGAACGCGCCGGGCGAACGATGGACCACGAGACAGAAGACAGTTTCGAGCGCCTGCGCACAATGGGTTACCTTTAAATCATGAGCCCAAAAAGCAAAGTTAGAGAACGGGCCTTTCCGATTGTCATCGTCGGCCATATTGATCATGGCAAGTCGACGTTGATCGGACGCATGCTGCACGACACAAACTCGTTGCCGACCGGAAAGGTTGAGGAACTTCAGGCCAGTTGTGAACGACGGGACGCACCATTTGAATGGTCATTTGTTCTTGACGCACTGCAGTTAGAGCGCGACCAAGCCATCACGGTCGACTCAACCCAGATCTGGTTTCATACAGAGACTCGCCGTTACGTCATTATTGACGCACCAGGCCATCGAGAATTTCTGCGAAACATGGTGACGGGCGCCGCCAGTGCTAACGCTGGCGTGATCGTGATTGATGCGAAGCAGGGTGTCTCCGAACAGACGCGACGTCATGCCTATCTGCTTCACCTTATCGGTATCCCTCAGGTTGTCGTTGCCATCAACAAAATGGATCTAGTCGACTATTCGGAAGAGCGTTTTAAGGCCGTCGAATCAGAAATGCAGACCTACCTCCAGGACATCGGCCTTAACGCACAGGCGATGATACCGGTCGCGGCCATGCACGGTGACAATCTTGGTGAACGCTCTAAAAACATGCCTTGGTATACGGGTCCAACGGTTACGGATGCGCTCGACGCCTTTCCGCGCCCTACTGCACCAGTCGAGCGCCCCTTCCGGCTCCCGGTTCAAGATGTCTACCGCCAGGATGGTCGCCGGCTCATCGTTGGACGCGTGGAAAGTGGCCAGTTAAAAAATGGGGCCGACGTTACCGTATGGCCAACGCGCCGCACGGCGAAAGTTGTGTCGATTGAACGATGGGCTTCTCCAGAAGAAGCCACCGACATTCAGGCGGGCCAGTCGGTCGCGATAACCCTCAACGACGAACTCTTCATCGAACGGGGCCATGTCCTCACACTGCCTACAGCGGGACCGCGTTCGTCCAACGCATTGTCCGTTAAACTTTTTTGGTTAAGCCGTGACCCGCTGCGACAGGGTGAATCCCTAACCCTCAAACTCGCGACTGCCGAGTATGATGTCGTGGTTGACTCAATAGACACTGTCATTGACGTCGACGATTTGAGCCGCCACCGCGGCCATGAGGTCGTGCAAAACGGGGTGGCGGAAATCACTCTCCGCTCACGCAGCGATATCACCTATGACCTATTTCACGACATACCCACGCTGGGCCGTGCCGTATTACTTGATGGTTACCAGGTTGTCGGCGGCTGCATCATCGAAGGCGGCGGCGACATCGAAACGGCGTCGCGAAACCTGACGGCCGTTCCACAGTCTGTGATGGCGGAAGAACGACAGGCTGCCAACGGATATCCTGGCGCAGTACTATGGATGTCTGGCCTCTCTGGCGCGGGCAAATCAACCTTGGCGATGGCGCTTCAACGGGAACTGTTTAATCGCAACATCAACGTTTACACACTCGATGGCGACAACGTGCGCAATGGGTTGAACAAAGACCTTGGGTTCAGCGAAGAAGAGCGTGACGAGAACATTCGACGAGTTGCCGAAGTTGCAAAGCTGTTCGCCGATTCAGGAATGATCGTTATCTCAGCCTTTATCGCCCCAACCAATTCAGCGAGAGCGCAAGCGCGTGAGATCATCGGCGATCAATTCCACGAAGTCTTCGTCAGTGCGGATATGAGCGTGTGTGAATCGCGAGACGTCAAAGGTCTTTATGCGAAGGCGCGGCGTGGCGAGATCGACGATTTCACCGGCATCTCATCTCCATGGGAACCGCCGGAAAACCCGGACCTTGAAGTCAACACGGGCGAACTTTCGCTCGATGACTCATTGGGGAAAATGGTCACCTACATCGAGCAATCGATTCTCAAAAACTCTCAATAAGAGAACCAAGGCCGTTCAGGTTGCTTACGGATCGACCCGAACGAAACTCGAGGCCGATGACGGATCCCCGCTCCCGTCATATTGGACCTTGGCCGGATACGGAAAAGTCGGGCGACTGAAATCAACCTGATCATCATTCAATGGCAGGTCAGTCCCCGCGCTATCGACTCGAATATTCGGATGCACGCCGATGAGAACGTCGGGCTCATTGCCATTCTCAACCCAATCTTCCATGTGCGCTAAATAATCGATGGCGTAGGCCCCAGCCCCACCCGAACAGTGGTTCATCCCGGGAATCATGAACAGCCGATAAAAATCTTGAGTCGCCTCTTGGCCACCCATCGTTTTGGTCACGGTCTCGTAGTAGTCGATGATATTTAACGGCACCACGGATTGATCGCTCCACCCTTGGTACGTGAGAATTTTGCCGCCGCGCGCTTTAAATTTGCGCAGGTCTGGGTTTGACCCGGTATAAATCGCTTCCATCAGACCAAGGCGTTTGTAATCGCTGTCAAAATCAAAGTCGGTCTGCTGCCACGATGGCCCGGGATCTGGCATGAAATTCAGGTAGCGGAACATATCGCTCATGAAGTTTTCATAGACCGAAAGGCCACCATCTTCGCTGATGTAGTTGCCAATCCAATTAAGCTCGGAACCCCGCTGCACCCCGCCGGTGTAGAGGGCCATACCATCTGAATTGACTGGCCCACCGTACATTTTGTTGACGGTCTCAACCTGGGCGGTCGTTAAACAATTGTCTCGGTCCTGGCCGATGCATTGCAACTCTGCAGGCTCAAAATCGCAATCTCTGGCGTCGCCAATCAAGCCGTCTTCCAGGCCGTCGTTCATATCGCATTTCGCAATAACGGCGTCGTGGATCATCGGCACTTTGCTGGTGGGTAGGATTTGCTTGCCGTTTTCATCGCGATTAGCAACGACGGTCCAGATCAACTCCATCCCCGCGCCGGTTTCGTCGATCACTGGCGCACCGGCAACGATACCGTCGAAGTCATAAGGAAAGCGTTGCGCTTCGACCAAGCCCTGCCGGCCTCCCGTGGAGCACCCCATAAAGTACGAGCGCTGCGGCGCATTGCTATAGAACGCTTCGGTGATCGCTTTACCAGCCACGGTGACAACGTGAGTAGCCCGATAGCCGAAATCAATTTCCGCCTGAAGGTCGTTGTATGCCCACTTAGCATCGAGTGCCGTTGAGGTGTGCCCCATATCACTGGCGATACAGGCGTACCCATCTTTGACGTGATTGTCGCAAGCATCGATGAAGACACTCCCGCAAAAACCGCCGCAACCGCGCTTAACAAACTTTCCGTTCCAATCTTCCATCGGTAGACGCAATTCAAACTCGACGCTGGAACTGACATACCCTTTGACTTGGCAGTACGCCGGAACGTCGTTTGCGGCGGCAACCGTGCCCGTTGCCATTAGATGCGTCGAAGCATCAATGACGTGGGAGAAATCCTGAGATTGGAGCGCCTGGCACTCCGCCTCCGACGCGGCCTCAACGTCATTTGCTCCACTCGCTGCCATAAGCGCAAATGAGATGGTTGCCAGCATCCAACGATTCAGCATATCCGCGTCCCTTCCTAGATTTGAGCCCCATCGTAGCGCCCCTGGCCACCCAGCCGTCAATGGTCGAGACCTGGAAGGGTTCACCTACCGCTCGCGCCCTTGTCACACCTAGACCCTGTGAATCTCCTATAGAGCGCCTATATTGAGAGATTCAACCGCCAGGACACTACATGACCGATGTTACCCAGCCCCCTCTTCCGACAGGGCGGCTTAAAACCATTCTGATTCTGTCCCTACCAATCGTCGGCGGCATGGTTTCCCAAAACATCCTCAATCTTGTGGACACGGCTATGGTTGGCCGCGTTGGCCCCTCAGCCCTTGCCGCCGTAGGCATCGCCAGTTTCACAAATTTCATGGCTATCGCGATCATTCTTGGACTCGGGACTGGCGTCCAAGCAATCGCCTCTCGGCGTCTCGGTGAAGGCAAAGAAAAAGAAACCGCCATACCTTTAAACGGTGGCCTGTTCCTCGCTCTTGTCATGGGCATCCCGCTGACCGTTCTGCTTTATTTGGCTGCGCCCTTTGGCTTCCCCCTGCTCGTCAGTGACCCGGCCGTGGTTCAGGACGGCGTGCCCTATCTACAGGCACGCATCCTCGGAACCGTTGCGATTGCTATGAATTATGCGTTCCGTGGGTTCTGGAACGGCATCAACATGTCGATGGTGTACATGCGCACCCTAGTGGTGATGCATCTGATCAATATCTTTCTCAACTGGGTCTTGATATTCGGCAACCTAGGGGCCCCGGCATTGGGCGCAGAGGGCGCGGGCATAGCAACAACGATCTCAATCTTCGTTGGAACAGCGCTTTACGGCGTACAGGCCTGGCATTTGGCCCGCGACCGCGGTTTCATGGACCGTCTTCCTAGCCGTGAGGCGCTGACCAATATTCTCCGTATTTCGATACCAGCCTCGATCCAACAGTTTTTCTTTGCTGCCGGGTTTACCGCCCTATTTCTAATCGTTGGCAAGATAGGCACCGCTGAGTTGGCCGCTGCGAGCGTGCTTATGAACGTCTCTCAGACCGCTTTTCTGCCAGGCCTCGGCCTCGGGATTGCCTGCGCGTCCATGGTCGGTCAGGCGCTTGGCCGGGGTGACCCAGATGACGCCAAGGCGTGGGGTTGGGACGTGGTCAAGGTTGGTGTCGTCGTTATGGGTGCGCTCGGCATACCGATGATCTTCTTACCAACGCCCATCCTGTCAGTCTTTCTCACTGATCCGGATGTGATCGCACTGGCCCGACCACCCCTCATCTTGGTTGGCGCAACGATTTGGTTTGAAGCGGTCTCGATGGTCCTGCTGAGCGGTTTACAGGGAGCCGGCGCTGCCAAAATTGTCGCCAAAATTTCAATTAGTTTGCAATGGCTGTTGTTTCTTCCCCTCGCCTACGTGGTCGGACCCGTCTTGGGCTACGGCCTCATGGGTGTCTGGACGTGGTTCATCACCTACCGACTCATTACGACACTAATCTTCGCCGGCTTCTGGCAGTTCGGCAAATGGCAACACATCAAAGTTTGAGTGTTCGCTTAGTCGTTTGAGGACATGACTCGCCCGGCAAAAGCCGCAAGCTCTTCATTGTAGCGGACTGGGTGCTGGAAGAACGGCAAGTGTCCGGTATTCTCGTAAAACGAAAATTCGGCATCGGACAAAGTCTTCATCGCAACTTCTGAATCGTTAGCCGGCATCATGATGTCTTCGGAACCGCGCGACAGAAGCATCGGAATGGTCACTTGATCTACGATATCGGTGTTGTCGAGTTCGCGCCCAGCCATGGCACGCCGCACATAGGCAGGCATCATTAATCCCATCGCCACCTGGGCGTCCTTATCCATTTGCGTCATGGTGTCCGTATAAAATAGAGCGGCGGTATTGGTCGCGGCGATGACGTTGTCGTTCAAATTCATTGACCGTGTCCGGGCAGAGTTTTCAAGCATCTCTTTGATGTTATCTGAAGGCGGAAACGGAGACCGCGGCACCAAGCCTCCTAGCGACCCTACAAGATTCACACCAGCAAGATTGTCGACACCGTAGTGACGAATGTAATCAGAGATCACGAAACCGCCGTAAGACCAGCCAACGACCACCGGCTTGTTAAGACCCGTGACGGCCATCACAGCTGCAACATCCCCCGCCCACGCTTGGGATGGCACCAATAAATCGGATTGCCATGGCTTGCCCGATAAACCGTGGCCGCGCATATCAAAGGCGACGAGATAGAAATCGTCGGCCAGCGCGGAGTCGAACTGGGGCCGAAAGGCCTGCGACGCCTGGGACATGCCATGAATGAACAGAATACCAGGATTCTGGGGGTCCCCAACGGTCATCACATTGAGCGGGACACCGCCGTACCCCTCGACCATTTGATAGCTGGGCTCGGCATTCGCGGGTGCACCCAAAGCCATCGAAATAACCAGGGCCAAGGCCGTAAAAGTGAATCTCATCTCAATACTCCGCTGAAAGGGGTTGTAGTGAACACCTTATCCGCCTTGCATCTCGAACGAAAACCCGCCAGATAGGAGTCAGTTGCCCACTGACCAATTAGGTGAAATCAGAGCCATGTGGATATTGAAATTTATTAAAGGATTCGGTCGTTTCTTGGCGGACATTCTTTTCCTAATTATCGCCGTTGTTCTTGCATCCACCGTATTTGCGTCGACCGGTTTGATTCTGGCGGTGGTGCTGGCCATTCCAGTCTGGCTCAGCCTGGCCTGGATTTATAAAGGCGTCTTCGGCCCCCGCGCTGTTGCCGCATAAAAGTATGATGCCGCGTTTCCTAGTCGCCTTCTCCGCAATCGTTATATTGGCGTCCGCGAGCAGCACGCGGGCGGACTCTGACATTTACACCGGTGAAGCCGGACCGTACGCGGTCGCCTACACCCGTAACCTAACTCTTGAGGCGTCCGAACGTCCTGAACCCTTTGTGGTTCAAGTGACAAGACCCGTCGGCGCAAAGGCGTCTCCGGTCATTGTATTTTCTCACGGCTTTCGCTGCGAACTTGCTGGCAATGACCCTCTCGTCGGTCATTGGGCGAGCCATGGCTACACGGTTATTCAACCCAGCCACCTCGATGCTGAACCGGGATCAAAGGCTGACGTCTATCCTCAGCATGTGGTTTGGGAACAACGACGCCGAGATATGGAACGGAGTCTCGACCTCCTCGATCAGATCAACGCCGCGATCCCTGAAATCTCTGGCACGCTCGACCTATCAACGATCATCGCGGCCGGACACTCCTACGGCGGTTTGACGGCTCAATCCTCGGGCGGCGCGAAAACCTTCTCGCGCGCTGAACCTAATGCGCTGGTCCACGAACCGGACTCCCGCATCAAAGCCGTGGTTGCAGTCTCGCCGCCAGGCCGGATGCCAGGCTTTATTGATGAGAACTCAGCTAAAACTATCGCTCTGCCAATGATCGTAACCACGGGCACGGAAGATTTCATCCCGCCCATGATGCCGACCTGGGAGGTCCACACGGACACCTACGTCGATGCCCTACCCGGTGAAAAATATCTCGCCGTCGTGGAGGGTGCTGATCACCGCTTCGGTGGCCTGATTTGTGGCGACGTTGGGTCCGCCCATATGCCGGAACAGTTGGCCACGCTAAATGCGGCAACCCTCGCCTTCATTGACTACGTTGTCCGTGGATCGGTATCAGCGAAGGCACATCTCGACGGCTTGGTGAAGGCGGGAAAAACGGAAACAATGTTTGCGTTTGAAACAAAATAAGTCTCACCCAAAGCCTAACCTAACGGCGTTCTTTATTATAAATCTCATCAACCACGGCGAGGGCTGGAAAGACCTCAGTGACCGGCAATGGAAAGCGTCGTCCATTCTCAAGCGCCGCGGTCGCTTCTGCGATGACTGTGAGATGCCCCGGACCGAAAAAAAGATCAGTATCTAACGGCTCCGGTTGGGGTGGTTCGGGCAAGCCCTCAACAGCCGTAATAGAATGGCCGATCAACTCAACGGTGGTGCCGTCACCTTCAATCACGCAACGCACCGGCCCCGTAGCGCGTTCTTTCACAGCATCTAATTTGATCTGGGCCCTACAGCCGGACGAGAACCCGAGGGCGACGTCGATGCAATCTTCCTGATGAGCGCCCGTAAGCGAGGCCTGCACGTCCGATGGCGGACCAAACCACCAGAGAAGCAGATCAATATAATGCAACCCTATGGTCCGCAGCACACCGCCGCCCGATCGAGCAGGGTCAGCGTGCCACCCCTGCAATTTGGCTAAATCGCCTGTGAACGTCACTGTGCGCGGCAACAAAGCCCCACTCTCAATGAGCTCCTGTATCCAACGGCTGTGGATTTGCGCCCGTTGATTGAGAACAACACCAAGCGGCACATCGAGTTCGTTAGCCTGTGCGTTCAGCGCCTCAGCCTCAACATACGTTTTGCCAACCGGCTTCTCACAAAGCACGGGAAGACCAGAGTCCAGAGCCATCTGAACCAGCCCCGCTTGGGTATCGTTTGGTGCTGCGATGACGATGGCGTCGGCTTCAGCGTCCGTTAACGCCGCTAATAGATCAGCGTAAACGGGCACTGAGGCATCGGCGATGATGCCAGGGTCAACGATACCTGCGAGAACGGCACCATCGGTCTTATCAATTGCTGCAATATGACAGCGGCCTGCTTGTCCCGCGCCCGCTACCAACCACCGAATCACGACGCGACGTCCAACCCGCCATCTATGGTCAGGATCGTGCCTGTGGTCCACGCCGCATCCGACGATGCCAAAAACAAGATGGCTGGAACAACATCATCGGGAGTTCCAATGCTCCCGAGCGGCAGTGCATCACGCAAAGCGGCGCGTATGTGAGGCTGGGCATCCCACACGGGTTTGGTCGCCTGGGTTTCTATCGGGCCAGGAATCACCGCGTTGACGCGAATGTCGTTCGGCGCAAGCTCCTGGGCAAGACAGCGCACCATCGTCATGCTGGCCGCTTTCGCCGCAGCAAAATGAGACAGATCAGGCGCTGGGCCACGGTGAAGGCTGGAGCCGACGTGAACAATTGCGAGGGGTTGTGCAGCAGCGACCGCACGACGAGCCGCCTCTTGGGCGCATCGCCAAAAGCCGCCGAAATTAAGTGACATCGCAGCGTCCATAACAGCGTCGTCAACGTCCAGCGCATCAGCTCGTGCAGCGCCGCCCGCACAGGTAATTAAGATATCGGGGGCGCGATCAAGAGAGCCAAAGAACCCGACGACTGACTCTCGGTTGGTGACGTCTAGGTATTCTATTGATTCAGAACCGACCTGAATGTCGCCGATAACGACCGTCGCCCCTTGAGCGCGCAGATGCTCCGCACAAGCCGCACCAATGCCCGACGCCCCGCCGGTGACAACGGCTAGTTTTTCAGCGAAGGCCCCGCTCACTCTTGCTCCTTGAATACCGGGTATGGTCCCATGGTCAGCATGAGCAACGCACCGATCACGAATAGCACGGCGGTCGAATAGAGAATGATTTCGTAACTGCCGCTCACATCATAAGACCAGCCAAACAATGCGGGAGCCGCTCCAGAACCGACGGCGAAGAAGACGAACTGACCACCGTACAATTTGCCGTAGTGCTTCATGCCAAAGTAGCGACTAGTCATATACGCGATGATATCGAGTTCAGCACCAGCAGCCAGACCAACCGCGAGAGCGGCGACCGTAATACTCACGGGGCTTAGAACATCTTGTGCCATAAGCAGACACGACACACTCGGCAAAATGAGAAAAATGCAGGCAATCTTTGGGGCCCAAACACGGTCGATCAGATAGCCAACGACCAATCTCCCGACAATGACCATGGTGCCGACCAGCCCCGCATATGACGCAGCTTCCGTGGATGCGAACCCCTTGTCCATGAGCATGGGCACGAGGTTAGAGATCAAACCACCAACGCCGTAACAGATGAACAACAACGCGATCCCCATGGCCCAAAATTGATAGCTGAAGAAGGCTTCTTTTGGCTCAAAACCCAGCTTATTCGGCGGTGTTCGGTCAGCCACGACGGTGACCTCCCGTTCACGGAAACAGAAATAAGCGATTGGACAGGCAAAGATCAGCAGCGTTGCGCCAATGACCTGATAGGCCTCTCGCCAGCCAAAGGTTTGGATCAACCAAGCCGCGTACAAAGGGCCAGTCGCGGCGACCAGACCCGTCCCCATCATGGTTAACCCAAGGGCAAGGCCACGGTTACCGTCGAACCAGGTAATGACACCGCGTGTCCAGGTGACTGGAAACGTTCCCGCGGCTACGACGGCCATAAAAATCCACAGGGCGTAATACGTCCATATTTGGTCGGTCGTCAGCGACAAAGCGGCAAACGCAAAGCTCAGTGCAAACATCGAAAACAAAGCGAGCTTTCTCGCCCCGTATTTATCTGTCAGAGACCCGATAAACGGCCCGGTCAACGCAGCGCTGATCATGACAAAGGAAAAAGCAAACTGGGTCGCGCCGCGGCTCCAGCCAAATTCCTGGGTGAGCGGAACAACAAACACCCCGTGGGTGTAAAATACGATCCCAGTCAAACCGGCCCCAACGCCGACGATGGCGCCCAACAAGGGCTGCCATCCGGCACGAAATTCCCTAGCGAATTGAGATGATTCAGATGACATTTAAGCGGCCCCCAGCCGATTCGTGCGCAACAACAGCGGCGATATTAACTACTTTAGCAGCTAGCGGGCTAACGAACAGCCTTGGCAGCAGCGATGCCGGAAAGCCAACCAAAGGCCGTCGCCGTGAGCAGACCATTCCCAGCCATGTAGCCCCAGGACGACGGCCCGGAAATCCCCCGCGCCGCGCCGCCCCCGGCGAACAAATTGGGCAGCAAGGAGCCGTCTTCGCGTTTCACCTGACCGTTGTTATCGACGACGAGACCGCCTTGAGTATGGAACAAGGCGGCACTCACCTTCACCGCATAGTACGGCGCGGTGAGAACCGGATGGCCGGTGAAATCTCGGCCGAAAGCGTCTTCTTTCTCGCCGCGAGTCATAGCTTCGACATCGGCAACGGTACCACTCAACGCGGCAGGAAGTTTTGTAATGGTGACGAGATCATCAAGACTGTCGGCCTTACGGATGCAGTTCGCTTTTAACGCATCATGATAGTCATCAAACTCTTTCATAACGTCGTGACAGCGAGCGTCGTAAATGCTCCAGGCGAAATGCTCGGGCTGCGCGACAATCTCAACGGCCTGCTCGGAGTACCCCTTGGCCTCGTTTGAGAACCGTTTGCCGTCGGCGTTGACTTGAAACCCACCCTCCATGATATGAGCCCAGAGGATCGGCACACCCTGGCCATAGGCCAACCCGCCATGCCCTTGGTATGCATGAATGTCGCCCACAGCCGCACCGATCTCCCTGCCCCACCGGATGGCATCGCCTTTATTACCTGGGTGGCCGAAGAATTCCGCCGCGACAATCTCGGGAATGTATTCCTCAAGCATTTCACGACTACCGGCAAAGCCGCAGCAAGCGAGAATGAGAGCCTTGCAGCCAAGGTCTTCAATCGTGCCATCCGGACGCGTGATCCGCACACCATGAACATGGCCTGCATCATCCGCAAAAAGATCGGTGACCGGGGCTTCAAGCACGACATCCAAACTGTTGCGGGCCATGGCGTCGTGCAGCGCGCCCATCAATTCGGACCCGGTGCGATTGGGCGTCCCGTGCATGCGCCGAACGCTGTGACCGGGGTAGTCGAATGAATCGACCAGGGACAGCGGTACGCCACAAGTGTCGGTCAGCCATTCCACTGTTGGCGCAGAAACCGCAGCCATATGCGCGGCCATCTCGGGATCTGTCTGGTCTTTCGTTTTATGTATGAGATCGGTTGTAAAAAGGTCAGCTGAATCCTCGATGCCTTTTTCCTTTTGGAACCGACTGCCCGCGCCGGGAATTAAGCCCGTCGACATTGCGGTCGTACCAAGCGCCGAGGAGTCGCGCTCAAGGACAAGAACGTCGGCTCCGGCCTCGTTTGCCGACAAAGCAGCGGTCAGGCCACATCCTCCGGCCCCAATAACGAGGACGTCCACTTCACCTGCTAAATTCGCTTTATCGGGACTTAAAACACTCATCCTCGAACCTGTACCTATGCTGCGCCGTCGTTGAGGGCTCTAGTCATCAATGCTGATCTTATCGTAGCTGATATGCCCCACGGCAATTTCATAACCTTGAACACTACTGCTGACCGCGTCGAACCGCGTCGTTTCATAGAGTAGGATGGCTGGAGCCAGACTCAGCTGATGCGCCATGACCTCTTGGGTCAGAATACGGCGCTCTTCCAAATCAAAAGCCGCCTCAGCCTTCGCGATCATTGGCGGAACTGAGGGGTCGCAAAACCAAGGCGTAATCCATAAGCAGGAATGCCGGACCATTGGCGTCAGCGCATCCAAAGATGGGTTCACACCATAATCAATACCTATCGCCTCACCGGCCCATTTACCCTGATAGACACCACGCGCGTATTGACTGGCTGGTATTTGGCGGAGCGACAAAGTTACACCGATCCGGGCGAGGTCAGCAGCCACTTGTTGATAGACTTGCGGCGAGTATGAGGCGCTACCCAATAGAATTTCTGCCGAAAAGGAAAAACCGTCCGGATAACCCGCTTCGGCAAGCATGGCTTTCGCCCGCTCCGGATCATAGGGCCACGGCTCGATATCTGGGTTCCACCCAAAGGCAAAACTCGGTGTCGTTTGCGTCGCCATTTTTGCGTAGCCACCGAGAAGGCCCTGGGCAATACCATCTCGGTTAACCGCATAATTCAATGCACGGCGAACACGAATGTCTTGCAGGGGCGACTCCTTCACAGTGATGAAGGCCAGCACTTGCATACTGGGGTCAACGCTGATCAGCATTTTGTGGCCTGCGGCCTCAACGAGTGGAATTTCATCGGGTCCAAGCTGCACGCCGATGTGCAATTGGCCAGACAGCACGCCCTGCACCCTAGCAACCGGCTCCGCCGCTGCCGTAAACTCGAGGTTGTCGACGATGGGCTGACGCCAAGCGGTCGGAGAGCGTACAAGTTTCATGCGCGCCGGCGAAGAGTCCGTGATCATAAACGGCCCAGATCCAATGGGAGCCGCCGCGAATTCATCGACACCAACATCCGCCCAATAGCGCGGCGGCACGATTTTCAGCGCCGCGACCTTGTGGGGAAGAAGCGCATCAGGCGCAGATGTTTTAATGCGCACGGTCGTGTCATCCACGACCTCGACAGCGACGATGCCCGCCAATTCTCGAGTCACTGGATAAGTCTTACCAATATCCGTTTGCATGATCGCATACGTCGCAGCGACAGCCTCCGCATCGACCGGCTCACCGTTAGAAAACACGGCGCCGGGTCGGAGGTAAAACAACCATGCCGTTTCGCTTTCCGGCTCCCAACGCTCGGCAAGCATCGGTATGGGTTCAGCGTTATTGTTGACCCGGGTCAGGCCTTCAAAAAAGGCGGCATAAGTGTAGAGCGGCGGCAAGCCGCTAGTGGTGCCAAACGGATTGCCCCGTGAGGTCGAGAAGCTGGTAATGCCAACGCGAAGCGTCGTCTCCGCCTGGGGCGATACAAACGGCAGAAAAATGCCGGCCATCAAAAGCCAAGCGGCGACATGGCAACGCGTTAATCGATCTGACATGGAATCCCTTTGGTCTGCCTATCAAGGCCAACTATAGCATGCGCTCAGGAGATGACAGGGCCTAGTGTTGCGAAGCGCGACCAGGTGAGGCCGAAGCCGGCGCAACGAAATCAGGGGTCGGTAGCGCGGACGAATCCGGCGCCTGCTCGTTACTCTGCGCGCCCAGGACTTCAGCAATTTTTGCCTGGCAAAACTCGGGGCTATCAGCACCGTCAAACGGTTTTTTGAAGTGATCGGCAACTGAACGACGTTGGATGGCCCGTTCAAACCAACCTGTGAGATCTGGGTGGCCTTCACGCCAATTGAAATGGGTCGGCGCCGGTGATGGCAATCCGATTTCAACCTGACGCTCGAAAAAAGTTAGAGCTTGCAGGGTTCCGATTTGGCCGATGTCGAATGCGGCGACGCGGCTGGCATCCCGCTCCATTTCGTCGAGTGCACGCATCAACTTTGGCCAGTGCCAAGCCACTATGTGTTCGCCGGGGTGATCCAACAGCCGCTCGTGAATGATCCGGGTGACGATATCAAAGAAGAGATCGGCCCGCGACAGTCTCGTCAAAGCATCCCATCGCTCAACGCCGGGTGCGGGATAAACCCGAACGCCGTTGACGCTGATTGAATCCAGGTATTCGGTGACTGTTTGGCTGCCGAAGAGAACCGTGCCGTCTTCAAGCGCGAGCGTCGGCACTTTCGCCAACGGGTTAATGGCCGCAATTGAGTAGCCAAGCTCGCGCGGATAAACCGGCACTTCCTCAATCTGACCCCAAACACCCACCTCTTCGGCCACAACAACGGACTTATGGATGAAATTATGAGTCGGGGAGTAAAATAATTTCATCGTCATAGCTGAAGCCCCGTTGGCGCAACACACCGCAACTGCACTTAGACAAGCGTCAGCTCGTTTTGGTCGGTATGCTCGAAAATCTTTCCGTATATATCAACCATCATAGTCTCCGCGTATGTCAACCTACCGTCCCCAACAATGACCTTATGTCGGAACTCCGTGGTGCGCGCTTTTTCGAGCATGAACGGTGATTGGATAATCTTCCACTTTTCGTCATCCATCGTCGCTGAAACTTCAATTATCACACGGCCGTCTCTATCGACTTCCCCGTTGTAGGTGCCGCCAGCAAGGAGACATACGCCGCGAGGTATGGTTAGGGAATGCATGACGGTATTCGCCTCTGCATCCCACATCCAATAGCCCGTCTCGTTGTGAAAAACTTTCCCGTCCGATTTCCGTGTCACGATTTGATGATAATGAATCGCGGCCAGGTTCTGAGACTCCGCATTTGTTACCCCTCCAACCACTGAGAAGGTGATTTCCTCAAAAAATGGATTGGTTTCTTTACCGTCAGGGTCCGGCGCGATGTCGACGCCCTCTTCGCCCCGCCACACACCAATCAATCCCTTTAGCGGGCCAAAGTCTATATCTGACGTCTCACTCATTCCGACCTCATCACTCTTGCCAATTAATCACAATTTTAGGTGGGCGCTTGTACAAGACCTCACCCCTTTGCGAGCGTGATCTTGACGATGCTGTTGTCTCCGCCACAACTGACAAAAATGGCCCCCTTACTATCGACAACAATGCCAAGCGGCGTATTCGTCGGCAGGTGATGGTGATCCAGAGAGATCGGTAAACCGTGGGCCAAAACAGTGCGTTCGTCCGTTAATAAATCGATTGCGGTAACCGTGCCCCTGGCAGGCTCAACAACAACAACCCGTCCATCCAGAAGTACCGCAAGACCCAACGGATTAACCAGACCGGAAACCAGTTCCGTGCGCTGTCCAGTTGCCAATTCAATACGACTAATGGTGCCAGTCCCTATCTCAGTGACAAGAACCGAGGTGTCACTCTCCAGCAGCAGCGCAACGGGCTCGTCTAGCCCCGTCGCCACATCTTCAAATTGATCGCCCGTTAGGCGCAGAAGCTTGCCGCTGTCCGCATCCGCGATGATGGCATCACCGTTGCCGGTTAACACGATGCCACGAGGAGCCGAGATGTCACGAGTTTGGAACACGACCTCATTGGTTTGCCGGTCTATTTTGCGAACGGCACTAAAATTTGTGTATGTCGTCACAATGAAATCTTCGTTGGCGGCAGCCGACGACGACCCGCCGACGCTCCACATTTTGGGCTCCCGTGTAACCTCAGCCGTCTGCGGATCAAGAAAGCGGTAGCCGAACGGATCGGTGATCAAAATAGACTCTTCACCGTCAAGGGTGGTGACCGCCATTCCGAGCGGTACGGTGAAAGATCCGGCTGTCACAATCCAACTCTTCATCGTTTTCGGATCAAATGCGGTAATGCCGCTAACCGCCAGATCTGCCATGTAAATGACACCGTTCTTATCGAAGGTCAGATTGTCGAGAGGCGGAGGAAAGTTAGCGTAGATACGGGACTCTCCGGTTTTCATATCCGTCACCCACAGGTCGCCTGTCATGTAGTCAACATTCCAGACATCGCCATTGGCATCTGTTTTGGTCGCGGCCGTTGTCCCGACACCTTCGGCAATGACCTCGAACACGCCAGTATCAACGTCTATCGCAAACAGTTCATTGGTCCCGAAATGAGGAGCATAGAGCCTGCCGTCCGGACCGAACCCGAAACCGTTGAGACGTCCTTTATTCTTTGCGACCAACCTTGGCGGTTCGTTGCCGATAACATCCAATTCCCACAACGCATTTTCACCTGCGCCAGATTGGGCGGTGAACAGTCGACCTTCTTTATTGAAGGCGATGGGGTTAACCCGAGAAACGTCTGACATGAGCACTTCTGGCATCCCGCCCGGGCGCTGAATCCGAATTTCGCCGGTCGTTTGCGCCGTCCAAGCGAGAACGCCTTCTACCGGAGAGCCTTTCGGCCCCACCGCGACATCGTCGGACTCACCGTAGGGCGAAGGAACAGCGACGGTGACAAAGCCGGTATCCGGATCGATACGATAGACAGCCTGCGCGTGAATACTTGTCCCGTAAATCATCCCATCGGGGCCAATGTCGATTCCCTCGATCGCCTGAATCACAGAACCAGGGACGACTATCTCAACTGTCGCCGGCTGCGCCGACGTTTGAGCCGTCGCGAGATTATACGAAAAAAGTGCGGCCATGGCGGCCGAAACAGCCATTAATGTCGTAACGCGCATTGTTTAAAATCTCCAGAATTCAAGCGGTTCGCGAGCCTCATTGTGGACTATGGCGGCCAGACCGCAAAGCTCAAGTCCTGGAATCAATTCCAATCTCCACTGGATAAATGAACTGGGTGTCGTTGTTATTCGCTAGCCGAACCACGGCGGAACGCGTCTTCTCATCCTCGTCATCATATGTGAACGTTCGATCTTAATTCTCACAATTCACGCCGGATTACGAAGAAGGGATTGCCAAAAATGATGTTTCCCAGCATCTGTGTAGATGATCACGGTCACAGCTGTTTAACCGAGGTCGATCTTCCTCAATCTGGTAATGAGCGACGCGTGGGCGCAGCAGCACAAGGTGTTAAGCACTGGCAAGCCGCTAAATATTTACCCAGTCACTATGTCGACTTCAAGACCGTCGAGGACATTCAATTCGTCTCCGTTATGTCTGGGCGTATGGAGCTGACAGTGAGCAACGGTGAAAAGCGCCACTTGTCACGGGGCGACATGATTCTGTTTCAAGACACCTCCGGTCAGGGCCACTGCACCCGCGTGCTCGGTCATGAGCCCTGCCAAGTTCTGATTATCTCCATGGATGATCTCGGGGATTTCGTCCTATGAAAACTGCATCCTTAGTCTCGCTTGCAGCGATAGCCGCGGCAGCATTGATCCTTTCACCTGCGTGGGCACAAGACACGCGCCTCATTCATATCCCATCCGAGGATGCTCCGGCGTATGCCGAAGCGGAATGGAACCTGCCTGTACCGAAGGCCGATGGACCCGTGTATGAGCGCACGTTTATTGCTGAAGGCGACGCTGCGGCCACGGCGCCAGATGGTGCTGGCCACTACGTTGCAAAGGAATACAACTTTCCGATGGGCGCGCTCCGCGTATTGAAATGGGATTCCGTGCCAGTCATTCACCAAATCACCTTTGAAACTCAACTCTATATGCTGAAGGGCTCGGCCACGGTCGGGCTCGCAGGCGAGACCGTAACGGTCAATGCCGGAGACGCGGTGTTCCTGCCATCGGGTATTTTGCGCAACCCGGACCCCGAGGGTGAGACGGTGATTTTGACTTACATCGTCTCCAACTCCGCAGAGGCACCGAAAGCGAAAATTGTCCGCGGCGAAGGTTTAAATGTCATGGCCATCGCCCAATGGATGGATGGTGATGACCCGACGACCGCGACCGATCACGATGCCATTCTCAGCGCACCTGATGGGGCAGCAAAATTTACCGTGAAACGTTACAGCGGTGACGGAAACTCGTTCCGTCATGCAGTGCTTGAGGCGGGCGGCCGAACCACGCCGGCCACCAATGGGCGTGACATCCTCATATACGTCAATAAGGGCCGAATGAAACGAACTGAGGACGGTGTCGAGTACATGATCAAAGCGGGTGATGCCATCCGGGAGGAAAACGCCAAGAGTGGCTATTGGGAGATTTTGGAGGACTCGGAGTTTATCGCAACCGATATGCCGTTTGATCCGTCCCAGCCGCGTTACAACTTGCAACGATCACCCAATGCGGTGGCCGGTGCTGGATACCGTCAGGAATAGAAACAATGAAGGGAGCGCAATCATGAAATTCTGCGCCATGGAGATGGACGAGAACGACCGGTCCATCATGACTGAAACGGAAGTCCCCCTCGCACAAGTCAGCGACACCGAGTGGATTTCCGAAAAGCAAGACGCCAAGTATTGGGGAATCGCCATAAGCCAGCCAGGTGAACCGTTCCCGGGCGGGCCGACCGAGATGCATTTGACCAATGGCCCTCGCATCGTTTGGTGCATGCAAGGTCATGCGGAAATCAATCAGCAGGATGGGCAGACCTGCCGTCTGGCCACTGGCGACGGCATCTATGTGGATGGACGGGCGTTACACCATTCTGCTTTTGCGCCAAGCCGTGTGCCGGTTATCACCCTGAATGTTACGTTCCACGGCACCGTCGATTACGAGTTTAAATAACGCTGTCGACTAAAATTCTTCGAGCAGCCGTCCGAATCCGTGAATCTTATCGGTGATGCCGTTGGCGCGCAGGGCGTGCCAATAGGTTGCGGCGTTGATGGCGATCACCGGCTTTTTTAACCACTTCTCCGCAGAATGCGCCAATCTCATCATGCTCATGTTGGTGCCGACCTGAACGATAGCGTCAACATCCGGTCCATCGAGTTCATGCAGCACTTCGATCAATCTGCTTTCTGGCACTTCTGAAATAGCGATTGCGCTGGGACACTGTAGATTAATATCTCGCACAGTTTCGAACCCGTTGTCGGCAAAGTACTGCTTCACTTCTGCGTTGGCTGACGGGTAGTACGGAGAAACGAATGAAATGCGTTTGATGCCACCGTAGGCGTTCAACGCGGCGGTACACGAGTGCGATCCGATAGATGCCTTAACATTGGCCTCGGACTCGATGCGGTCCAAGAATTCATCCGAACCCTTTTTACCGTCATAAAAGGTGACGGCCGACATACCCATAACGAGATACTCGGGTGCGCACGTCATCACACTTCTCACAGCATCAATGACGTTGTCGGCTATACCGCGTGTCAGGGCCATGAACTGTGCGTCAGTCGCAATGGTACCGTCTTTAACCAAAATACGGCTGTAGTGATTTGTGACGCCGGGAACACGGAGGTCGTCAAAATCAGGCTGGACTATGGTGTTAGTCGACGGACCCATAACACCGAATTTGCGTCGCCATGCGAGAGCGTCAGTCATTTTTCTAATTCGTCCTTAGTCATCAAAAGTAAGCGGCACCAGAAACCGAAGAAATGATACTTGCGTCCGCGTACCTATGATACGAAAGCCACAGCTTGACGATGCACGATACGTGTTGTGGTTCGCCTTACGACTATTTGGGTAACGCACACATTCTTATGACCAACCACGAATAATGCTCACGGCGCGGACAAAGCCATTGAAACACTGTCGGCTGGCCATATTCGCGGCAATTATCGCCTACCGGACCCCGCTTGGAATTATGAAGGAGCGCCAATAATGTTAACCGCACCACAGGAATTTCAGCGAGGCTGGCGCACGTTGTTGGCGTGCTCGGTCGGCAACGGTTTTGGTCTCAGCGGGTTTGCCTTTTACACATTTGGCGTTTTCGTCATTCCACTCGTCGATGCTTTCGGGTGGACCCGTGGTGAAGTCTCGGCCGCGGCTAGTTTCCTCCTTCTCGGCACCGTATTCACCGCACCCATTGTAGGTACGATCGTTGATAAGTTCGGCGCCAAAAGAGTCGGTCTTATTTCAATGGGGCTACTCGCAATCGGTTATGCGTCTTTGACCCAATTGGGAGGTGGGATCGCATTCTTCTATGCCATGTGGTTGGCAATGTCCCTCGTCGGCGGTGGAACCACGCCCGTTGTTTGGACACGTGCGGTGAATCTTTGGTTCGATAAAGGTCGCGGCCTGGCCTTAGGTCTGGCCTTGGCCGGGTCTGGCTTGGCTGGAATTATTGGTCCCGGAGCAGTGACCGCACTAATAGAACGATACGGCTGGCAAGCCGGCTATCTAGGAATCAGCGCGTTAATTCTTATTGTCGCATTGCCCTTAATTGGATTGCTGTTTAACGACAATGCGCCGTCTCAGAATCAGACGGAGCAGGTTGATGAACCCGCCACACATGCAGGGCTTACCTTTCAAGAGAGCTATAGAACGGTGGTGTTTTGGAAGATCGCTATTGGCTTCTTCTTTATTTCGGCGATCATTGCAGGGTTGCTCATCAACCTCGTCCCGCTATTGATTGATCGAGACATGACCGCAATGGCTGCGGCAAAAATCGCAGGTGTGCTCGGCTTTTCCGTGTTATTTGGTCGCATCGGTGTAGGATTCCTGATCGATCATTTCAGAGCCCCACTCGTGGCAGCCGTTATGTTCTCCGCCACCGCCATAGGCTGTTTGTTACTGACGCTGGACTCGGCACCTACTTGGGTCGTCTATGTCGCCGTTATTACCCTTGGCTTATCAGCGGCAGCTGAAATTGACTTGGTCGCCTTTTTGGTTAGCCGTTTTTTCGGCCTTAAGGCCTACGGTAAGATTTATGGAAGCCAATTATCCGTATTTTATCTCGGTGCTGCGGCGGGCCCCCTCGCCATCGGGATGTCATTCGACATGTTCGGCGGCTACCAACAAGCCCTTTATGCAGGCATTGTGATATTGCTATTCGGCGCAATTGTTATAGGTGGCTTGGGTAAGCCGCGAGATTTTCCTGAATAGAAAAACAAGCACTCATCGATTGAGAAGGTACTACATGGATCGTCGAACCACTCTAATTGCATTGTTGTCTGCGACACTTTTTGCCAGCCTTCCAGCTGGCGCTCAAACCTCTACACGCGAGTTTCATGCGGATCTTTCGGCCCAAAATCAAACGCGAGTAACAGTAAGCGGCGCGACTGGATCAGCTGACCTTGTCCTAGATTTACCCACCTTGACGTTGTCTTGGGACATTCGTTTCACTGGCTTGGTCTCCACACCGATGGCCGCCAGCCTACACGGACCTGCCCAACCGGGTGCGAATGGGTTGCCGTTTATCGATTTGGCGCCAAATGGCATTGTTAGCCCCTTGCAGGGTTCGGCCGTCGTCACCGAAGCAGAAGTCCAGTATTTGCTCGCCGGATGGACCTATGTGAACATCAACACCGAGCACTGGCCCTATGGCGAAGTGCGCGGTCAATTGGACGTCGGGCCCCGTAACTAAATATATTTCGAAAGTCGTCGCCGGCCCCGAGCTCAATCGTACAGCACAGAAAGCGTCCAAACGGTGGTCGCTTTGCCGAAGAGCGATTGCTCGTTTTGGGTTCGACCGACCATAGATGGTCGCCATAACCAGAGCCAAAGCCAAAGGATGTGCCGTGATTAGAGTCGTGTTCCCATTTTCCCTTTCGCATTCCCTTGCCGTTCTGCTTAGTGGCGCAGCCCTTGCACTGACGGCGCCAACGACTGCTCAGGAGACTGTTTCCGTCAGCGCTTTGGCCGATAGCGAAAACCCGGTGCAGCGCGGTTTGTATCTTGCCACGGCCGGCAACTGTATGGCCTGTCACACGCGGGAAGGTGGCGACCCGTACACGGGCGGCGTCGCCTTTCACACCGATTTTGGCACAATCTTTTCGACGAATATCACCTCTGATGAGGCGGCTGGCATCGGCGCATGGACGGAAACGCAGTTCATCGTCGCCATGCACGAGGGCAAATCGGCCGACGGATCAAACCTCTATCCGGCCTTCCCCTATCCGTCTTTCACCAAGATTTCGGAACAGGACCTGAAGGACCTATTCGCATACTTGCAATCGATCGCGCCGTCATCCTATGCACCGCCGGACAACGACATGGGGTTCCCCTTTAATCAGCGCAGCCTGATGAGTGTATGGAACGCTTTACACTTAGAAAGCGGTCGCTTTGAGACTGATGCCTCACAATCACCGGAATGGAATCGCGGTGCCTACCTGGTCGAGGGGCTTGGCCACTGCGGCACATGCCACACACCACGCAATGCGCTAGGTGGCTTGCAAACAGATCAGGCCCTCAGCGGCGGCACATACAACGACAAAGTTGAGGATGACAAAATTCGACCGTGGTCAGCGGTCAACCTGACCTCGGCACCGGACGGCCTAGCGGCATGGTCAGAAGACGATATCGCGTCATACCTTAAGACTGGCCACGGCAGCAGGGGTGGCACTTTTGGGCCAATGAACGAAGTGATTACATTGAGCACGTCGCAGCTCAATGACGGCGACGGGCGCGCCATAGCCGTCTACCTCAAGAGTCTGCCGCCTATTGAGCGATCACCGCAGCACAAAATGAGCGATACAGACTTCAGGGCCGGAGAGCTGCTGTACACCATCCACTGTGGGACTTGCCATTTACCGACAGGCCTCGGTGACCCGAGCATCGGACCACCCGTTGCTGGCAGCAGCGTCGTCCAGGCGGACGATCCGGCGTCGTTAATAAATGTCATCATCTATGGTGCGGAAGTGCCTACCCCGACACCGCCAGGCGCATGGAAAACCATGGAGGCGTTTGGTAATAAATTAGACGATGATGAGATTGCTCTATTGAGTAGCTATCTGCGGTCCGATTGGGGCAACCGAGGTGGCCCAGTGACTGAAGCCGACGTGGACAAACAACGCTGATGCGTATTTAGCCCTGTCCCGTATCCTTAGTGCTCCAGGAATCGCAGTAGCCGTTCTTACTGGCCAGCCCTTCGAAAATGCTGCAATGGCCGCAGTTGGGCACCTCTCCGTCGGGCCCTGCAGGTTCTGGCGTAAAGAACGCGCAGTTGAGGCAATTGTTCTCAGGCTCGGCTGATTCTTCCGTGTACTTGTTGGCTTGGCGAATGCTATTTTCACCAAAGCTCAAGGCGTTAGGATCGGCACACAAAGCAATCTCTTCACCACCACAGGCCGCAAGCATGCTCGTCGCAGCGACAGCAAACGGTGCCTGAACACCAAGCTTGACCACGGAACGACGGCTAAATGTCTTTTCATTGCTCATAGTAAACCTCTACCCAATTTCCTCATCTCGATGATGGTTGTCGCATGCAGGCGACGCTCTGGAAATATGAAATTCTGTGAAAGGCATCAGATAGCCTCGACCTGATTTTCCCTACGGTCGCCTCAGCGTGCCCTGTAACGCGTCTCCAGAGTGCATGACGACATTCGCCGCCCGATTGCCGCCATGGCGATAACCCAAGAAAGAGCCTTGAGTCTTGTCTCGCACATTGGTGAAAAGGTGCCGGCCTTTGTAGGCCCACTGCCCACGACCATCCGACAGAGGTAGAATCGCCCAATTCCCCCCAGGCGCTACGTCATCAGACTCTGCATACATGGGCACCCATTCTTCGTCCAAGCATTCCACTCCACATTCTGCGACCGGTTGGGCTAGCCTCGAGAATAGGCGGCTTGGATCCCAAGTGTAGATCGTATTGTAGTTTTCGTCGGCGAGCATTTCGCCGGCGTCGGTGTCTTGAACCCTAACCCAATCGGGATACGGTGGCCGCGGCTCAAGGACCATGGTCTCCATCGTGTTCTCATCCGAATCCAAAGCAACGCCGTGCCCTGAAGCCTCACCGGTTAAGACATCGCCAGAATATCGGAATAATGGTCGCCCTTGGTACACCCACTGCTTCAAACCGTCGTCACGCGAGACGACGTCCCAGTCACCAATTGAACGGGCGACACGTGGTGCCGTGACCGGGCTCCATTGTTCCTGGCAGGGATTTTCGACACACAAAGACGCAACATCCACTTCAACCGGTGGCACATACAAAGTTTTCTGATGTTGATCCGCAGCGACATGTCCCATCAGAGTCTTTCTGGCGCTAATACCTGGCGGTGTCGGAGCGATTATGAAAGCAATGTCCCAAAGCAGGCCAATGCCCTCGCCATAGGTATCACCCGGGCCTTGATCGACGCTGTACTGGTACAAAGGCTTGTCTTCGTATGCCCACTGCCGGCTGCCATCCGCTCGGGTAATGACCGACCAACCGTCGCCGATGACCGTCTGTTCCGGAGCCAAATACGGTGGCCACGTCACCGCGCAGTCCTCAACACAAGTTGACGTGCCAGGCTTTATATCGCGCTTCGAAGTATAAAGAGTCATCTGGCCTGCGTTAGTGACCGCCCAACCGTGGCCTTTTGCGACAAGAACGAAAGTGCTCGGCGCTTTCGGTGCAGGGATCTCAGCCAGGCCAATGGCTGGCACGAGTCCAAGACATAAGATCGGCGCAACGGCCCGAACCATAAGAGCGCATAGCCGCGCATGAACCGTCATTCGCATAACCTTTCCACTTCGTTTGCAGCCGCAACTCCTGTTAACGCTGCGCCTAAACTAATACTTCTGAGATTGTCTTTGAGGTGGCCAACGATTTTGTTCCCCAGTTTTGAACGGGAACACCCATAATCTGCATGGCCGTCAACCCAACCCGCGTGATCGGATCACCACCGCCCGCCACATACATGCCTTGCTTCATCCGACCACCGGCCCCACCGATGAGGTAAACCGGCACACCGTCGATGGTGTGCAGCCGGGCGTAGTTTGTCTCCGAGGAAGCGAAGATCAGGCAGTTATCGAGCAAAGTGCCGTCACCTTCAGGGATGCTCTCAATGATGTCGATGAACGTCGCCATACCCTCCATCGACTTCTCATTGAACCAGTAGGTCAATGGCTGATACCCCCGTTCGGCATCGACAACTTCTTCGTGGGTCAGCAAGTGGTGAGTGTAAGTTTCTCCGACGCGACGAACGTTTGCGAAGTTATCGGTAAACACCATATTGAACACGTTGGTCTGGTTGCAGGCCACTGCCATCGCTAGGATTTTGGTCATGACCTTGTGGGTCTCTACGACAGAATCCACTTCACGGACTCTGGCCACTTCCTGAGGACCCAACTCGCCCGGCCGCTCTGGCACGCGACAAGCTTTGTTAGGCTCTGGCTTGGTCAGCTGCAACGCCAACTGATTTTCGATTTCACGGATAGACGTAAAGTACTGGTCCATCCTCTGCTTGTCGGCGGCGCCCAAAGTCTTCATGTAGTCTTTGGTTTCTTCCGTGAACGCCGACAACACACTCTTGCGCAACCGGACGTCCGGATCAGGTTTGAAGTCCGCCTTATTAGGGTCAGCGAACTCAGGGCCGTAAATGCGATCAAACAGAGCAACTGGATCTACTTCTGCGGCCGCACGGTTATAGGTGTTGCGGGCGCTATAATTCTCCCGCGCTATACCGACGCTGCTGACATCGAGCGTGCGAAACCGCGTGCCCTTGCCGATTTCGTCTGCGATCAAGAGGTCTAAAGTCGGCGCCGGAATATTGCCACCTGCTTCAGGCGCAGAGCCGGTGCGATTAGCGACCCACCCAGAGAAGTGAGTGTAGTTGGACCGGCCGTCCAACGGCATGTTGAATTTGCCAAAGTAATTTAGCTTATCCTTATGTCGGATCAGCGCCTTGGTCTCATCGAGGAATTCAATACCTGGTCCCGTTGCGACCTTATCCTTCACGGCCCGGTTAGGCGTATGTCCCATACCCCAGTACCAGGTACCGAACCGCACGGGGAGCGCCGCGCCGCTAGCCAACGCGGTCCCGTTTGTATTCAGAAAGCAATCCAGAAAAGGAAGCGTCAAGGAGGCCACGCCGCCGCCCACCATGCTACGCAGTACTTGCCTACGGGACTTTTTGCTGTGAAGAAAAAAGCTCATGATCCACGCTCCTGCTTTGCCTTGCCGTTTATGGAAGCCGCTCGCACACCGTCAGGTCCACTCTTGGGCTGAGTGACCGCATACAATGCGTCGCTGGTGGCGATGTCGCCAAGAAGGGCTTGTAGGCTGTATTCGGATTTAGCGAACGCTGCTTCTAAGTAGCGGACGAACTCCCGTTCGTCGCGCTCTGGCGCCCGGCCCGCAGCATAAGAATACAACTGATTGGTAAGACAGGCGGGCACACCCGGGCTGTCGTGCATCGCCTGAGCTAAAGACTTGGCATCATTGAATTGGTTGCCGTCGAGGTCGCCAGAAACGTCGATGACCGCGCCCTGCTCAGCCACACGAAACTGACCGATCCCATCAAATTGCTCGAAACCAAGGCCGATAGGGTCCGTCAACTTGTGGCAGCCGGCGCAAGAGGGCACCGTTGCATGAGCTGTAAGCCTATCTCGAGCGGTTCGGCTTGGTGCGTCTGGATCGTTGAATAAGGAGAAATCTACATCGCCGGGTGGGTCTGGCACCTTCTGACATAACAGTAATTCCCGCACGGCTTTACCGCGCAAGGTCGCCGAGCTTCGCCCTGGGTGAGAATACAAAGAGAGGAAACCCATCTGAGTCAGAATGCCTGCTCTGACGTCATCTTCTGGGAACTCATAGGGCTGCCAGCCACCGTCCGGCCGCGTGATAGGCACCTGATAAACACGCCCGAGATGAGAATCGACGAACGTGTTCCGTGTCGTGAAGATTTCCGGATATGGCGCATCCTTGTTGACGGTGTGGTCAACGATAGTGCGGAGCAGCTGCTCCTTCGCACTATCCGCTGCGTTCACGGTGTAGGCCGGATAAATTAGAGTGTCTTTTTCGAGGGTCTCGAACTTCTCAAGGTCGAGGAAGTCTTCGAAAAACGCGCGCACGCCACGGGCCAGATACTGAGACCGCAACATCCGATCAACTTGCTGCTTCAAGCCCTTCTCAGTGTGAAGGTCGCCTGATTCTGCAGCCGCGAGCAGCATGTCATCGGGAGCCGAGTTCCACAGGAAGAAACTCAAGCGAGCCGCCTTAGCGTAGCCGGTTAGGCGTAGACCACTCGGCGATGATGAATCTGGCTCAGTCTCATCGACAATGAAAAGAAAATTTGGTGTGACTAGCAATCCCGTTAGACCAAACTCAATCCCGGAATAGAAATCACCGAAATGATCGGCCACTTCATTGGCCGCCGAGACGGCCGTTTCCATCTCAGATTCTGTCAACGACCTGCGATAAAGGTATCGTCCGGCCTCAGCGAAAAAGTGACGGCTGCACGCGTCATCGGCACGAGACGCATCCGCCGGCTCACAGGATACAAGCACGGCGCGATTATCTTCGTTCACCACCTGGCCCGCAACGGACCGTGCGACCTTGTAAAATTTCTCAAAACCGGACGGCGTGACCAAGGCATTGCTAGCGCCGACCGCGAATAGACCGTCGGTGCGGACCAACGGGTCAAAGCGGCTCGCAATCTCAATATGTTCGCCGAATACATCATGGATCACATTGCGGTATTGCTCGACCGTTATGCGCCGCATGTCCGGAGGGGCGCCGCCAGTTTGTGGCTCGCTCTCACCGCACGCGACCAACCCGAGGGCGGCGACTGCAACCCATGCGTTTCGGCTGAAAGAGAGCTTCATTTTAGATATCAACATGTCTCACCTAAACTCCACGCGATGCCTGTCCGATGACAGACTCAACGCTCGGCAGTTTCCATTTCACTTGATTGATCCGGGTGCACAATAAACGCAGCAAAGGCATTGACCTCAAAGGCTGACGAAATGTGAGTGCACTCCCCTGTTTCCGGATCAGGGTAGCCATCGGCCAGGCTTTTGGCCGCTTCGAAGAACGCCGGACAGCTAAAATTCCCGGTGGTAATAACCGGGCCCAGACCGCCAGTATGATAGAGATACTGCTCAAGGTCATAGTACCCGGACACCGTGCCCTGGGCGTTGGTGCCGTCTTCCGTGATCTGCAACTTCATCTGCATATCCCGTATGACCGGGTGTAAGTAGTTGTAGTTGCCATAGTAGGGCAATCTGACATCTCCAGAACCGGTCTGAATAACACCATCGACAATAGAGGCCTTCAACGTGTCGCCATAGCGCGGGCCACCATCCGTTTGGTCGATGCGATAGCTCGAGTACGGAATGACTTGCCCGGAGCTATCCAGAGGGAATTGATCGATTGAGCGGTAATAAGTCACCGTCACGTCGTCATCGTTGCGGACGTCATCAACGTCAGTCACTTCAATGAGGATCATGGCCAGGCCGCTGGTGCGGCGCATCTCGTTCGCGTTGATTTCGATCACGCCCTGGTCGCGAAAGCCGTAGATACAGCCGATCAGCCTATAGAGCTGATTGTCGATGCCCGGAACACCCGCCGGGCTGGTAAAGTTTTGATGTGTACAGGACTTAGATGTAGCGCTTCCATCAACGTTGCCGTCGAGGTCGACACCGAACGACGTCGCACCTTCAACCGTCAATAACGGCGGATCATCTTTAATGACTTCCGGGTTAATACAGACGTCTTCACTGTTGGGACCGCGGTTCTTGGCTAAAAACCAGCGGTCTAGGGTTGTGATCAACCCGTCTTGTGTCTTTTCGCTGCGCTCTTCCTTAGAGAGGCTGCGCCACCAGATTTCGTCGTTACTAATGTTCAATCCAGCTGGGCACTCATCTATGAATTTGGTTTCATAAACGGCAGGCATCCAGTCCTTAACGACGAAGCCGAGCGTCCTGTTCGGTGGCGCATCCGCAGCCGCTACGCTCGTCGCCGCAGTCAAAATGGCGGCTGTTACGGCAAATGCTGGGAAAAACTGACTTTTCATCTGGTCCTGACGTGTCTTCATATTACTATTTCCGCCAAAATGACGCCCAAGCCCTTTAAATTGCAGGGTTTTCTTATGATTATTCATACGCTTTTCAGCGCCGGACGGCCACTTTACTATCTTCCGGTGAGCGCCGTGTGAACACCGCCACTCCGCCAAGACTAGCTATTCTGGACGCAAACGCATGATTTGGCCCCGGATTTCGCCTGCAGGGTACTGCGGCGTGTGGATATTTACGTACAGTCGCCCGGTCAGAAGATACTCAAGCTCGCCGTCATTAAGGACAACCGAACCGACCAATGGGCTCCTCATACCGTCAGGAGCCAAATTGAAGAGGACACCGGCGTTTCCGCCTGGGGTTTGAGGCCCATGAATGTGTGCGGCGACAGCGTTAGACGTGAGATTGCTATAGGTAATTGTCCAATCAAGCGTCTGGGAGGCCCGATCCAGTTCGAATTCGGCCATGCCGACACCTGGACTTTCGGTCGGCGCGCTTTGCTCATCAGCGGATAATGTGGCGCTGAACTTGATCGGCGGCCCCTCTGTACCAGCATAATCAGGCGCTGCAACGGCCAGCCCAGACTGCACGATGCCGAGAAGAGCGAGAGAGGCGATAAAGCGCTTAAAAACCATAGAGAAGCTCTCCGATCTATATCGCAAAAGGGTGATTGGCATGGGCATAGACGACAGGGCTTCTCAATGTCCAGCGAGGCCCGATACGTTGACCGAAAATCAACACCAATCCGAGGCAATTTAGGCGAGCACGTTCGCTTATTGACTACAATATGAATAGAACTGCCCGTTCGTGAGGTCTGGGCTAAAAGCCTGTGTAGTGCGACTGGTGGCCATGGCGCTGAAACGGGTTTTGAAATCGCCAACTATTTGAGCATGATACGCCTACATAAGCGGGCAAAATGATGCGCGCTCTATATCGACCTGCAGGAATTTGAGGTGGCATGAATAAAGATATGAAATTGAAGACGCTGTCAGCGATTGGAGCGTTTGCTCTTGGCGCTAGCGCCGCTACACCTACGGCTGCAGACGTGGATACGGAGCGGACGATCGGATTGGTCGTCGTGTCGTTTTACACCTCGGTTTACGAGACCAAATACATGGAGGAGTGCCCTCGCGGCCTGGCCATCGGTAACGATGAAATCTGGTGGAAGAGCCTAGAGCCAGGGATACGCGACGAACTCACAAACGGTGGCGATATCGAACCCGTAACGGGCACGCGCCGCGCCATGTCCGCCAAGCGTGGTCCCAACGGAGAGGATGTCTGCGCTGTTCCGACAATAGTTCAAGACCCGCCCCACAAGACGGTCGAGGGCGACATCTCCTATGGCATGAATTTGGATGGCCTTCTGGACAGTAGCCCAACACCAAAAACCTGCAGCCACAAGAACTTCACAACACCCGACGGTAAACCCGGGATCGATAACCAAATGTACCGGCTATTGGGCTGCACCTTCGGGTGGCGCGATAGCGGTTATGTCGAAACCAATGCAAACGGCGAGCTGATCGACACGTCGCAGGGGGTTATCCTCATCGAGGTCAGCGAGGTAGACGACCGCCGCAATGATGACGACGTTACCGTGCGCATGTATCGGGCCAATGACATTTTTCCAAAAGATGCCCAAGGCAATGTCCTGTCCTACGCCAGTTATCGGGTGCATGACATTCCCGGGTACGGCAACGCGGCTAAGGGCCGCATCGTCGACGGCGTTTTGTCAACGGATCCGATCGAGGCCTTCTTGCCCTATTACGGCAATCTCGCTCACTCTGAGATTCACCTAAGAGACATGCGCATGGAGTTGGATCTGGACGCATCTGAAGAGCGCGCCAAAGGAATCATCGCGGGCTATCGCGATGTTGAGAACTTCTGGAGCTATTTCCGCAAAGGCGGCTACCTGGCCGTAACTGGACAGTTCAGCTGCCCGGCTGTGTATGAAGCGGCGCATGAACTCGCAGACGGATATCCTGACCCGGAAACGGGCGAATGCACGGCCCTCTCTTCGTCTTATTCTATCGAAGCGATTCCAGCTTATATCGTTAAGCCAGTGGACGACGATGCGAAGACGTCCGAGGTGAAGTCTGAGCCACACCCCACACAACTTGCCGCACGCGGCGAATAGAGTTCTCGAGCGACAATGAAACACATCAATAAATTATTTCGTGCCGTTCTGCTATCCGCGTTAGCCGTAACGCTCAGTGGTTGTGGCGAGGGCGAACCTCTAACTGAGAGCAGTGAGCCGCAACTGCGGCGCCTGACCGAACAACAATACCGCAACACCATACGGGACGTGTTTGGTGGCAACATTGTGGTCGCCGGACGGTTCGACCCCCTAGAGCGGATCGATGGCCTATTGGCCCTCGGGGCCAGCAGCGCAACCATTACCCCGGCAGCGTTGGAACGTTACGAAGGCTTGGCTCGCACCATCGCTCTGCAAGTTGTGGACGAGGAAAATCGCAAGGTCTTGATGCCTTGTGCACCAGCGTCTGCAACCGCTCGGGATAACGCCTGCGCCGAAACGTTCGTGTCATCGGTCGGGCGGTTTTTGTTTCGCCGGCCGCTCACGGACGCAGAACAAACGCTTTACACCAGCCTCTCAGGCTCAGGGGCTGAGTCCCTTGGCGATTTTTATCAGGGATTAGCCTACGGCCTGACCGGTATGATGGTGTCGCCTAAGTTTCTTTACATCAACGAAACCGTCGAGGCTGACCCTGAGCACGATGACCTGTACCGGCTGGACGCTTACTCGAAAGCGACGCGACTCAGTTTTCTGTTGTGGAACACGACGCCGAACGCAGTTCTATTAGATGCTGCCGCAGCAGGAGACCTAGACAACGAAGACGGTCTCGAACAGCAATTTGAGCGGATGATTGCCTCTCCGCGCGTTGAGAATGGACTCACGGCGTTCTTCGAAGACATGCTGGAGTTCGAACGCTTTGATATCCTGGAAAAGGATCCGATCATATATCCGGCCTTCATCCTTGCCGTGACGGAAGACGCTAAGGAACAAACGCTGCGCACCCTGACCCATCTTCTGCTCGATGAAAAAGCGGATTACCGGGATATTTTTACCACTCGCAAAACCTTCATTAGCGGCGCACTTGGTCCGGTTTACCGCGTGCCGGTGGAAAATCCGGAAGGCTGGGCGCCTTACGAATTTCCCGACAACAGTCCCTGGGCTGGCATTCATACTCACCTCAGTTTTCAGGCGTTATTTTCTCACCCCGGAAAAAGTTCGCCAACTTTGCGGGGACAAGCCGTGCGTGAACATCTTCTGTGTCAGAAAATTCCAGAGCCGCCAGGCGACGTCGACTTCTCTGATTTCAACGACGACACCAATCCTATCAACCTCACCGCCCGCCAACGCCTCACCGCTCACAATGAAGAAGCCAGCTGTGCCGGTTGTCATAAACTGATGGACCCCATCGGTTTGGCGATGGAAACCTTCGACGGCGCGGGTCAGCTTCGGACGACAGAAAACGGTGCCGTTATCGACACGTCCGGCGAATTGGATGGCATTGCCTATACTGACGCCGTTGGCCTGGGCCAGGCGTTGCGCCAGAATCCTTCTGCCCCGGCCTGTGTCACCCACCGACTTTATGCTTATGGCACTGGCCACTCGCCGGTGCCTGCCGAACGGCAATGGATGGCTCACCTTGAAGAAAAGTTTGCCGAAACGGGGTATAAGGTTACTGAGTTGCTGAAGGAAATCGTGTTGAGCGACGCTTTCTACCGCGTCGCGCCTCCGTCACTGGACACCACCACTGCAGACGCAGGCATACTATCTACTGAGGAGACTAGTTTATGACCTTGAACCGTCGCTCTTTCCTGCGGGGTACCGCTGCTGGGTCTGCGGTCGCTGTGGGGTTACCTTTCCTCGACTGTTTCCTCAACGACAGCGGCACCGCACTGGCTTCAGGCGCACCGATCCCGTTGCGCTTTGGCAGTTGGTTCTGGGGTCTGGGCCATACGCCCGGTCGCGGCATCGCCATGGACGGCAAGCCTGAGATTACATTTCTTGAAGAAACGCAGCCTTTGGCGCCTTACGTAAACGATCTTAACTATTTCAATGCGTTCAATACGCCGCTCGATGGACGCCCCAGCGCTGTGCACTTCTCGGGTTGGGTTGCGGCCAAGACCGGCACCGTGCCCCGCACTTTCGGCGATACACCAGAACCAACTTTGGATGTGATCATTGCCGATCACATCGGCGCCAGCACCCGCTTTCGCTCCCTTGATCTTTCAGCCACCGGCAGCGCCCGAGATAGCTACACGTTCCGCAATTCCACAAGCCGCAACGCCGCGGACGTCTCGCCCCTCGCGTTTTATCAGCGCGTATTCGGGCCCGGATTTGTCGACCCCAACCAGGCGGACTTCACACCGGCGCCGAGCGTGATGGTTCGCAGCAGCGTGCTTTCTGCCGTGCACGAAGAAAGTAAGGACTTCCTCCGGACGCTAGGCGCATCTGATCGGGCGCGCATGGATGAGTATTTCACGTCCATCCGCCAGCTTGAGAATCAGCTGGCCCTGCAGATGGAAAAACCCGACGTCTCTGAAGCCTGCGGCATACCTACCCCGCCACCCGAAGACGAAGTTCTCGGTATCGAGATTGAAGTGGCTCAGCGTAATCACAAGCTGCTCACCGACATTCTTGTGATGGCACTGGCCTGCAATCAGACCCGTGTATTCAACATGCTGTATTCGCAGGCGTTATCGTTATTACGCCGGCGCGGCGAGTCCTTCACCCACCATACATTGACTCACGAAGAGCCTATCGATGCCAGTTTAGGGTATCAGCGCGAGGTTGCTGAACTACACGTCACCAGCATGAAAGCCCTGGCGGTCTTCATCCAAGCGTTCAAGGACATCCGTGAAGGCGACGGCACGTTACTCGACAACACGCTGATCTTCGCCAATTCGGATACAGGCAATTCTCGCGTGCACTCGGTCGACAATATTCCAGTGATGATGATCGGCAACGCCGGCGGCAGGCTTAAAACAGGCATGCATATTGCCGGCAACGGCGACCCGATCACCCGCATCGGTCTGACGGCCTTGCAAGTGATGGGTGTTCCTATCGAACGTTGGGGCACGGGCTCGCTAGAAACCACCAAGACCATCTCTCAAGTACTCGTCTAGGCCTCATATGACACTTCGTATACTCGTCAATTTGATCGGCGCACTTGCGCTGATGAACATACCAGCATGGGCAGCGGATAACCCCCTCCCACCAGAGGTCGCCGCACGCGATATGGGCGGTGGCCGCCTATTCGTAAGCGCCGATGGATTGACGCTCTATACCTTCAAAAAAGATCGCGAACAGATGGGCACATCCACCTGCGCAGATGAATGCGCAGATCTTTGGCCGCCGGTGATTGTAAGTGGCGATGCCGAACCAAGTGGCGCATGGACGGTCATAACCCGGCCGGACGGAACACCCCAGTGGGCGTATCGTGGCAAGCCGGTTTACACCTATGCCAAAGACACATATCCGGGCGCGATGGTTGGTGAGAAAGCGTCTGGTTCATGGGACGTTCTTTATGAACCAGTGGGCACGCCACCCAACGTCGCAATCAAGGCATCGATCTTGGGGCAGACACTTTCGGATCTAGATGGTCACACTATTTACACGGGACCGGCGTCGGAATGCGATGACTCTTGCATGGGCTCCTGGCTGCCAATAGAGGCGCCGTGGCTTGCTCGACCAAACAGTGAGGACTGGACCATCAACCAGCGCGCCGATGGCCTGTCTCAATGGGTTTATCAAGAGCAAGCGCTATACATCACGAATGAAGACTGCGATCAAAATGAACGAAATTGCTCCGATGCAGATGGCGGCTGGCAAGCTGTAATCTTGCAGGACGCGCCAGCGATTCCCGATTGGGTTGCCTTTCAAGAAACCGATATCGGCCCAGTGATGGCCACGCCAGATCGCATGACCCTCTACTACTTGGTCAGTGATTGGGAAAAGGTGCGTGTAACGACGTGCGACGAAGCGTGCGTAGACGCGAACTGGGATCCCATGATCGTGCCAGAGAACGGCAATCCAATCGGCAATTGGACAACACGGTCAAACACGGACGGACGCTTACAGTGGATGTATCTTGGACGGCCTGTCTTCACCTTTAAGGGTGACCGCATGCCCGGAGATACCTACGGTGACAAATTCGGCACCGGCTCGGATATCCGGGGCGGCTGGGGAGCCATCCTACAAGAATCACTGATCCAGAATTTCGCGCGCTAACCGCAATCGCGCTTTAGAAGGCCCTGCCAGTCAACCACTTGTAAATCTTACGCAGAGCACTCAACGCTCAGGCGGGATATCCGTCGCTTCGTCTGGATTGATGTCTGCCATATCGAGCGGCAACCCACTTGTTGTGACGAAACCGGAGTCATTCGGAACGTTCCAATTGTGCGTTGCGCCGGCAACCTCGCGGATGAAATCCCCCTCATCGACAACGAATTCGATCCCATTCTGGTAAAATGTCATCGGCCCACCGGTAACGTAGATCATTGAATCGGTCTTCGCACTATTGGGATTGGTGCTGCCGCCCGCTGCCAGTTTTACGGCACGCACAGAGTTGCCTGGAAAGGAGTAGCGCTTCAGCGTAATCGCACCACCGCCGCCTTCTTTTACGTCAGCGCCTTTGACGTGGGTGGGTGTCGCTTCCCCCGTTAAACTGGGCACGTTCCAGGTGACAATTTTTGCACCTGACGCTTTGCCAGAGTTACGCAGGGCGCCCGATGGAAAACTGACGACATCGCCCGCCACGATCTTTACGGTTTCACTGCCCACACCGACTTCCGCAGTGCCTGACAACACATAAAGAAGTGTCTCATCTGTGATTGGGTGCAAAACACCGCCGGTCTTTTTGTCAAAGGTCATCACACGCACGCGACCCGTCGGCCAAACCACCTGCTTCGCGGCATATGTAACCGCGTTGCTCGGTGCGTCGGAAGCATCAGCGCCTGCTACAGAATTGACAGTGCTGCCATCTTTCCAGGCGGCCATGGCGATAGCCGGCACCGTAGAGTCTGCCATCACATAGACATCATTCCCCATCGGGGTCTCCGCAAACGCGGTGATCGGCAAAAGACAAACACTGAAAGCTAGGGCAAGAAAAGATCGCATGAAGAGAACCTCTATATTCGGGTAAAACTGTGACTGTATGTGAACTATACTTCCGCTATACCGCGAGAATTGCAACATGGAACGCCAACTTCGCTCGACGCTCGGGTTTGCACCGGTCGAGGAGCGAACCACAGATTGTGTTGTTCGGGGCAAGGATTCCCTAGGTGGATACTCGAACAAAAAAGGGATGGTGGACCGGTAAGGGCGAAACTGGGCACTGGTTGATCGTTGTCTCTAATAGCGAAAAGTTGCCCCTTAGTCAGAATCCCACATGACCACCCGTGAGAGACGGATCTGCGAGCTCCTAAATTCTAAAGATCGGGCTCAAATTTTAGAATTCCTATCTTTGGTTTCTCCTAGATTCGTTAAATTTACCAGCTATCACCGAAAACGCAGGCCTAAACGCCCCCTGGGGGAACAGGCTTCTGCTCACGAGCATACCATTCAAGCGACGATAACGACGGCTCTTCCCATTCCGTCGGCGCATCAAGAAATTTCGGATAATGCTTGGCGATATACTCGACGATTTTCTGGTCTGGCATGTCCTCAGGCCCCTTCACGTCCGCGAACATACAGTTGTATAGGCAATGGCCAGGTGCCTGCCCCATAAGCATCCAGGGCAACCATGGCGTTACGCGGCCCCAGGCACCAGTGCTTGGAATTGTCGTCAGCTCAGGGTTCTGCAAATCATCGAGGGACGCCGAGTAGATAAACGTCTCTGTCACCCGGTTCATGGGGCCTGAGCTTTCCCGCACCCAGACCTTCGGATCAAGCGCATTGGGATAATAAAGATGGACATGAATCTCCATCATCAGCTTCCCGCCAATAATATTCCAATTGAGGATGAAGGGCTTAGGCTCACGCACCTCTGTGTTAAGTCCTCCATAGTTTGGCGCTTCTGGCCAGCTTTCCCGGAATATTGCGTTAAAGGGGTCGTTGGCGACTGGTACCACACGCACCATCTCGCCCGTGTATGGATTTTCCATCTCTTCGAGGATTTCACCGGTCTCTAGGTCTGTGTAAAACACGACCTCACGCAAGACGCGGCGATAGCCGTATTCTGGCCCGTCGTAGGGCAATAAGCGATTACAACCGAACCCACGAAAACCACATATGTTCTTGAGTGCACCGCCAGGAGCGACCCCCATAACAATGCCCTCGATCCAGCCGTAGTGCGTGGACTTCATATCGAGGTTGGAGGTGAGCTTAAGGTATGCATCGACATTGCCGCGCCCGGTGGTGAGATCGTAAGTCGGCCCAAGCAACGATGCACCATCAGATGTGGTGGTCGCCGCATTAGCTCGCCCAGGCGCGATCACGGCATTCAGCACCGGTAACGCCGTCATCGCAGCGCCGGCAGTTAATACAGAGCGACGGTTAATCTTGTCATTAGTCATGATCAAATACTTCCTATTCTTTCTCTTCGTGGCGACGACGAAAATTCTGAAACACGTAGCGGTCGAACGATTAACCGGAAAACACAAGCTTCCTTAGAAATCAAATTTCGAAGGGCGCTGGCTTGTCGAATTCCTCCCAGCGCGGCGCCAAGAGTTCCGGGTATTCCCGCTCTAGGCGCTCAAGAATCTCTCTCGGAAGCTCAGCCGGAGAGTTTACCTTCTTACCATCCCAGAACCCGGCCAAATGACCATGCTCGTATTCTTTGGGCATATTGAGCCAAGGATAATATTCGAAGGCATAGTGACCACAGAAATGCACTGGTAGAGAGGTAATCGTCTCATTCGAGAACAGATCATGCTCGACCCATTGGCAAGAATTCTCAATATGAGTTGCGGGCCAATCCGGCGGTGCACTGCGGACGCTATCCAGTTTGATAAGGTTATCTTCAACGCGGAACTGCCGAAACACATCTTGGTAATCACCGGTTCCGCTGAGGTTTCGGAATCCTTGCGGGTTCGCAATTGTACCAGGGTCCGTCAGTAGTAAGGAAACCGGAACCTCCACGCGTTCCTGAGTGATCGGGTTCACCACGCTATCGATGAACGCGTTGGTCTTAAGGTCGCGCGCATAGGACACGTTGTGAGCGTGGATACGATAGTTGTTATTCCCGAGGTGACGAAAATAACTGTACTCAATACCCTCATAGCGCATCAGAGGTTCTGGCCGACGCCCACCTGGGATAGCGAAAACCATCCAGTGGTACCATGTCAGGGTCGAGCCTTGCTCTGCCACCAAGTCTCGTTCCATACGCAAATGCGCTCGAAACTCTTCTACCGGATCTTCAAAGTAAAGAAACTCAGATGTGACCTGGCTGGTCGGCGGGCTGACAGAGATCAGCTCCTGAGCATTCGCATTTTTAGCACCCAACACCGCTCCAGCTGCGCCTGCAGTTGAAGCTACAAAACTACGCCTTGATACCATCTTAAATATTTCCTTTCAGTAACCAAATACACATGCACAAACCCTAACTCAGAAAGGATCAGTGCCCCGTTGAATAAACGAACTCAAATAATTCTCTATTAAAACGCTCAGACTCTTCTGCGAACGGAGAATGCCCTATGCCGTCATACTTAGACGTGATCGTTTGTCGGTAAATCGAGCGAAATTTCTCAGACATAGGGTCTGTCACTGAGCCGTCTTTCGCACCGTAAGAAAGCAAAAACGATATGTCGCTTAAGGGCCCCGTGAGATCCTTATTGTCAATTTTACGCCCTGCAAGCGCGCGACGGACATACGACGGTGTCATCATCGTCACCATCATGGCGTCCTGCCGCCACGCGTCTCCCAGGTTCGTTTCGGTAAGAAGGGGCACAGCGAATTTCACGGATGCCATATTTTCTTCTATATCGGGCGACTGCTGGCGCGCTTGATTGGCAATCATTTGGCTCATGAGTTCTGCGTCACTCGATTTTGGATCTTCGATACGATCGATCAATACGCCAGTGTTAGCCACAAAGTTGACAGCCGCAATATCAGCCGTCCCATAATGTCGAATGTAGTCCATCAACACGACGCCGCCGTAAGACCAGGCGACCACGACTGGATTTTTCAACTTCTTTGCAGCGATGACTGCGGCAACATCCTCTGCCCAAAGGGCACTGTCGTTATAGTCTTTGCTCATCCAAGGCTTCGCTGAATTGCCATGGCCGCGCAAATCAAACGCAACCATGCGGAAATCTTGTAGCTGATCCGAAGCAAGTTGCGCGCGCCAGCTCAGGTAGCTTTGACTGACACCATGAATGAATAGGATTTCCTTGCCGTCCGGTGATCCTGCTTCGACAACGTTCAGAGGAATATCGCCTCCTCCAGCAACTTCAGAAAAGACGAGGTCCTTCGCCTGAACCAAGCCCACGTAGCTGACAAGCAAGACCGTAATAAAAGAGAGAACGAAGCGCGACATAGCTAGCCGCTCCCTTGGCTAAGGTTCAGACCGCGAATAATTGTGTTTGGAATAAAGGAGTGATCCCACTTGTCGGTTGTTCGACCTAATCGCAGAATTACCAAGTCCAGTGACGGACTGACCCACATCACCCGGTTACTTCCGCCTTCGAGGAATAGGACGTCATCCACAAGGAATGGCTCGGATTGGTAGTGACCGATACCAGTCCCTTCATACACTTCTCTTATTTCTGCGTAGGGCTGTCCACGCCACATGTGCAGCCCATAGGCTTCATAGTGTCGGCCAGGCGCTGTCATTTCTGCCACCCAACCGGACGGCAGGACTTGTTGTTCGTTGTAGACGCCATCGTGCGCAAGCATGCTTCCGAGGCGCACCCAATCTCCAGGTGTCGCACGGAAACAGCAGTCGATGTGAGCCCGCCCACCTGAGCGCTCCGCGTAAAAAATACCTTTCTCTGCTTCAAGGGGCGTCCACAATTGTTCTTCAAAATACTGGAGTATCGGCATTTTGGTGGAGCGCTGCAGAATGACCGCTAGCAAAGTCGAATTGGCACTTGAGACATTAAATATTTCGCCCGCGGGGCGCTCTGCTTGAAAGGAAAGCGCGGCTGCTGCGATGTCTGGGGCCCACGCCAATCTCGTCTGTTTGTTGAAAATGCTATCCGTGAACGGAGGATTCTCGAGCCCACTTGTGTTTTCAAGGAGATGACGGACCGTGATTTTCGACCGTTCGTCGTTGCGCCACTCAGGCAAATAAGTCGCGGCCGGTTCATCCAAAACGACTGCGCCGTCTGCGACAGCAAAACCGTACAGAATGCCAATCAAGGACTTGGTCATCCCACGACCGCTATAGGGGACATGGCGGTCTACGCCGTCCCAATACCGTTCAAGGGCTACTTGGCCGCGATGAAGAACAATAAGTGCGACCGAGTTTCGCTCGGCTGCCCAAGACGATGCCGCTTCTAAAGCCTCAGGTGAAATGGTGTTGGAGTCAGCGTCAAAGGACGGAAAGAACGCCCCGTCTCCACTGCCGATGGTGTAGGTGGGCTCGTAAAATGAATCCGGCCATTCGCCTGCATTCTCCGGCTGATTGACGAACCGATCAATGTAAATCCATTCACCCGAAGCATAGATAACGACCCCGAAAACTCCGAGCAGGACGACGGTCGCGGTTAGGACATACTTTTTCATCCGCTTCAGGTTTCCCCTCTTAGAACTCCCTCGGGATTTTCTAAAATATCGGGGTGATGAATTTTAGTAAGGCGCAGCCATTCTTCCGGCATCTCCGCCAGACTGTTGCACGTCGCGCCGATACCACTCGACATGGTGTGCCCTTTTATATCGCCCATCTCCATCCACGGGCGCCAACTGGATGCCGCACTATAGGAAAGCCGTGCAGAAGCTGCGGTGACGTTCGGATCAACAAGTTGGTCCAGTTCACCTTGCCAAATCGCCGATTCCTTATAGAAGACGCGGGCATCGTTTGGATCTGTTG